>CAZUHK010000006.1:0-48850 GCA_964620345.1 uncultured Planctomycetaceae bacterium
CGCAGCGCCAGCTCGTCGGACTGCTCCACCCCCTGGCCGCGTAGGTGCATCATCGCGAGGTTGGTCTGCGCCGCGCCCAAGCCGTGCTCCGCGGCGCGGGCGAACCAGTGGGCCGCGGCGCGCTCGTCCTGCGCCACGCCCAGCCCGCGGTAGTGCAGGTAGCCCAGCGCGTACTGGGCCTGGGGCGTGTCCTGCGTGGCCGCGGCGGTCAGCCACCGCGCGGCCTGGGCGTAGTCCCGCTTCACGCCCTTGCCCTGGAAATAGAGCATCGCGAGGTTGGTCTGAGCCATGGCCAGGCCCTGCTCGGCCGCGGCGCGGTAGAGCCGGGCGGCCCGCGCCGCGTCGGCCGCGACGCCCTCGCCCCGCTCGTGGATCACGGCCATCGCGTGCTGGGCCGCGGGGTAGTTCCGCTCGGCCGCCTGCTGCAGCCACTTCACCGCCCAGCCCAGGTCCCGCTCGATGCCCATGCCCTTGTAGTACATCATGCCCAGGACGAACATCGGCCCGGCCTCGCCGCTCATCGCCGCCTTCTCCAGCCACTGCCGGGCGAGCTGCGGGTCTTGCTTCACGCCCTTGCCGGCGAGGTACATCATGCCCAGGTTGCCCTGGGCGGGGGCGTGGCCCTGCTCGGCGGCCTCGCGGTAGTAGTTCACCGCGACCTTGCTGAAGGCGATGCCGCCCTCGCCGCGCTCGAACATCATCGCGACCTTGTTCGCCGCGCCCGCGTGGCCGCGCTTCGCCGCGGTCTCCAGCCACTTGCGCGCCTTGTAGGGATTCTGCTCGACCGCCGTGCCGGTCTGGTACATCGTGCCCAGCGCGAACTGCGCGGTGAGGTTGTCTTCCAGCGCCGCGCGGTGGATAAGCTGAAAGCCCTTGTGCGGATCGGCGTCGGGCAGCTCGCCACGCACGTGCATCGCGCCAAGGTTGTTCTGCGCCGGGCGGAAGCGCTTCTCCGCGGCCTTGGTAAACCACTTCGCCGCCCGGGCCCGGTCCTGCTCCACGCCCCGGCCCTCGTGGTACATGATGCCCAGTCGCGACTGAGCATCAGCCAAGCCCTGCTCGGCGGCCCGGGCGTACCAGCTCGCCGCCGTGGCTTGATCGGCCGGCACGCCCTTGCCCGACTCGTACATCGCCGCGAGGAAGTACTGCGCCCGCTCATCGCCTTGCTCGGCCAGCGGCGCCAGACGCTGGTGCGCCTTGGCGTAGTCGCCCCGGCTGTACGCCACGTAGCCCGTGCGAAGCTGCGTGTCGCAGCCCGACGCGGTCAGCAGCGCGACCACCAGCACCCACATCGACCCGGGCGAACGGATCCCGACCGCCGCGGGCGGTCGGCGCAGCATGAATTGGCATGGGTTCATACCCAAGCCATCGGAACCCGATCGTGCTGGGTTTAGCCCGCCGCCGGTGGTCGGCTCGCATCGTCGCGCCGCGCGGTCACGGTTGCGGGTCGGGCGAAAGTTGCCGGTGGTGCGGGTCGTGCCCGTCGTGCGGATTACTCGTCGGCTTGGGCGTCGGCCGGCTCATCGAGCGGGTCGGCCTCGGGTCGGCCCTCGCCGCGGACGATGCGCCCCAGCGCCTGGTCGATCAGCTCCGCCTTGCGCTGGCGGTGGTCCTTCAACTCATCGCGCAGGCGATCGATGCGCCGCTCCAGCTCCGCCAGCTCACGCTCGCGCAGCGCCTGGCGGGCTTCAAACATGCCTTCGAGCTGTTCGCGCAGCCGGGTCGAAAGCTCGTTTACCCGCTGCGTGTCGCCGGCCTGGCGGGCCTTGCGGATCTGCCGCGCCAGTTGCGCCGCCGCCACGCGATGGCGCGACTCGCTGGCCATCGTCGCGAAGCGCCGCGGATCGTCCCGGCGGGTCTCAAGCAGTTCCTGAATCCGCCGGCTGTGGTACAGGTGCGCCATCACCCGGCCGGCCCGCTGGGGGTTGTCTTTCACCGCCCGCTCGAGCCGGTCTTTCATCTGGGGATTGATCCGGTCGAGCACGGCAAGCAGTTCATCGCGCTGCTCGGCGGTCAGCGGCCTGGGCGGCTTGCGATCGGCAAACGCCGGCCGCGGGCCATCGCCCCCCGGCCGCTCGCGCCACCGCGGCCGCGAGCGTTCAGCGTCGGCCCGGGCCTCGCCGGCGCGGTCCCGGTCGGCATCGGCCGCGCCTTCCGCTTCGTCGGCCATTGCGACGCGGGCAACGGTTTGTTCATCGCGCGCCGCGTCGTCCGCGTCGGCCCACGCCGCGCCGGTGATCAATGCCGCCAGCGTCGTCGCCGTGACCGTTTGCTTGTATATCCCGCGGATCATGTGCGTCATGGTCGCTTCCAGTCGGGCGTCGGCCTTAGCCGATCGTGCCCAGTTGCTCGTCCAGCAGCAGCAGTTGTTCGGTCAGCGTGTCGTCGTCCTCGCCCAGGCCCAGCACGTTCACCGGCTCGGCCCCCACGTCCGCGGCCAGCCGCTCCAGCCGCGCCGCGACCGTGTCGATCCGCTCGTCCAGCGCGATCGCCGGCTCGTCGCCCACCGCGTGAATCGTCAGCGCCACCTCGCGATCGCTGATCGTCGTGGGCATCATGTGCGGCTTGATCCACAGCACGCTGTAGAAGAACACCAGCGCGATCGCCGCGGCGTATTTCCAGCCCGTCCAGCTCGTCCAACCCAGCCGCGCGATCACCTCGCGCTGCGGCAGGTCGGCCACGGTCGAGCGATAAATCCGGTTGGCCAGGTCCGCCGACGCCTGCGCGGGCATCCGCTCACGCAGCTCGCGGTCCAGCGCGGCCAACTCGCCGTCCAGCGCGAGGTCGCGTTCGTGATTGTGATCGTTCATTGTGTTCACCATCGTCAATCGTTTCATTCGTTCACGCCGCGTCGGCGTCGGCCAGCATCGTTCGCAACTTCTTCAACGCCCGGTGCCCGCGGGCCAGCACCGTGCCCAGCGGCTGTTCCAGCAGGTCCGCGATCTGCTGGTAACTCATCTGGGCGGTGTACCGCAAGTGCAGCAGCTCGCGATCGGCCTCGGGCAACTCGGCGATCGCCGCGGCGAGCTGCGCGTTCCGCTCGGCCGCCAGCAGCGGCGCGTCGGGCGAACCGTCGTGGGCCGCGGCGTACCCGATCGATTCCGGCGGGGTTTGGCCGAAGTCCACCGGGTTCGCCTGACGCTTGCGGCGTCGCATCTCGTCCCGCAGCCGATTCATCGCGATCCGAAACAGCCACGCCTCGAACCGCCCTGTATCCTCGTACTGCGGCAACTTCCCAACGACCTTCACAAACGTCGACTGCGTGATCTCCTCGGCCAGCTCCGCGTTGCCGCACTGCCGGAAGATCAGCCCGTACACGCGGCCGCTGTACGCATCGATCAGCCGCCGCCAGGCGGCTTCGTCGCCACCGGCGGCCTGGGCCAACGTTGAGTCCAGCGGTCGATTCATGCACAGCCGATCAATCAACGCCCCGACTGGCGGGATATTGCAGTGTATCGGCATCCGGCCGCCCACCGCCCGCCCAAATCGCACGACGTCGGCCCCGATATGACGCGAACCGTGCTCCGCTACCGCCGATCGCGGCGAGCAGTCGGCCGGGCCGGTGGTTCGGCCCCGGAGTCGCGGGGGCGGTCGATCATCTTGTTTACGCTGAGCGTCAGGGCGGAGGCCAAGAAGAAAACCGCAATCGTCATCAAGCCCTTCCATGCGATTTCGTTTTCAATTTCACCCCAGATCGAGCAGATGTTCAACCGACAACCCAATGATCCATCGCGGGCGTCGCCGGTCAACTGCGGCCGGTGGTTAGCCGCCCTCGCGTCCAAGTGCTCTATCAACTTCGTCTGCCGCAGGACCTTGGGGCTCAAGCTTCACGGCACCAACCTGTGTCAGATCCGTGAACGAACGTAAGACCCAACTACCTTTGTGCTGCCCATAAACGTACATCTTTTGAGTGTTGTGGTCGACGACAACGAGGTCGGCTGTCGTTGCCACGATGCTGGCATCGTAGCGGGCTGGGAATGGCGCCTCGCGGTCCGCTGCGGCGGCACCGATAAGACACATTGAGATGGCAACCATCATCACCATCAAACTAAACGCGATCGAGTTGCGGGACATGGGGGGCTCCTGGCGGCTAACCGTTGATTGGGCGGATCAGTCTGTGCGCGGATTTGAGGGGTTAGACAGACCACGAGTCTGCCTGTTCAATGCGTTTCGGCCGAAAGCCAGTGAAACGCTGTTATGCAGGATAACTCCATCTTCGCGCCTAACCAAGGGATTCCAAGCGAATTCGGGTTGTCTTCACCCTGGCCGTTGCCCCAACGGCGACGGTGAGGTAGATTCATGTGGGTTCGGTGGCGCCGCGTTCGCGGCGTTTGGACGATGGCCGGGCCGGGCCGGTCGAGGCACGCATCCACGTCACTGGAGGCATCGGGCGCACCGCGCCGATGACGGAACTTGGCCCACCCCCTCGCGCAAGGGATGACATCATGGAACTCATGGATCGGCTGCGGGACTTCAACCTCCGAGAGAAGTTGAACGACAACCAGCACATCGTGGTGATTGTCTGTGTGGTGATGATTGCTGTGGCGTTGGGCTATGTTTATTTAATAAGCGATTCACCCCGCCCCAGCGGGCCCGTGAAGGCCAATGCGTATTACTACGACACGGTCAGCGGCGAATACTTCGTGGGCGACTCGCGCCAGTACCCGCCGATCACCAGCCCCGATGGGAACCCGGCCGTCCGCGCCCACTTTTTCACGTGTACCGAGAGTTGCGACAAGGCAGACCGCTTCGTCGGCTACTACGAGAAGTACACCGAGCAGGCCAAGGTGCAACTCGAATCGATGAGGGAAAGCGAACTCGACTACAGCCCCGAGATGTACGAGTGGGGCGTGCTGCATTCGCTCGACGCGAAGCAATGGTTCAACGCCAACAGCGAGGAGGCCGGCACGATATTGGCCGAGCGTCTCAAGTGCGAGGACGGCCCGCGCGAGCGAGCGCGTTACTGCCGGGCGGATTGATCGGTCCGACTTGCGTGCTCGAGTCCGTTGCGGGGGTTTATCGCAAGCTGTCGAGGATGTCCTGCTTCGACCAGACCGCCACGGCGGTCGTGTCGTCGGCCGCGCCGTAGTAGATGAGCAGTTGGTCGCGGCGGTCGACGATGCCGGTGGGGAAGACCACGTTGTTGACGAAGCCGCGGCGCTCGAACTCGGCCTCGGGCCGGAAGAACGGCTCGCGGGCGCGGGCGATTATCTTCGTCGGGTCGTCGTGGTCCAGCAGCATCGCCTCGCCGTAGTAGCTGCCCACGGCGTTCGGCGGTGCGTCGGGGTCTTGGTCGTTGCCGTGGAAGATCACCAGCCAGCCGCGGTCGGTGTGGATCGGCGGGCAGCCCCCGCCGACCTTGCCCGTCGCCGGGTCGAACTCGCCGATCGGCAGCGGGCGGTGGTTGCCCCAGTGCAGCAGGTCGGGTGAGTCGGCCAGCCACATCGTCGGCCGGGAGAAGTGGCCCATCGGCCGGTGCATCGCCAGGTATCGGCCGCCGACGCGGCGGGGGAACAGCGTCACGTCCTTGTTGTCGATCGGGAAGATGATGCCGTGCCGCTGAAACGTTCGGAAGTCACTCGTGCCGGCCAGCGCCGTGCATGGCCCGACCCGGCTGACCGCGACGTAGGTGATCCAGTAGCGGTCGTCGATCTTGGTGATGCGCGGGTCTTCGACGCCGAAGTGCTCCCACGGCCCGGCCGGGTCGAAGCGCACGCTGCGGTCGATCGCGGCGCGGCTGACCGACGTGCCGCCGTCGTCCAGGCGGATCGCACGCAGGTGGCTGATGAACGTCAGCCGGGCGTGCGCCCCGCGGTCCACGCGGAACACACGCTGGTCCTCGTCGATGAAGTCGCCCTTGAAGTGATCGATGACGATGCGGCCGTCGTCCCACCGCGGCGAGCAGCGGCAGGTGGGCGACACGTCCCGCGGCGCCTCGGCGATGCGCGCCAGCAGCACGACCTGGCCGTCCACTTCGATCGCGCCGGGGTTGAACACGCCCACCACGCGCAGGTCGTCCTGCGTCGGCGGGATGTCGTCCACCGTCAGCAACCGATGCGTGGCAATGCGTTCGATGCTCAAGCGATACCCACCGCGTGATGCTGTATGAATTCAGCGCCGCGGCTCCGCCGCGCTCTTCGGGCGCTGCTCAAAACAACCCCAGCTCCAGCTTCGCCTCTTCGCTCATCATGTCGCGGTGCCACATCGGCTCCCAGGTGATGTGTACGTTGACCTCTTCGACCTCGTCGATCGCCGCGACGTAGTTCTCCACGGTCTGCGGCAGGGTCTGGGCCTCGGGGCAGTTGGGGGTGGTGAGCGTCATCGTCACGCTCACGCGCTTGCCATCGTCCGAGACGTGCACGTCGTAGATCAGGCCCAGCTCGTAGATGTTGACCGGGATTTCGGGGTCGTACACCTTCTTGAGCGCTTCGTAGACCTTTTCCTTGATGTCGCCGGGGCCATCGCCGGTCGGCTCGACGGGCGCGGGCGACTGGTCCTTGCCGTTGTCGGCCGGCGCGGCCGTGGCGGCGCCGCTGAACTGCTCGCTCAGCGCCTTGCCCGCCAGCTCGCGGATGCGGTTGACCATCGCGTGCAGGCCGTTGCGCCGGGTGGGGCTCAGGTGCTCTTCGAGTTCGAGCTGCTTGAACGTGGCCACCGCGTCGGCCGCGAGGATTTCCTGGGCCGGCTTGCCGTTGTACATCACCATCAGGATCGCGATCAGGCCGTTGACGATGTGGGCGTCGGAATTCGCCACGAACCGCACCCGCGGCGATCCGCCGTTGTCGGCCGGCTCGATGTCCATCTTCAGCCACACCTGGCTCTGGCAGCCGTGTACCCGGTTGGCCTCGATCAGGTCGGGCTTGTCCATCTTGGGCACCTTGCGACCCAGGTCCAGCAGGTACGTGAACCGCTGCTCCCAGTCGCCGAGCAGCTCGAAGTTCTCGTGAAGCTCTTCCAATGTCAGTTCGTCTAATGCGCTCATGGCTGATGCCTGGTTGATCGGTCAAACCGATTGACTATTCCGCAAACAGCTTGCGTACCTTCGCCAGTCCTTCGATCAGGGTATCGATCTCGTCGCGTGTATTGTAGAGCGCCAGCGACGCGCGGACGGTCGCGGGGATCTGGAAGTGATCCATCAGCGGCTGGGTGCAGTGGTGGCCGGTGCGGACGGCCACGCCCTCGTGGTCGAGCACGGGCGCCATGTCGTAGGGGTGAATGCCTTCGATGACGAAGCTCAGCACGCCGGACTTGTCCGCCGCGGTGCCGATCAGCCGCAGGCCTTCGATCTCGGCCAGGCGTTGGGCGCCGTAGTGGAGCACGTCGTGCTCGTGGGCCATGGCGGCGTCGAAGTCGAGCGCGGCCATGAAATCGATCGCGGCGCCCAGGCCGATCGCCCCGGCGATGTTGGGTGTGCCGGCCTCGAACTTGTTGGGCAGCTTGGCGTAGGTGGTCTTCTCGAAGCTCACCGAATCGATCATCTCGCCGCCGCCCTGGTAGGGGGGCATCGCGTCCAGCAGTTTTTCCTGGCCGTACAGCACGCCGATGCCCGTGGGCCCGAAGCATTTGTGCCCGCTGAAGGCGTAGAAATCGGCGCCGATGTCCTGCACGTCGACCCGCTGGTGCGTCACGGCCTGGGCGCCGTCGATCACCGCGATCGCCCCGGCGTGGTGGGCCAGCTCGACGATCCGCTTGACCGGGTTGACCGTGCCCAGCGCGTTGGAGATGTGCACGACGCTGACGACCTTCGTCCGCTCGCTCAGCTTGGCCCGCAGATCGTCGAGCACCAGCTCGCCGGCGGCGTTCACGTCGGCGACGCGGATCACCGCGCCGGTCTGCTCGGCGATGAGCTGCCAGGGCACGATGTTGGAGTGGTGCTCCATGTGCGTCAGCAGGATTTCATCGCCGGGTTTGAGATTGGCCCGGCCCCAGGCGTGGGCGACGAGGTTGATCGCCTCGGTCGTGCCGCGGGTGAAGATGATCTGCTCGGGCACCGCCGCGCCGATGTAGCGAGCCACCTTCCGCCGGGCTTCTTCGTACCGGCCGGTCGCCAGCTCGCTCAGCGCGTGCAGGCCGCGGTGCACGTTGGAGTTGTACGTGCGGTAGTAATGCTCCAGCACGTCGATCACGTCCTGGGGCTTGTGGCTGGTCGCGGCGTTGTCCAGGTACACCAGCGGCTTGCCGTGCACCGTCTGGTGCAACGCCGGAAACCGCTGACGCACCTGCTGAACGTCAAACCCGGCGCAGGTTGTGGTGTCGGTCGTGGTCACGTGTGTTCCAAAAAGAATTTCCTAGACAGGATCAACAGGATGCTCAGGATCGTTGCTCAACGGTTTTCTGGCTTTCCTGGCTTTTCTCAATCCTGTCCATCCCGTCAATCCTGTCTAACTTCATTTCTGCGTGCTCGCGTCTTCTCCGCGCCTCCGCGGTGAATCCGGTCCCTACAAAACGTCCGCCAGCACCTGGGCCTGGGGCAACCGCTTGAGCAGATCCTGCTTGAGCAGTTGCTCGATCGGCTCCAGATCGATCCGCTCGAACGTCTCGGCGGCGAAGGCGAAGATCATCATCGCCCGCGCCGTCTCGGGGTCGATGCCGCGGCTGCGCAGGTAGAAGATCATGTCTTCGTCGATCTGCCCGGTCGTCGCGCCGTGGGTACACTTCACATCATCGGCGTAGATCTCCAACTGCGGCTTGGCGTTGATGCGCGCCTCGTCGCTCAGCAGCAGGTTGCGGTTGGTCTGCTTCGCGTCGGTCTGCTGGGCGCCGGGGTGCACGACGATGCGCCCGGCGAACACGCCCCGGCTCTTGTCGTTGAGAATGCCCTTGTAGAACTGCCGGCTGTCGCCGCGCAGCGCCGCGTGCTCGACGCGCATGTGGTTGTCCAGGTGCTGGTCGCGCTGGCCGATGTACAGGCCGTTGATCAGGCAGTGCGCATCGTCGCCGGCGAGGATCGGATGCACGTTGTTGCGCACCAGCGCCCCGCCGAGCAGGGCCGTGTGCGATCGGACATCGCTCTTCACGCCCTGCCTGATCTTAAGGGTCGAGATGTTGAACGCCGCGTCGTTCTCCCGCTCCAGGTAGTAGTGGTGCACGGTGGCGTGGTCGGCCGCGTGAATCTCGGTCAGGGCGTTGGTCAGGTGTACGCCTTCGCCCAGCGAGACGTTGTGCTCGATCACGGTCACGCGGGCGTGCGGCTCGGCGATGATCAGGCAGCGCGGGTGGGTCATCTTCGGCTGCTCGCCGTCGGTGGTGATCGACAGGACGTGGATCGGCTTGTCGATCGCCTGGCCCGCGGGCACGTGGACGAACACGCCGTCCTCGATAAACGCGGTGTTGAGCGCGCCAAACGCATCGTCGTCGATGCTCACCAGCTCGCCGAGCTTCTGCGCCGCCAGGGCGTTGGGTCGATCGATCGCGTCGGCCAGTTGCATCACCCGCCCCTCGGCCGCGGACAGCTCGGCGCTGAGCGACGGGGCGAAGAAGCCATCGACGAACACGATGCGGATCGCGTCGAGGCCTTCGATGTCGAACGGCTCGACCTCCGCGGGCGTCGGCTCGAACGGCGGATCGGGCAGGATGAACGTGGTGTCGGCCAGCTTCTTCAAGCTGGTGAACTTCCATCGCTCGTCCCTGGTGGTCGGGATGCCCTGGGCGACGAAGGCGTCGAACGCCCCGCGGCGCAGGCCGGTCAGGTTGCCCGTGCCCTGGGCGTCGGTGCGCCCGAGCAGCTTCTCGTGCGCCGCTTCGTAGCCGGCTTGTTGTTCCATCACTGGACTCATGTTCACAGTGCCTTTCACTTCGCGCCGGCCGCGGCCGTGTCGGCGTAGGCGGCCCACTGGGCGTAACCGGTGTCTTCCAGTTGCTCGGCCAGCTCCTTGCCGCCGGACCGCACGATCTTCCCGTCCACCAGCACATGCACGTAGTCGGGCACGATGTACTCCAGCAGCCGCTGGTAGTGGGTGATAACGAGGAACCCGCGCGTGTCTGACCGCATGGCGTTCACGCCGTCGGCCACGATGCGCAGCGCGTCGATGTCCAGGCCCGAGTCGGTCTCGTCCAGCACGCAGAACGTCGGGTCCAGCACGGCCATCTGAAATATCTCGAACCGCTTTTTCTCGCCGCCGCTGAAGCCCTCGTTGACGTTGCGCTTGAGGAAGCCCGGCTCGATGCGGACCTCCTGGGCCTTGGCGCGGAAGAGCTTGAGCATCTGCGCCGCGTCCATCTCGTCCTGGCCGTGGTGCTCTCGTTTGGCGTTGACCGCGGCCTTGAGGAACTGCATCGACGAGACACCGGGTATCTCGACGGGGTACTGGAACGCGAGAAACAGGCCCTCGCAGGCGCGTTCGTCGGCGTCCATGTCCAGCAGGTCCTTGCCCTGGTAGGTCACCGAGCCGGCGGTAATCTCGTAGTCGTCCTTGCCCGCGAGGATCTGGGCCAGCGTGCTCTTGCCCGAGCCGTTGGGGCCCATGATCGAGTGTACCTGGCCGGGCTGGATCGTCAGATCGATGCCCTTGAGGATCTCGTTGCCCTCGACCGAGGCGTGCAGGTTGTTGATTTCGATGATGGGGGAACTCATGTCTATGCCTGGTCCGTGTTATGGGGTTTGTGCGCGAATCATGTCGTGGGTGCGTGTGCTTGAGTGCGACGCGCCGATCAGCCCACGCTGCCTTCGAGACTGACCGCCAGGAGCTTGTTCGCCTCCACGGCGAATTCCATGGGCAGCTCGTTGAATACTTCCTTGCAGAAGCCGTTGACGATCAGCGAGACCGCGTCTTCCTCGCTGATGCCGCGGGCGGTGCAGTAGAACATCTGATCCTCGGCGATCTTGGTGGTGCTGGCCTCGTGCTCGGCGCTGCTGGTGGTGTTGCGCACGTCGATGTAGGGGAAGGTGTGCGCGCCGCACCGGTCGCCGATGAGCATCGAGTCGCATTGGGTGTAGTTGCGGCTGTTGGCCGCGCCCTTGTTCATCTGCACCAGGCCGCGGTAGCTGTTGTGCCCCCGGCCGGCGCTGATGCCCTTGCTCACGATCGTCGAGCGGGTGTTCTTGCCGATGTGCGTCATCTTCGTGCCGGTGTCGGCCTGCTGGCGGCCGTTGGTCAGGGCCACGGAGTAGAACTCGCCCTTGCTGTGGTCGCCCTTGAGGATGCACGAGGGATACTTCCACGTCACGGCCGAGCCGGTCTCGACCTGCGTCCACGAGATGTGGCTGCGGTCGCCCTCGCACAGGCCGCGCTTGGTGACGAAGTTGTAGATCCCGCCCTTGCCCTGCTCGTCGCCGGGGTACCAGTTCTGGATCGTCGAATACTTGATCTGCGCGTCCTTGTGCGCGATCAGCTCGACGACCGCGGCGTGGAGCTGGTTCTCATCGCGCATCGGCGCGGTGCAGCCCTCGAGGTACGAAACGTAGCTGCCTTCCTCGGCGATGATCAGTGTCCGCTCGAACTGCCCGGTATTGTTGGCGTTGATGCGGAAGTAGGTCGAAAGCTCCATCGGGCAGCGCACGCCCTTGGGGATGTAGACGAAGCTGCCATCGGAGAACACGGCACTGTTGAGCGTGGCGAAGAAATTGTCCGAGTAGGGCACGACGCTGCCGAGGTACTTCTTGACCAGCTCGGGGTGGTTGCGGACGGCCTCGCTGATGGGGCAGAAGATAACGCCGACCTTTTCCAGCTCCTTCTGAAAGGTGGTGTGAACCGAGACCGAGTCGAACACCGCATCGACCGCGACACCGCGCAGCGCCGCCGGGCCGCCGGCCTCGGCCACTTCCTGCTCGGCGCCCTCGACGCCGGCCAGCAGCTTCTGCTCGGAAAGCGGGATGCCCAGCTTCTTGTACGTCTCCAGCAGCACCGGGTCGACCTCGTCCAGCGACTCGGGACGCTTCTTAGGCGCCGCGTAGTAGCTGATGTTGTGGTAGTCCGGCTTCGCGTAGCCGTAGGGCAGAAACTGCCAGGTCGGCTCCTTCATCGTCAGCCAGTGGCGGTAGGCCTTGAGCCGCCAGTCGGTCATCCACTGCGGTTCTTCCTTCTTGGCCGAGATGAAGCGGACGATGTCTTCGTTCAGCCCCGGCGGGGCGAACTCCTGCTCGATGTCGGTCGTGAAGCCGTACTTGTATTCACGCCGCTGTTCGGTCAGTTCATGAACTTGGGTATCGGTGGTCGGTGGCATGGTGATCTTCCTTGCCTGAAACTAAGCGGTTGCGTGTCGGCGGCCTGGGGTGGTTACCTGTGTGAGTTTACCGTTGGGCTTGGCGACGGTTCTGCCGTCGCGGCCGGTGATGCTCAGGTCGAAGCGGACGTCGCGGTTCATCGCGTCGGCCAGGGTCATCGAATGCAGCACGTGCATGATCAGATCGTTGAACTGCTTCATGGTGTGGGTGATCGGGCAGCGCTCGGTGAGTCGGCAGCCCAGGCACTGGTCGTCCTCGTCGTCGTTCTCGCAGCAGAGGGTGACGGCGATGGGCCCCTCGATCGCGGCGACGACCTGGGCGAGGCGAATGTCCGCCGCGTCCCGCGTCAGGGCGTAGCCCCCGCCGGCGCCGCGCTGGGCCTTGACCAGCTCGGCCCGGGCCAGGTCCTTGAGCACGTTCATCAGCACCGGCAGGGGCAGGTCGTATTCCTGGGCGATCTGCCGGGCGCTCAGCGGTCCGGCGGCGTCGGGGGCCTCGTCGGCCAGGCGGGCCATCGCCAGCAGGGCGTAATCGGTTTTCCGCGTCAGTGCAAAGCTCATCAAGCCGCTCCATGAGGGCTTCCGGTCGCGTCGTGGGAAGAATAGTACCGATTCGGTGCGATTTCCAGCGGGCCCGGCCTTGATGAGCGAAATTCATCGTCGGGCGGTCGGCGATCGGTAACCGGCCCGAGCGCCGGGGCATCTGAATTGCGTGGTTCGTGGCTCGTCGGGTGATGGCTGGGTATGGTGGGGGTCGTGGAAGATCGCCCCGCTCAGCCCGTTGCCGGTGATCCCACGGCCGAGGCCGCGCTGGTGCGGGGCCTGCGTGACGGCGACAACGCGGCGTTCGAGCGACTGGTGCGCGAGCACGGCCCGCGGCTGCGTGCGGTGGTTCGACGCATCGTCCGTGATGACGCCGAGGCCAACGACGCCCTGCAGGAAGCGTTCGTGACCGTGTACCGCCGGATCGATCAATTCGATGGCCGCTCGAAGCTGCACACGTGGCTGCACCGCATCGCGGTCAACACCGCGCTGATGCGGCTACGCAAGATCAAGCGGCGTGGCGAGGTGTCGATCGACGCCGCCCAGCCGCGGTTCAACTGGATGGGCTATCGCCGCGACGCCGCCCCCGGCCGTTGGCGCGACGCGCCCGACGATCAGGTCGTCCGGCAGGAGATGCGCCAGATCGTGCTGGAGAAGATCGCCGAGCTGCCCGAGACCCACCGCGAGGTTCTGCTGATGCGCGACATCCAGGAATTGAGCACCGAGCAAACCGCCGCGGCGCTGGGCATCAAGAGCGGCGCGGTCAAGACGCGGCTACACCGGGCGCGGCTGGCGCTGCGCGAGCTGCTCGACGAGCACATGCGGGAGGATGCATCGTGATCCTCACCTGCCGCAAGCTCATCAAGGTGCTCGACGACTACGTCGAAGGCCGCATGTCGCCGATGACGCGCAAGCGGTTCGAGATGCACTTGAAGATGTGCTCGGCGTGTCGGGACTACGTCGCGTCGTACCGCCGCACGATCCGCGAGGTGCACGAGGCGTTGCGGATCACCGAGGCCGACTGCGAGCAGATGCCCGATGAACTGGTTCAAGCGATCGTGGACGCCGCGGCGGCGCAGAAGCGCTAGCATTCCTCGCCTCAGCAAGTCATTCACACAGGAGATATCACCATGCGCAACCGGATGCTGTTGACCGCGATGATCCCGCTGGCCCTGGCCGGCGCCGCGCGGGGCCACGAGGGCGATCACGGCGAATTCGCCGCCGCGTTCGCCAAGCCCATCGAAAAAGCCCACGGCCTGGCCAACTGGAAGAACAAGCAGGCCATCCGCTACGACATCCGCATCGAGTACGGCGGCGATGTCATGTTCGCCGGCACGACGAGCTTCGACGTGCACTCGGAGAAGGTGCGCATGACCACGGCCGACGGCGAGCGGGTCATGGTCTGGGACGGTGAAGATGCCTGGTACACCCCGGCCGACGCGGAGATCAAAGGCCCGCGGCCCCGGTTCCATCTGCGCACGTGGACGTATTTCCTGGCCACGCCGTTCAAGCTGCGCGACCCGGGCGCGTACCTGCACGAGTTGCCCGACGCGGCGCTGCGCGAAGGCGGCGACACGGCGTACAAGCGCGCCAAGCTCACCTTCGGCCAAGACGTCGGCGATGCGCCCGATGACTGGTACATCGTCTATCGCAACCCCAACAACGATCGGATCGACGCGATGTCGTACATCGTGACCTACGCCAAGCCGCAGGAAAAAGCCGAGCAAAGCCCCAGTGCGATTGTGTACGAGGGCTACCAGCGCGTGGATGGCGTGATGCTTTCGACGCAATGGCGCTTTTATCACTGGAACGCCGAGTCCGGCATCCACGGTCAGCCCAAGGGCAAGGTCACGATCAGCAACGTTGAGTTCGTCGAGCCCGAGGCCGGCACGTTCACCCGGCCCGACGGCGCGGCGCGCGACCCGCTGCCGGGCGAATGACGCGAAGCGGCCGGCTTCGTTTCAAACGCAATTCGCAGTCTCAAACGATCTGTCGGTTGAGTTGCGCGCCGACGAGTCGTAGAGTCTTGCTCCCGCGCACCAGGGCTGCACCATGATCATCACCGGGCTCGTACGTTTCGCATCGCCGGCTTGTCGTCACGCGCTGTTGGTCGGCGCGTTGCTGGCGCTGGGCGCCTGCGGTGGCGGGCAGGAGCCGGCGGAGGCCGGCGGGCCCGATGCCGGGGGCGGGCCGCCCGGCCCGCCCCCGGCGCTGGTGCGTGTGGGCGAAGTAACCCGGGAGCAGGTCATCCAGCACCGCCTGGTGACCGGCCGACTCGAGCCGGCCGAGGAAAGCCGCGTCGCCGCCGAGGAGCCCGGCCGCGTCGTCGCCGCCCCGCCCGACGCCGGCGTGAAGATCAACCAGGACCGCGTGCTGGCCAAGCTCGACACCACCATCCTCGACCGTCAGAAGCAGGTCGCCCAGGCCGAGCTGGACACCGCCCGCGCGTCGATCGCCGAGGCCCAGGCCCGGCTCGACCAGGCGTTGGCGCAGCGCAGGCGCCTCGAACCGCTGGTTGATGATGGCAGCGTCACCCAGGCCGACTACGACCTCGCGGTGCGCGACGAGCAGGTCGCCCGTGCCCAGCTCAAGGTCGCCCAGGCCAACGTCGCCATGCGCCAAGCCGCGGTCGAGCTGATCGAAGACCGCCTGGTGAAGATGACCATCCACGCGCCGTTCACCGGCTACATCACCGCCCGGCACACGGAGCTGGGCCAGTGGCTTTCGCCCGGCGAGCCGGTGGTCACGCTCAGCCAGACCGATCCGATCGACGCGATCCTCGACGTGCCGGAGTTCATGATCGATCAGCTCAACGCCGAGTCGCGGATCGACGTGCGCGTGCCGAGCATCGGTCTGACGCGCACCGGCCGCATCCACCGCGTGGTGCCCGATGCGGATCGGCGATCGCGGACGTTCCCGGTCGAGGTGCGGCTGGACAACGCCGACGGGCAACTTCGGCCGGGCATGAGCGTCGAGGCCCAACTGCCGCTGGGCCAAAAGATGCAGACCCTGCTGGTGCCGCGCGACGCGGTGCAGACCACGCCGACCGGCATGCTGGTCTACGTCAACCGGGGCGGCAACGCCGTGCCGGTCAACGTGCGCGTGCTGTTCAAGTCGCTCGGCCGCTTCGTCGTCGAGGCCGACCTGCGGCCGGGCGAACAGGTCGTCACCGAAGGCAACGAACGTCTGCGGCCGGGCCAGCCGCTGAACGTGCAGAATGCACAGTCCCCGCCTGCCCCAAACGCCGACGCCCAGGCCGGCAAACCCGAAGGAAATGACGAATGACCAATGCCCGGAGCACGGCTGCCGCGGCCGCTTTTGGTCATTCGAGCTTTGTCGTTCATCATTGAAGCGCAGCGCCATGGACCCGATTCGTTTCGCCATCGACAACCCGGTGAAGGTTTCCGTGGGCGTGGTGCTGGTGATCCTGTTCGGGTTGCTGGCGCTGCGGGCGATCCCGATCCAGCTCACGCCCAGCGTGGATCGGCCGGTCATCAGCGTGTCCACGCAATGGGAAGGCGCCAGCCCCGCGGAGATCGAAAGCGAGGTCGTCCGCGAGCAGGAAGATCAGCTCAAGAGCATTCAGGGCCTGGAGAAGATGACCAGCACCAGCCAGTTCGGCCAGGGGCAGGTGGTGCTGGAGTTCCCGGTGGGCACCGACAAGAAGCGCGCGCTGATCGACGTCAGCGAGAAGCTGCGGCAGGTGCCCGACTACCCCGAGGACGTGGACGAGCCGGAGGTCGAGCCGACCGACCCGCAGGACCGCGACTACATCGCGTGGATCATCCTCACCAGCGAGGACAAGACCTACGACGTGCGCCACCTGCAGAAGTGGGCCCAGGACAACGTCCAGACCGCGCTGGAGCGGGTGGCGGGCGTGTCGGAGGTCAACGTGCTCGGCGGCAGCGAGCCGGAGGTGCAGATTCAGTTCGACCCGGTCAAGCTGGCTCAGCACAGCATCCCGCCTGAGCAGATGGTCGAGTCGATCCGGGCGCTGAACGTGAACGTCTCGGCCGGCGATATCGAGGAGGGCAAGCTCAACGTCCGCACGCGCGCCACCGGCGAGTACGAGGCGCTTTACGAGGTGGGCCAGACCATTATCTCCGCGCCCGACGAGCCGGTGGTGCGCGTCGCCGACGTGGGCGAGGTGGTGCTGACCTACAAGGAGCCGTCGGCGCTGGTCCGCTCGCGCGGCGAGCTGGCGCTGGCGATCAACGTCCAGCAGGAGGTCGGCTCGAACATCATGCAGGTGATGGCCGGCCTCAAGGCCGCGATCCGCGACCTCAACGACAACATCCTGCCCCGCAAGGCCGAGCAACTGGGCCTGGCCGGCCGGCTCACGCTCGATCAGGTGTACGACCAGACCGTCTACGTCGAGCAGGCGATCGCGCTGGTGCGCAACAACATCTTCTTCGGCGGGGCGCTGGCCCTCACCGTGCTGCTGCTGTTTCTGCGGTCGATCCGCGCCACGACGATCGTCGCGCTGGCGATCCCGGTGTCGATCATCGGCACGTTCGTCGCGATCGTCGGCATGGGCCGCAACATCAACGTGATCTCCCTGGCCGGCCTGGCGTTCGCCGTGGGCATGGTCGTGGACAACGCGATCGTCGTGCTGGAGAACATCGATCGGCAACTGGGCCTGGGCAAGACCCCGCGTGATGCGGCGCACGACGGCGGGCGCGAGGTGTGGGGCGCCATCCTCGCCAGCACGTTGACCACCCTGGCGGTGTTCATCCCCGTGATCTTCATTCAGGAAGAGGCCGGCCAACTGTTTCGCGACATCTCCCTGGCGATCTGCGCCGCGGTCACGCTGTCGCTGATCACCTCGGTGATGGTGATCCCCAGCGCCGCGGCCCGGTTCCTCAGGCATCGCGGCGAGGCGCAACGGGCCGGCGGCATCTCGATCGCCGGCGGGGCCGGGCGGTTCACCGGCAAGTTCCGCGATGGGATTTACTGGCTGACCCAGACCCTGGGCCTGCGCTGGGCGATCGTGATCGTGCTCGCCGGCGCGTCGATCGTGCTCAGCTACGTGCTCATGCCCCCGGCGACATACCTGCCCTCGGGCAACCGCAACCTCGCGTTCGGCCTGCTCATCCCCCCGCCGGGCTACAACCTGAAGAAGATGGAACAGATCGGCCAGCGCTTCGAGGCCATCGTCGGGCCTTACTGGCAAGCCAAGCTCGGCGAGCCCTCGGCCCAGCAGCTCGACCCGATCGTGCTGCCCGACCGGGGCATCGAGGTGCCCGGCGTGCCGCTGACCAACTTCTTCTTCGTCGGCCAGCGGACCGGGCTGATGTTCAGCGGCGGGATCTCGGCCGATGACACGCGCGTCAAGCCCATCGCGGCCCTGCTGAACAAGGCCATCGGTCAGCAGCCGGGCATGTTCGGCTTCGCCCAGCAACGCGCCCTGATCTCCCGCGGCGGCGCGGGCAATTCGATCGAGCTGGAGATCAGCGGCGACGACTACGACGCGGTGACCGCCTCGGCCGGGGCGCTGTTCGGCCGGCTCGTGCAGAGGTTCCCGCAGATCCGCCCGGACCCGGGCAACTTCGCCGTGCCCAGCGAAGAGGTGAACGTGGTGATCGATCTGGTCCGCGCCAGCGAGCTGGGGCTGAACAACCGCGCGGTCGGGCAGTACGTGCAGATGCTCGGCGACGGGGCGATCGTGGGCGACTACAGCTACCGGGGCGACAAGATCGACCTGAAGGTGCTCACGCGGGGTGGCGTGGGCGACGCCGAGGCCTTGGCCGACCAGCCGATGATGACGCCGACCGGGCGCGTCGTGCCGCTGGGCGCGGTGGCGCAGGTGCGGCGCACCCCCGCGCCCCAGCAGATCAGGCGCATCGAGCGCCGCCGCGCCGTGACGCTGGAAATCGCCGTGCCCCAGGACGTGCCGCTGGAAACCGCCGAGGCGATGATCCAGAACGATTTCATCACCCCCCTGCGCGAGCAGAAGGTGATCCCGCCGACCATCTTCACCCGCGCCGCCGGCACCGCGGCGCAACTGAGCGAGGTGAAGCGCGCGATGCTCGGCCGGTGGACCGGCTTCAACCTCGACAGCGTCGTCTCGCTGGTCACCAGTCGCGGCTTCCTCGCGCTGTTCGTCGTGTTCCTGCTCATGGCGGCGCTGTTCGAAAGCTGGTTCTACCCCACGGTGATCATGTTCACCGTGCCCCTGGCGACGATCGGCGGGTTCCTGGGCCTGCGCATCGTCCACGAATGGACCGACCGGATGATCTACGTCGACGCCCAGCAGTTGGACGTGCTGACCATGCTGGGCTTTGTGATCCTCATCGGCATCGTGGTCAACAACGCGATCCTGATCGTGCACCAGGCGCTGAACTTCATGCGCGGCCAGGGCGACATCGAGGGCGTCGAGGGCCGACAGAAGCTCGATCCCAAGCGCGCGATCGCCGAGTCGGTTCGCACGCGCATCCGGCCGATCCTGATGAGCATGTGTACCAGTGTCGGGGGCATGCTGCCGCTGGTCGTGATCCCCGGCGCCGGCAGCGAGCTGTACCGCGGCCTGGGCAGCGTGGTGGTCGGCGGGTTGCTCGTCTCGACCGTCTTCACGCTCGTGCTCACCCCGCTGGTCATGTCACTGGTGTTCGATTTCCGAAAGCGGGTCGGCTCCGCGCGGGTCTGACGGCCGCGCCGTGGCCGGCGCGGACCGCCGCGTCCTTGGGCCTGTTAAACTACCGGTCATGAAAGTGCTCTTCATCGGCGGCACCGGGCTGATCTCCACCGCGTGCTCGAAGCTCGCGGTCGAGCGTGGCGTCGAGCTGTGCCTGCTCAACCGCGGCCGGCGCGACGTCGCCATCCCCGGCGCCCGCAACATCACCGCCGACATCCGCGAGCCGCAGACCGTCCGCGATGCGCTGGGCGATGAATCGTTCGACGTCGTGGTCGATTGGATCGCCTTCACCCCCGAGCACATAAAGACCGACATCGACCTGTTCGCCGGGCGGTGTGGGCAGTATGTCTTCATCAGCTCCGCCTCGGCGTATCAAAAGCCGGTGGTCAACTGGCCCATCACCGAATCGACGCCCCTGCACAACCCGTACTGGGAATACTCGCGGAACAAGATCGCCTGCGAAGATATGCTCGTGCGGGCGTACCGCGACCGCGGCTTTGCGATGACGATCGTGCGGCCCAGCCACACCTACGGCCCGACGGCCCTGCCGGTGGCGATCGGCGGCGGCGCGCACGCGGTGCGGCGCCTGCGAGCCGGCAAGCCGATCATCGTGCATGGCGATGGCACCTCGCTGTGGACGCTGACGTGGAACGAAGATTTCGCCGCGGCTTTCCACGGCCTGCTGAGCAACACCGCGGCGATCGGCCAGGCGTTTCACATCACATCCGATGAATGGCTTTCGTGGGATCAGATCATCGGGATGATCGCCGATGGCCTGGGCGTCGAGCCGAACATCGTGCATATGCCCAGCGACTACATCGCCGCGCACGTGCCGGCCTGGGGCGGCGGGCTGCTGGGCGACAAGGCGCACTGCGCGATCTTCGACAACACGAAGATCAAGCGATTCGTGCCCGGCTGGGTCGCGACGCGCCCGTTCGGCGCCGGGCTGCGGCGGTGCATCGAATGGATGGACGCGAACGCCGACCAGCTCGTCGTCCGTGAGGGGGCCGAGGAAAACACCGACAAGCTGCTCGCCGCGTGGTCGGCGCGTTGCGCGTAAGCGTTACGCTTCAGCCCACCCGATATCGGGCCGCGATCTCGATGAACGCATCGCACCGCGCGTCCACGGCGGTCTCGGCGGTCAGCAGCGCCGCGATGCGGGGCGCGACTTCGACCGCCGCGGCCGCATCGAGCAGCAGGCACCGCGTCCGCCGGGCCAGCACGTCGTCGACCGTCCGCGCCATCTCCTGCCGCGCCGCCCACTGCACCTGCCCGACGGTGATCGGCAGGCGTTCGTGCAGCTTGGTCTGATCCAGTTCAGCGACGGCGGCGGCGTCCGAGCCGTAGCTCGCCAGCTCGCCCAGCGACTCGGCCCGCTCGTGGTAGCCGTGGAGGCGCAGCTCGCGGGTCAGGCAGTCGCGCTCGGGCAGCTCGGCCAGCAGCGCCGCCTGATCGACGCAGTCCTCGGCCATCTTGCGGTACGTCGTCCACTTGCCCCCGGCGATGGTGACCAGCCCGGTCCGCGAGATGTCGATCGTGTGATCGCGCGACAGCGCCGCGGTCTTCTTGCTCTGCCCGGCCCGGACCAGCGGGCGGATGCCGGTGAACACGCTGAGCACATCATCCCCGCCCGGCGCCCGTTCGAGGTACTCGCCCGCGGTCTCCAGCAGAAATGCGATCTCCTGTTGCTGGGGCGTCGGCTCCAGCTCACTGCGCGGGATCGGCGTATCGGTCGTGCCGACCAGCGCCCGGTCCAGCCAGGGGATGGCGAACATCACCCGCCCGTCGGATGTGCGCGGGACCATGATCGCCGCGTCGCCCGGCAGAAACCGCCGCGGCAGCACCAGGTGAACGCCCTGGCTGGGCGCGATCATCGGCTCGGCGTCGGGCTGGTCCATCCTGCGGATCGCATCGCAGAATGCACCGGTGGCGTTGATGACCACCTTCGCCTCAACGTCGTAGCACCGGTCGCCGCCTTCCATGTCGCCGATCACCGCGCCGCGAATCAGGCCCTGCTGCTCGCGCAGACTGACGCACTTGCAGTAGTTGACCAGCGTGCAGCCGTGGTCGGCCGCGGTCTGCGCGAGGTTGATCAGCAGGCGCGCATCGTCGAACTGGCCGTCGTAGTACATCACCCCGCCCAGCAGGCCATCGGTCTTGATCGTGGGGATCGCGTCGACGGTGGCCCGCTTGCTCAGCAGTCGACTGACGCCGAAGCCGTACCGGCCGGCGAGCATGTCGTACACCTTCAGCCCGATGCCGTACCACGGCGCCTCCCACCAGGTGTAGTTGGGCACGATGAACTGCTGATCGTGTACCAGGTGCGGGGCGTTGTGTCGCATGCGCCCGCGCTCGCGCAGGGCTTCGATGACCAGCGAGATGTTGCCCTGCTGCAGGTACCGCACCCCGCCGTGCGCGAGCTTGGTCGAGCGGCTGGAGGTGCCCTTGCCCCAGTCGGATTGCTCGACCAGCAGCACGTCGTACCCGCGCGCCGCGGCGTCGACGGCGATGCCCAACCCCGTCGCCCCGCCGCCGACCACGAGCATGTCCCACGGCCCGCGCCGCTCGGCCACGCGCTTCAACATCTGGTCACGATTCATCGTTCACCCACCCCCCGGCGCGGGCCACGGCCTGGGCCCAGCGCTTGCGCCGGCGCGTCGCCTGGGCTTGGTCCATCCGCGGCTCAAACGTCCGATCCACCCGCCATTGCTCGGCCAGCGCATCGGTGTCCGGCCAGACCCACGCCGCCAGGCCCGCCAGGTACGCCGCGCCCAGCGCCGTGGTTTCCAGTTGCGTGGGGCGCACCACGGGCATCCGCAGCAGGTCGGCCTGCATCTGCATGAGCAGGTCGTTGTTCGCCGCGCCGCCATCGACACGCATCTGCTTCAGCTCGCCCGCCGCGTCGGCACGCATCGCCTCGACCACGTCGGCCACCTGCTGGGCGATGCTCTCCAGCGCCGCGCGGGCCAGGTGCGCCGCGCCGGTCGCGCGGGTCAGCCCGACGATCACGCCCCGGGCCGAGGCGTCCCAGTGCGGCGCGCCCAGCCCGGTGAACGCGGGCACGAGGTACACGTCGCCGCTGTCGTCCACCTCGCGTGCCAGGGCTTCGACATCGGCCGACGATTCGATCAGCCCCAGCTCGTCGCGCAGCCATTGCACGACCGCCCCGCCGATGAAGACGCTGCCCTCCAGCGCGTATGTGGTGCGTTCGCCGATGCGCCACGCCGCGGTGGTGAGCAGCCGGTGGTCGGACCGCCGGGCCTGGTCGCCGGTGTTGGCCAGCAGAAAGCAGCCGGTGCCGTAGGTCGTCTTGACCATGCCCGGTGTGGTGCAGAGCTGGCCGAACAGCGCCGCCTGCTGATCGCCGGCCATGCCGGTGATGGGCGTCTCGCCGCCAAGCAGATCGGTTGTGCCCAAGTGGCCGCTCGATGGCTTGACCTCCGGCAACACCGCCCGTGGCACGCCCAGCGCCTCGAGCAGCTCGTCATCCCACTGGCCGGTGTGAATGTTGAACAGCAGCGTCCGGCTGGCGTTGGTCACGTCCGTCGCGTGAACCGCGCTGTCGGTGAGGTTCCACAGCAGCCACGTGTCGATCGTGCCGAACGCCAGCTCGCCGCGCTCCGCACGCCGCCGCGCGCCATCGATCCGATCGAGCATCCACCGCAGCTTCGTGCCCGAGAAATACGGATCGAGCACCAGCCCGGTCTTCTCGCCGAACAGTTGCTCCCGGCCGTCGGCGCGCAGCTTGTGGCACAGCCCCGCGGTCCGCCGGTCCTGCCAGACGATCGCCCGGCCGATCGGCTCGCCCGTCGCCCGGTCCCACAGCACCGTCGTTTCACGCTGATTGGACATGCCGATGCAGGCGATGTCGGCCGGGCCAACCCCCGCCTGCTCGACGGCTTGGCTGGCCACGTCGGCTTGCGTTCGCCAGATCTCGTTCGCATCGTGCTCGACCCAGCCGGAGCGCGGAAAGTGCTGGTCGAACTCCCGCTGGGCCTTCGCCACCACCCGGCCGGTGTCGTCGAACACGATCGCCCGCGAACTGGTCGTCCCCTGATCGAGCGCAAGCACATGACGGGCCTCGGCCAAGCGTCACCTCCGACCCGCCATGATAATCGCGGACTTGGCCCGGCACCGAACAAACAAGCCAATGCCTCCCGAAGGACTCGAACCTTCAACCCGCTGATTAAGAGTCAGCTGCTCTGCCAGTTGAGCTAGGGAGGCCTGTGTTGCACGCGGCCAATCAATGATTGTAACCAACGCGATGAGGCGGTCAACCAGCCGGCCCGGTCGTGGGAGTGCTCAATAGAAGTGTCGCCGTGTCGCGCGGCGGATTGGCAGGAGCGCAGCGGACTGGGACGCGCCGGCCCGGCCAAGCCGCTTTGTCGCCGGGGTGGAGACTTCACGCGCCGGGTGTGATCGACCGGGCTTGATCGGCGTAACGTGGGCGGCGACCCGCTCGGCCGGCGGGGGTGGCTCGCCGACGTCCCTTCACCGCTGGACCGAATCGAAGCAGGATTTCATCGGCTCTTGATCGCAGTCGATCGGATCACGGTGGCGTTGGGGCCACTGCCTTCAAGCCGGGCTCAGCGGAACAGGCCGTACTTGAGAATCGCGTACAGCGCGCGCACGCCGTCTTTCCAGCCGATCTTCTTGCCTTCTTCGTAGGTGCGGCCGAAGTAGCTGATGCCCACCTCGTAGATGCGCAGCGGGCCGCCGTCGGGCCGGCGGAGCTTGGCGAGCTTGGCGGTGATCTCCGGCTCGAAGCCGAAGCGGTCTTCCTCGATTGTGATCGACTGGATGATTTCCCGGCGGAACACCTTGTAGCAGGTCTCCATGTCGGTCAGGTTCAGGTTGGTTATCGCGTTGGACAGCAGCGTCAGCCCGCGGTTGCCCAGGTAGTGCCAGAAGTAGAGCACGCGATGGCTCTGGCCGCCGCTGAACCGCGAGCCGAACACCACGTCGGCCCGGTCGTCGAGCAGGGGTTTGAGCAGGCGGGGGTATTCCTCGGGGTCGTATTCGAGGTCGGCGTCCTGGACGATGACGAAACGGCCGGTCGCCGCGGCGAAGCCGGTGCGCAGCGCCGCGCCCTTGCCCCGGTTGTGGTCGTGGCAGAACGCGCGGGCGCCGTGCCGCTGGGTGATGGCCGGCAGCAGCTCGGCCGTGCCGTCGGTCGAGCCGTCGTCCACGAGGATGATTTCCTTATCCACCGCCACCGCCGCGACGCGCTGCACGAGGTGGTCGATCGTGGCGCGTTCGTTGTACACGGGGATGACGACGCTGAGCGTGGGCGGGTTGGCCGGCGTGTCGATCATGGCCGGGCAATGGTAACACGAGCGCGCCGCGACGGGGTGGTCCGGTCAGTGGTCGATGCGCAGCAGCGCCGCGCCGTCGCGCTGGGCGGCGACGGTGACCCGACCGCCTTGCGTCGCCGCGGCGATGAACTGGTCGGGCGATTCATCGGGGCGCTGGGCGTAGTGAGTGACCAGCACCCAGGTGCGCGGGGCGTGGGTCGGCTCGGCGAGCATCTGGCGCAGGGGCCGGGCCTGGCGCTGCTCATCGCGCTCGAGGTACGTCGCGGGCGCCGCGCCCAGGCCCAACCGCGGGCCGTAGTGCCACCAGGCGTACCGCGACCAGAACGGCAGGACGACGCGGTCGCCGGGCTGGTAGCGCTCGGCCAGCGCCGCGACGATCGGGCGGTTGGCTTCGTGGGCGGGGTGCCGCAGGTGGCCCAGCCATTCGAGCGAGCTGAAGAACGGCCCGAGCAGCAGGACGAAGATCACCACCCCGCCGGCCGTGCGCCAGGGTGTCGGCCGCCCCCAGCCGATCACCAGCCGGACCGACGCGGCGGCCAGCAGGATCAGCGACGGCGCGAGGAAGAGGATCAGCCGCTCGGCGAAGGGGTACTGGCCCATCGCCCCGGCGATCAACGTGAACACGATCGGCAGCCCCGCCACGCCCAGCGCCAGCCGATCGCCGCCCCGCCACAGCGCGACGATGCCCGCGAGCATGGCGATCAGGCCGATCAGGCCGATGTAGTACATGCTCACGACGTTCTGATACGTGCGCTCGAGCGCGCGGGGCAGCCACAGCGCCTGGTCCACGCTCGTCGGCGGCATGGGCATGAAGCCGTGCGCCCAGTAGTCGTACAGCCAGGCCCACTGCCAGTCTTCGGGCAGGCGGAGGAACAGCAGGTAGTTGGCGATGAACGTGACGATCCACGCGACGCCGACGATCCCGAGCGGCCGCAGGTGTGGTCGCTCGCGATTGGCCAGCAGGTGGATCAGCAGGGCCGATCCCACCCCGGCGCAGACGAAGATGGCCGGCTGGCTGAACAACTGGCCGGCGATGCCGATCACCCCGAGCGTGATGAGCGCACGCCTGTCGCGCCGATCCGCCCAGCGCAGCGCCGCGGCGAGCAAGGCCGCGGCGACCAGCGCGTCGCTGGCGTACTGCTTGAACTGGATGCCGTAGACGATCGCCGGCCGACCCATCGCGAGCATCGCCAGCGGCACCAGCCCCAGCCGGGCCCCCAGCACGCGCCGGCCGATCCACCACAGCAGCGGCAGCGTCGCGATGGATGAGGCGGCCGGCACCGCGCGCAGCACCCATTCGGACGAGCCGAACACCATCGAAAGCAGCTTGATCAGCACCCGCCAGGCGATCGGCGCGTTCTGGCCGTGCTCCAGCGGCTGGAACATCCCCGCCAGCGTGCGCGCGTCGAAGTTGCGCGCGAGCATCAGCTCGTCCAGCCACAGCGAGTGGTCGGCGAAGTACCCGCGCAGCCGCAACCCCGCGCCCAGGGCGATCAGCCCCCACGCCAGGCACCACGCCCAGCGCGGGCCCGGCCGGTGCCCGTTCTCAGCCCCTGGCCTCATGTTGTTCCTGCTGGGCCCGCGCGGCCTCGGCCTGGTCCTGGTACCGCGCGCGGTTGGTGCGGTGGTCCATCAGAATATAGATGCGATCCCGGTGCTCCGCCGGCACGGCCTTCTCGATCGCCTCACGCGCCTGGCCCAGGTGCGTCCGCCGCGAAAGGTGGTTGATCACGATCGCCTCGGCCTCGAGCGTCGGCAGCAGCTTCACGATGTCCGACAAGTGCAGGTGCTTGCCCACCCGCGCCCGGTCGCGGTGCGCCGGCTCCAGAAACGTGCACTCGGTGATCAGAACCCGCGCGCCGGTCACCTCCGGCAGTGTGAAGTGCGACCCAAGCGATGTGTCGCCCATGTACGTGATCAGCGGCACCTGCTTGAGGTACGTGATCGACTCGCCGGCCTCCTTGAGCTCGACCAGCTTGCTCTGCGGCAGGCCGACGTACTCATCCTTGAGCTTGCTGCGCTTCTCGATGATCGAGTAGCCCAGCGACGGCGCGGTGTGCATCGTCTCAAACGCCCGCAGGAAGAACGTCTTCTTGATCTCGTACTCCTCGCTGGGCGTGCCCGGGGCCATCGCGATGACCTTGTGCGGCGTGCGCTGGCCCTCGATGTCGATCCACGCGGCCATCATCCGCTTGATCGGCTCTTCGAGCGCGGGGTGGCAGAACACCGTGCCCACGCCCATGCCCTGAAAATGCCGCTGCGAGAAGTAGTAAGGCAACCCCGCGATGTGATCCATGTGCCCGTGCGACAGCGCGACGAAGTTGCTGGGCAGCGCGATCCGCAGGGCCCGGCCGATGTCGAAGCAGATGTCCAGCTCCGGCACCTGGATGCACGTGGCCTCGCCGGCGATGGAAAAACCCTGGATGCGGTAGGGCGGAAAGTAAAGAAAGCCCGGCGACGGCGAGCGGGGCGGCTCGTTGGGAATCATGCTCAACGCTCCAACAGGCCCGGTTTCCCGGACACGGGGCAAAACCGCAAGATTAGGGCGGAATTGGCTCGGTCGCAAGCTTGAGAAAAATCTTGACAAAAGGGTTGACATTCCTCGGCGTGTGGCGCACGCTAAGACAGGTGGGTCGCCTGTCTTTGCGCCGCGGCCGGGGGCGGGGTCTGATCAGTGGTGGTTCTGTGATGTGAACAGTGGGCTGACGCGGGGCCGCGCTTGCTGCGGTGTTGTCCGCGTCGGTCGCATCGGCTGGGCGGAGGCGGGGAGAGCCAAGGGGTGGATCGGGCCGCGCACACCAGTCCGGCGGACACAACCGTTCCGCTGGAGAAAGGAGTTTCATGATGAGACGGACATGGACAGCGGCCGCCTGCGTGGCCGCGGTGGCGGCGATCGCCCTGCCGCCACCGGCCGCGGGCGACTGGAACGAGGGCGACCCGCACAAGATGCACTTCCCCCAACTGCCCGATCCGGATGGCTGGGACATTGAGTTCGTGTCGTCCGGCAACAAGATCGGCGACGACTGGCAATGCAGCCAGAGCGGCCCGGTCAGCGACATCCACATCTGGCTGTCATGGGCGGAGGACAACTTCGTCACCCAGCCCACGGCCCCCGAGGACCTGGGCAGGATCGACCGCGTGGGCGTGGAGATCTACGACAACGTCCCGGCCGGCCAAGGCACTGAATACAGCCATCCGGGCACGTTGAAGTGGAACCGCGTGTTCGACAAGCCCCAGTTCACCCGCCGACTGGCCGGGCAGGGGCCCCAGGGCTTCTACGCGCCGCAGATCAACTCGTTCACGCCCGACGACCACGTCTTCTACGAGCAGTTGAACATCCCCGTCATCGACGATCCGTTCGACCAGGTCGCCGGGGAAATCTACTGGCTGGTGATGTGGATCGAGTGGGACGAGGTCAGCCAGAGCCCCGGCGGATGGAAGACGGCTGACACCTCGCTTTACCCCCAGCCGTTCACCGGCAGCCACTACGAAGATGACGCGGTGTGGTGGGACGATCTCGGCGGCGGCCAGGGCGCGTGGATTCCTCTGGAAGACCCGCTCCTTCAGGGCGTGTCACTGGACTTGGCGTTCGTCATCACGCCCGAGCCGGCGTCGGTGGCGCTGCTGGCGATCGGCGGGATCGCCCTGCTGGCCCGGCGACGCTGAGTCGCGCCGAAGTTTCAAGACGCTTGAGTGAGCAACCACGCCCGCTGCCCCACCCCGCGGCGGGCGTTGTCTTTGCGTTGTGGCCGATCAGTCATTGCCGCCGTGCTCGAGCGTTTCCGTATCGACAAAGCGGTAACGTCCGTCGTGGGCCTCGGCGATGGCCCGGAGTGTTTCGTGTGGGTCGGCCTCGCCGAGTTGGATCGTATTGATCCGCGTCGCCTGCGCCCCGCGCCGGCGCATGGCCTCAGCGATCGTGTTCAGCAGCGCCGGGGTTTCGAGCGCCCCACCGCTGGTGATGTCGGTCGAGAGTACAAAGATGACCTCCGGTCGGTACGCGATCGCACGCGTGATCGCATCGCGCGGGTCTGCCGTGCCGCCGACCTTGAGGTTCTCGTCATTGCTCAACCAATCGGCGGCTTTCTGCGCGGTCTCCTCGGTTGCACGCTTGAGCCCGCGGTGGGGAACAGGCAGTTCCATGGTGCTGCCATCGCGGTAACAGATAACGGTGAACCGCTGCGCATCGTCGAGCTTGGCGATGGATTGCTGCAGTTCATTGAGTACGTCCGGCAACACTTGTATCATCGCGGTCGAGGTGTCAATGACGTACGCGATGGTCTTCGCGTTGGCCCCAACGCCGTACATCGCGACACCGTGGACTTTCTCTTCGTTTGGGGATTCGATCGGCCGGGTCTTGGTGCCCGCAGCGCCGATCAACGCGATCGGCTCGGCTTTCTCGTCAGTTGCGCCTAGCGGGTCGCCATCCGCGTCTCGCTTCTGCTCAGCGGCG
The DNA here is from genome assembly GCA_964620345.1 of uncultured Planctomycetaceae bacterium. GTDB lineage: Bacteria > Planctomycetota > Phycisphaerae > Phycisphaerales > Zrk34 > CAZUHK01. The sequence goes on from CAZUHK010000006.1 coordinate 29,108, forward strand.
TGGGGCTTCTCGATCGGCGTCAGCCCAACCAGGGATTCGTCCGGTCCGGCGAACATCACGTTGGTGTACTTGGCGCGTCGCGTGGCGTGGTAGGCCTGCATCACCTGGCCGAACGGCACCCTTCCGTCGGCGCGGATGATGATGGGCACATCGGCGGCGAACGTGCCGTTGGGATTCTCGGCCTGGTCGTATCGCCAACCGTTAAGCCGTCGGTGAACGGCGTCCAAATCACCCGATTCGAGCCCATGTGTGTGGCTCATCCACAGGCGTGTTGACCCATCATCGGCGGACGTGAGTGAGATGATGATGGGCTCCGTCGCCGCGGATGTGGCGGCCGCGGGAAGCAATATCCAGACCCAGAGCAGCCCATAGATTTTCATGATCGTTCCTATGTTCATGCGGCCAAGCAATGTACTCTACGTCGCGTCGGTCGGCCCTGCCTGCTAATCTTCGCAGCCATGCGAATCTGCCTGATCTCCGATGCCTGGTTTCCGCAGGTCAACGGCGTGGTGACCACGTGGTCGCATGTGCAGGAACAGTGCCGCGCGGCCGGGCACGAGTTCGAGGTGATCCACCCGGGGCTGTTCCGCACGTTCGAAGCGCCCAAGTACCCGGAGATCCGCCTCGCGGTCCTGCCGCGGTTCAAGCTGCGGCGGATGCTTGGCCAGATGGCCCCCGATGCGATTCACATCGCCACCGAGGGCCCGTTGGGCATGGCCGGCCGGGGCTGGTGCCGGGCGCGGAACCTGCCGTTCACCACCAGCTACCACACGCAGTTCCCCCAGTACCTGCACGCCTACTTCGGCATCCCCACGGCACCGACATACACGTTCCTGCGCTGGTTCCACGGCGGGGCGCAGCGCACGCTGGTGCCCTCGCGATCGATCAAGGATGAGCTGATCGACCGCGGCTTCGACGGCGAGAAGATCATCGTCTGGACCCGCGGCGTGCGGCACGACACCTTCCATCCTTACGACCAGGGCGATCCGCTGGAGGGCATCGGCCGGCCGCGGTTCTGCTACGTCGGCCGCGTCGCGCCCGAGAAGAACATCGAGGCGTTCTGCAAGCTCGACCTGCCCGGCGAGAAAGTCGTCATCGGCGACGGCCCGGCCCGGGCCAAGCTCGAGGCGCAGTATCCCCGCGTGCGGTTCCTGGGCTTTCACAAGGGCGAGCACCTGGCGCGGCGGATCGCGGCGTGCGATGTGTTCGTCTTTCCCTCGCTGACCGATACGTTCGGCGTGGTGATGATCGAAGCGATGGCCTGCGGCCTGCCGGTCGCGGCCTACCCGGTCACCGGCCCGCGCGACGTCATCACCGATCCCAAAGCCGGCCGGCTCGACCACGACCTGCGCGCCGCCTGCCTCAAGTGCCTGGAACTCGACAAGGCCGACGCCGTCGCCTTCGCCCAGCAGTTCACCTGGCATCGCGTCGCGCAGATCGTGCTGGACAACCTGGCGCGGACATCCCCTTCCCCGACCCCAGCGCGCCAGACGCAGATCAAGACTTGACAGCAGCCCGGGCTTGGCCGGCCCGGCGACCACGACCGGGCTCGGGGGGAGCTACCCCGGATTATTCACCACCGAGGGCATAGGTCAACATAAGTCTGTGATTATAAATAAATTATAACATATTTTTCCTCGTTTGATTTCTGGTCGCCTGACTTTGCAGATGGTTCAAGCGGCTGGCAAATGTGACGTAAGTCCTTGTCATTCATCACCTTCGGTTGCTCTGCCCCCCCCCCCGTAATCTCTGTGGTGAATCTTTCGGGCTATTGATTGCACATAATTTTGATATGAAGTGGTCCAATCGATTATTTACTGCGCATTTGCTCCGTCATTTGCGTGGGAGTCGTGCGTGTGCTGCCGATTTCGTTGGGTGATTCGGCATGTGGCACGCGGCTTGTATCGGTCGTGGGCACAGGCACCGCGTGGGTGTCTGGCATGGCGATTTTCACGATGGATCGGATCGGATCACACTACTTGGAGGTACGCAGCGCAATGTTGAACCGCAAAAAGAAGAGCAAGTTCCGAATGTCGATGCTCACGGGCGTTTTGGCCGTGATCTGTCTGGGCACCGCATTGTCGGTGGGCGCGGACGCCGCGCTCGGTCAGGAGGCCGACGGGGCCGAGATGTCCGAGGCGGTTACCCAAGCCGCCGAGCAAGCGATTCCCGAGCTGACCCCGACCAGCGGCTACAGCGTCGGTGAGGAAGGGGCGATCACCTACAACCCCAAGTTCGTCACCGACAACCTGTGGATCATGATCGCGGGCATGCTGGTGTTCCTCATGCACCTGGGCTTCGCGACGCTCGAGTCGGGCCTGACCCGGGCCAAGAACACGGTGAACATCCTGTTCAAGAACAGCTTCATCGTGTCGATCGGCGTGCTGACGTACGCGATCTGCGGGTTCAATCTGATGTACCCGGGCTTTGGCGAGGAGAGTGCCGGCTTGCTCGGCTTCGCGGGCTTCGGGTTCCTGATGGGCGATTCATCGTGGCTGAAGGACACCGGCCTGATGACCGCCGAGGGCTACGAGCTGGACATGACCACCTACGCCGACTTCTTCTTCCAGGCGATGTTCGCCGCGACGGCCGCGACGATCGTCTCGGGCGCCGTGGCCGAGCGGATCAAGCTCAGCTCGTTCCTGGTGTTCATCACGCTGCTGGTGGCGATCGCCTACCCGATCACCGGCTCGTGGAAGTGGGGCGAGGGTTGGTTGGACCGGATGGGCTTTTATGACTTCGCCGGCTCGACGATCGTCCACTCGGTCGGCGGCTGGGCGGCGCTGGGCGTGGTCATCCTGCTGGGGCCGCGCCTGGGCAAGTACAACGAGGACGGCTCACCCAACGCGATTCCGGGTCACAACCTGGTGCTGGCGTGCATCGGCGTGTTCCTGCTTTGGTTCGGGTGGTTCGGGTTCAACGGCGGCTCGGTGCTCAACGCCGACCCGGGCCTGGTCTCGCTGGTGCTGGTCACCACGTCGATGGCCGCGGCCGCCGGCGGCGTCGCCGCGGGGCTCACAAGCTGGTTCGTCGGCGGCAAGCCGGACGTGACGATGGCCCTCAACGGCATCCTCGCGGGCCTGGTGGGCATCACCGCCGGCGCCGATCAGATGGCGGTGTACGAAGCGATTCTGATCGGTGCGATCGCCGGCGTGATCGTCTACTTCGCCGTGCTGATGTTCGACAAGATCAAGATCGACGACCCGGTCGGCGCCATCAGCGTCCACCTGGTCTGCGGCATCTGGGGCACGCTGGCCGTGGGCCTCTTCGGCGACCTGGCCGGCGGGGCGCAGCTCGGCTACCAGTTGGCGGGCATCGCCTCGATCGGCGCGTTCACCCTGGCGTTCGCGCTCATCGTCGGTGGCATCATCAAGGCCACCATGGGCCTGCGGGTCTCCGACGCCGAGCAGATCGAGGGCCTGGACCTGGGCGAGCACGACATGTCGGCCTACCCGGACTTCAACCCCTCGTTCATCAAGAGCTACCACCTGCGTGAGATGTAAGCCCGAGGGCACACCGCCCACGCAGCAGTCGAGTGACGCTCAACGCCCGCGGCCCGAAAGGGTCGCGGGCTTTTCAATGGGGCCGGCCGGGCCCCGCGGGACGAACATCCGGCGACACCGACGCCGGCTCGCTGGATGGCCGGGGTTCGCGGCGAATCACGGTTTGTAGGCAACGCAATGAATCCGCCTATGAAACATGCAGCCGATGGCCGGGCGACCGCCGGGAAACGCACCTCGGGCAAACGTTGCCGCCACGTCCTGGGCTTTGGCACAGACCTTGCAACGTCAGACTTTCGGTACGAGATCGTTTCCGATGGTCCACTTCTCCTTTTCCCTGTTGACCCCGCCGCAGGTTGCCTCCCCTGCGGCGGGGTTTTTCTCAACGTTGACCCGTTGACCCGTTGATTCGTTCATCCGTTCACTCTTCGGGCAGTCGTCAAGCATCCGGGCCGAGTCAACGAATCAACGAGTCAACGGCCGGCCGTTGCTTTTGTCGGCGGTTTCGGGTGTGCTAGGTGGCATGGACGAGCCGGCGTCAAGCCCGACCGAGCAGCTTGAGGCGTTGTACCGTCGGCATCGGCAGGGGTTGTACACGCTGGCGCTGTCGATCACGCGCAGCGCCGATCGGGCTGAGGACGCGGTGCAGGAGGCGTTTGTGCGGCTGTTTCGGCGGGAGCGGCCGGCGGTGGGGGATCCGGCGAGCTACGTGTTCATGTCGGTGAGAAATGCGGCGATCGACCAGATTCGCAAGCGCAAACGGGACCACCGCGCAGCGTCTGGTATTTATGAGCAGGCCCTGGCCGGGCCCGACGATGGCAACCCCGAGCCCGGCCCGGCCGACGCGGCCCTGCTTGAGGAGCGCCAGCGCGCGGTGCGCGAGGCGGTCGAGCAGTTGGAGGATCAGCAGCGCGAAGTGATCGTGATGAAGGTCTACGGCGGGCTGACGTTCGAGCAGATCGGGCAGGTGCTCGGTTCGCCGCTGTCAACGGTCGCCAGCCGGTACCGCCGGGGGCTGGCGAAGCTGGAGAGTAAACTGGGCAAATGGTTATGAACGAACGACGCATTGAAGAATTGTTGATCGACATGCCCCTGGCGTCGCCGTCGGCGTCGCTGGACGACCGGGTGCTGGGTGACGCCGCGGCGGATCGGCATCGGTGGCGGCTGGACGGCTGGCGTGGCGCGGGCGTGGGCCTGGCCGCGGGTCTGGCGATCGCCGTGGCGGTCTGGGGTTTGCTCGAAGTGGCCGGCCCGGCTGCGCACGATGGCGATCCAGCCGCGCGCCGCGCGGTGGTGGACGCCGGCGGCGCGATGGCCCCCGGCCTACCCGAATCGGCCGCCACGACCGTCCGAGCCACCGACACCAAGCTGGTCGACGAAGGGCTGGTGATGAGCGACGACCGCCTGCCGGTGCATCAGATTCGCCGGGTCACCACGCGGCAGTTGATGTACTACAATCAACGGACCAACGAGCGGCTTGAGGTGACGGTGCCTCAGGAAGAGCTGATCCTCATCGCCGCCGAGACGTTCTGATGCACGCCCATCGACCCACACGAGCAAAGGGGAACGCCATGAATCGAATCCACGTCGCGCTGGCCTGGGGTTGCGCCGCGCTGTTCGCCGGTAGCGCCTGGGCGGTGAACGACCGGCAGCCGCGGTCGACAATGGGCACGCAGATGCTTCTGCCGGCCTGCGTGACGCAGTGGCAGGACGCGCAGCATCATCTGACGATCACCGAGGACGGCGACGGCCGGCACCTGCTGGCGACGGACCCGACCGGCCAACTGCTGTACGACGGGCGGATCGACAGCGACGAGCAACTGCGGGCCGTGCCGCGGCGCGTGATGCGCAAGGTCGATCGGCTGGATCGGCTGCCGGGCGTGCAGTTGTTCCGGCATCACGCGGACTACGGCGGCGTCGAGGTCGCGTTCGACCCGCGCGACCTGCCGCCGCTGACCGAGGCCGACGACGCGGAACTGGCGATCAGCGCCACGCAGTACCTCATCGACGAAGGCCTGCTGTCGATCGGCGACCGTCGGCCCGTGCGGCAGTGGCGCGAGGTTACCGTAAACAAGCTCGTATGCCAGCGCACCGAGACGCGCCAGCGCCTTGAAATCACCGTGCCCATCGAACGCCTGGTCTACGTAGCGGCTGAGACATGGTGAGGGACCGGAAGATTCAACTCGTGACATCGCTGGCCGGGGTGCTGATGATCGCGCCCCTGGCTTTGGCCCAGGACGCGGCGGCCGACGGGGCGGCGTCGCCCCAGCCCAAGCTCGTCGACGTGGCGTACCTGGGCGTGCACGTGGAGCTGGTCGCCCCGGCGTTGCGGGCGCAGCTCGACCTGCCTGACGGCGTGGGCCTGGTCGTCAGCTACGTCGAGCCCGGTTCCCCCGCGGATCAGGCCGGCCTGCAGCAGCACGATGTGCTCAACAAGCTCGATGAGCAACTCCTGGTCAGCCCGTATCAATTGAAGGTACTGATCCGCACGCACGCCCCGGGCGACGCGGTGAAGCTGACCGCTTTGCGCAAGGGCCGGCCCACGCGGTTGACCGCGACGCTGGGCGGCCGGCGGCTGACGGCCGCGGCCGCGGCGCTGACGATGCAGCACGGCGGGCAGACGCTGGCCAACGGCCCGCTGAACCCGCGCAACCTCGCGGCCCTGCAGCAGGCGATCGATCAGCCGGGTCAGTCGGTCATGATCAACGCCCGGCAGATGAGCTTCACCGACGGCCAGCACAAGCTGGTGGTGCGCGACGATCAGCGCGGCCGGCACCTGCGGGCCACCGACGCGGCGGGCAACGTGCTGTACGACGGCTACGTCAACACCGACGACCAGCGCGCCGCGCTGCCCAAGCCGATCGAACAGAAGATGCACCGCCTGGACGACCTGCAGCGGCAGACCGACATCGACGCGGCACCGATCGAACCGCCCGCCGCGGACGACGCCGACGCGAATGATCCGCCGCCGGCCAACTGAACAAACCGCCGCGGGCGTCGTCTTGATAAGGGGGCCGATCGCGCGATGAACCTGCGGATCGGCCCAAACGTTTCGTGATTTGCAGACGGGCAGGGCATTTTCGTGGCAGTACCCCACAGCATCATCGCGACCCGTGCCCGGACCATTCCCGTTGCGCTGGTGCTGACGATCGCGCTGTTGGTCCACGGGGTCAGCGGGGATGGGCGGAGGGTGGACGTGGTTCTGGCCGACCCGCTGCAGTTGCCCAACGCTCAACTGACCCACGCGGAGGTCCAGACCGACGCCGACGCCGATTCGCTGATGAACAAGGCCGCCCGTTACGTCGGCGACGGCCAGTACCGCGAGGCGCTGCTGCTGTACCAGCACGTGGTCGACCACTTTCCCGATGCGATGGTGCCCCACGCCGATGGGGTGTTCGTGCCGGCCCCGATGGTGGTGCGTCAGATCCTTGCCGGTTTCCCCGATGAAGGGCTGCGGGCGTATCGGCTGATCGCCGACGCCGAGGCGCGTGGCGTGCTCGGCGGGCCGGTCGAACAGGTGCGCGACCGCTCGGCGCTGCAGCAGGTGGCCCGGCGATACTTCATGGCCGAGGTGGGCGACGACGCGGCGTATCGGCTGGCGTGCCTGTTGATCGACGCCGGCGAATACCGCGAGGCCGCGACCTGGCTGGACATGATCGTGCGCGAGCACCCGGCACCATCGGTCGATCGCCGCGCGATGCTCGGCCGCCTGCTGATCGCCGCGGCGCGCAGCGGCCAGCGCCGCGCCGCGACACGGGCCCACGCGGAGCTCAAGCAGCTTGGCGAATTGACCGACGCCCAGGCCCGGCTTTACCAAACCGAGCTGGCCCGGCTGGATGACGATGCCCCAGCCATCGCCGACGGCTGGACGATGCGCGGCGGGGGCGCGGGGCGCGACCGCGTCATGCCGGCGCTGACCGACAGCGCCATGAAAGGCAGCGATGGCCTGTGGGCCATGCTCTGGCGCGACAGCTTCGCTCTGCGCAGCCCCCACGGCCAATGGGGCGGCAGCTACTACCAGCTCACCACCAACGCCGCCCAGAGCCGCGGCCGACTCGTCGAACGCTGGCGGCAGCAGGGCTGGCTGCCGACCGGTCAGATCGTCTTCGCCGACGGTCGGCTCTACCACAAGTCGCACGAGGCGGTTTGGTGCCGCGACGCGGCGAGCGGCCGGGTCATCTGGCAGACCCGCAGCGGCGACAGCCCCGATGCCAACGCCCAACGCCGATCCGCCTACAACGCCCATCTCGGCACCGGCGAGCTGCCCAAGACCGCCGAAGAAGCGCTGCTGTTCGCCGACCAACTGGCCAAGGCCGTCAGCAAGGTCGGCGAGGTGATCTACCACATCCGGGACAACGACATCGGCGTCTGGCTGCAGCCGCACGAGCTGCAGCAGCGCCAGCAGGGCCGCGACACCTTGCGCGGCGGCAACGCGCTGGTCGCGCTGGACGCCAAGACCGGCAAGCCGCTCTGGCAGATCGGCCGCTCGGCCAAGCACGACGATCCGCTGGGCCTGGTCCGCTTCCACGCCACGCCCGTGCCGGTCGGCGACCACGTCGTCGCGCCGATCGAGATCGACGGCGAGCTGTTCCTGCTGGCTTTGGAACCGCGCTCGGGCAAGGTGATCTACAAGCGGTTTGTCTGTTCCTATCCCGCGTCGTTCAGCCCGCAGTGGGCGCCGTGCGCGATGGCCGTGGCCGGCGATGAGCTGTTCCTGCTGCCCGGCGAGGGGCTGGTGGTCTGCGCCTCGGCGGCCGACGGGTCGATCCGCTGGGCGCGGCCCTACGAGCAGTCGCACAGCAATCACAACCGCCACCACCGGGGCAACATGCAATCGCGCGGCCGGTGGACGGGCATCCGCGGCTGGGAAGACAACGCGCTGCTGCCGATCGGCGACACGCTCGTCGCCGCGCCGTGGGATGCGCAGATCCTCCTGCTGCTCAACCGCCGCACCGGCGAACTGCTCACCACCGATCGCAAGGGTGAGCCGGCCCCGATCCCCACGCCCCGGGGCAAGTACCTGCTGGGCGCGATCGGCGACAAGGTGCTCACCGTCGAGGCCGATCAGATCAAGACCTACCGGATCGACAGCGGCAAGCCGCACTGGCGCGCCCCGATCCCCGGCGCCACCGGCCGCGCGGCGATCACCGCCGAGGCGATCTACGTGCCGACCGGCAGCCACATCGTCCGCCTCGATCCGGCTCGCGATGGCAAGCGCATCGCCGAGGTGAAGGTCGTCACCCCCGCCGGCGACCCGGTGGGCAATCTCTACTCGGATGGCCAGCGCTTGCTGGCGACAGGGATGAACTTCGTCTACGCCCTGGCCGACGCCGATGCCATGCTCGCCCGGCTGGGCACGCGGCTGGACGCGGGCCACGAAGGCGCGGCGTACATGCAGCGCGCCCGGCTCCACGAGCAATTGGAACAACCCGACGCGGCGCTCGCCGACTACCGCCTGGCCCACCACCACGCGGCGGACGCGGCGCTGCGGGCCGAGGCGCGGGATGAGCTGGTCCGCCGGCTGATCCGCCGCGTGCAGGGCGCGGCCAGCGCGGCCAGCGCGCCCCAGGCGACCGCGTGGCTGGATGAGGCCGCGACGCTGGTTCAGGGCGAGCCGCGCCTCGCCGCCGCGGTGACCCTGGCGCGGGCCGATCACCTGGCCGCCGTCGGTCGGCTCGACCAGGCCGTGGCGATCTACACCGACCTGATCCAAGCGCAGGCGGAACTTGCAGAGGGTGAAGCGGGTGAAGCGACGCTGACGCGCCTCAGCGATGCGCACGGCGTGCGCTGGGTGCGGGCGTCGACGGCCGCGGCCGAGGCGCTGGCGCGCCTGGTCGCCCGGCACGGGCCGGGGGTCAGCGACCAGCTCGAATCCGCCGCCGCCGCTCGCTACCAGGCCGCCGCCGCCGCGCTGGCCCAGGCGCCGCTGCGCACGGGCAAGGTCGACGCCGTGCGAGATCTGTACCACCTGGCCGCCAACGCGCCGGGAACCGACGCGGCGATGCGTGCGATTACCAAGCTCGGTGAATACGACGATACGATCGGCCTGAAAGAGCCGATGGTGCTGCTGGCCCGGCTGGCCGACGGCCGCGACCGGCGGACCGCCGCGCAGGCCCTGGCGGCGCTGGGTGGGCTGTACGAGCTGGCCGGCTGGCCGCGGCAGGCGCGCGATGCCTACCAGCGCCTGGCCTCGCTGGGCGAGGCGCCGGTGATGGTCTGGTCGCCGCCGCCGGCGCCCCAGCCGGCGCCGGGGCCTCATGCGGATGGCACGCCCCCGCCGCCGGCGCCCGTCGCCCCCGCCACCGCCGCGGCCGACTTCGCCGCCCGGCGCCTGGCCGAGATCCCCGCCGCCGCGCTCGCCGTCGTCCCCGATCGCTTCCCCGCCCCGCCGCTGGAACGCCGCTGGGAAGTCCGCGGACGGCAGAACTACCTCACCGAAGACCTCGATGCCGACAACTCGGCGTTCCTCGATGAGCACATGATCGTGCTGATGCGCGACACCAGCCAGATCGCCTGCTACCCCGCGGGCCGGCTCAACGCCGACCAGCCCACCTGGCGCATCGACGTGCCGCGCGAGGTGCTCAACCACATGCACGTCTCCCAGCACGGCGTGTTCTTCAACGGCGACCTGGCCGGCCACCTGCTGGTCACCCGTGTCGACGGGCAGATCACCGGATACAGCGCGCTGACCGGCAAGATGCTCTGGACCGCCGAGCACGACGACCCGACCTTCAGCCCAGGCAACAACTGGCAGTCGGTTCAGCAGCGCACCGCCGGTGTGATGTCGCTGGCCGTCGGGCCGGATGTCGTCGCCATCCACCGAGTCGACGAGCAGATGAACGACGCTATCGAGGTGATCGACGCCACCGCCGCCGGTCGCGGCCGCGTCATCTGGCGACGCCGGTTCGAAGACGCGGCCATCAACGGCGCCTACGTCACCGATCGCCACGTCGCGGTCGTCCTCGAAGGCATGACCCGCCTGGCGATCTGCGATCGGCTCAGCGGCGAGGTGCTGGGCCAAACCAAGCTCGACCAGCCCGCCCAGCGCTTCGTCTGGGCCGACGACTCCGTCATGATCTACACCGGCCAGGCCCAGGTCGTCTGCCATGCCCTGCCCGACCTGGAAGTCCGCTGGGAACGCCCGTGCAATAACTTAAACCAGTTCGGCCTGCTCGACGACCAGACCGCGTTCATCGTCGATCGATCCGGCCGCGTGATCGTTCAGGATCTGCGGACCGGCCGGGCCCGCGCGGCGTTCGCCAACAGCGAGGTCGGCACCAACACCAACGAAGGCCTGATCGCCATGGACCGCGCCGGCACGACGCTCTACGCCTTCGGCTGGGACAACCGCGGCAAGCGTGCCCTGAGCATCCTCGACCTCGAATCGGCCAAACGCCGCACCCGCATCGACCTGGGCCAGCAGCACTACAGCCCCCCTAACATCAGGGACATCGCCCGCAGCACCGGGCCGATCCCCTGGGCCAAGCGGAAGAAAAAGTCCAACGGCTCCCATGAAAACCACCCGACCATCGTGTTCTACGACCGGCAGACCGGCAAGCCAATCAAGGACGCCGAGCTGTCCCTGGCCGATCCGAAAAACAACCGCGGCTATTCGTACATCTACCGCGGGCCGATCGCCCGGGGCGATGCGCTGATCGTCACAACCAACCGCGGTCTGATCGCCTACCAGGCCGTGCCCAACGCGCCCGGTGGTGACGGCGACGGCGACGAGGACCAGGCCGACCCGCCTGCGCCGGACGAGTCGGCCCAAGGGCGGCGGCGCGAGCGCGCGGCGCAGGAGTTGCAACAGATCACCCAGGCAATGCGGCAGGACGCCGACCCCGCGGTCGAATTTCCACTCGCCCCGCCGGTAAATCCGGCGCAACCCGAACCACGCTGAGCGTGTTAGTCAGGCAAGGAGACCGCCGATGGCACGACATCTGACGCTAACGCTGGCCGTGGTGATGCTTTGCGCGACGGCCGGCCGGCCCGTGGGCGCCCAGGCCGTGGCCAAGCGCCCGCCGCTGATCACCGCCGAGGCCGAGGCCGCGATCGACAAGGGCCTGGCGTTCCTCGCCCGCACCCAGAGCCGCGATGGCTCGTGGCGATCGGGCACGCGCTACGGCTCGTACCCCGCGGCCATGACCTCGCTGGCGGGCATGGCTCTGCTGGGCGGGGGCAACACGCCCGTCGAGGGCAAGCACGCGGCCAACGTCCGCCGCGCCGTCGATTACATCCTCAGTTGCTCGACGAACACCGGGCTGATCAGCCGGCCCGGGGAAGAACAACGCGCCATGTACGGCCACGGCTTCGCCATGCTCTTCCTCTCCGAGGCCTACGGCATGGAGCAGGACGCGACCCGCCAGCAGCGCATCAAGCGCGTGCTGACCAAGGCCATCGAATTGACCGGCAAGAGCCAGAGCCAGTGGGGCGGCTGGCTGTACACGCCCGACTCCGGCGGGGACGAGGGCTCGGTCACCATCACCCAGGTCCAGGGCCTGCGCGCGGCGCGAAACGCGGGCGTCAAGGTTCCCAAAAAGATCATCGACAAGGCGATCGAATACATCGAGAAGTCGGCCAACAAGGACGGGGGCATCCGCTACACCGCGCGCGGCGGGGGCAGCGCCCGCCCGCCGATCACCGCCGCGGCCGTCGCCGTGCTCTACAACGCCGGCGAATACGAAAACCCCGTCGCCACCAAGGCCCTGGGCTTCATGGAAAACATGATGAAAGGCGACCCGGCCAAAGCCCTGGGCCGCGGACACAAGTTCTACACCCTGCTCTACCTCTCCCAGGCGATGTTCCAGGCCAGCGAGGAAAAGTGGAACAAGTTCTTCCCCGCTGTCCGCGACGATCTTGTCAAGACCCAGGGCGCCGACGGCTCCTGGGTCGGCGACTCGGTCGGCACGACCTACGGCACCGCGATCGCCATCACCACCCTCACCCTGCCCTACAAGTACGTGCCGATCTATCAGAGATAGTTCAAGGTCTTGAGATTGGTACGATCCGCGATCCGCAAACCGACATCCGCGATTCTTTAAGGAACTGGCATGACGCAAGTGAACGCGCAGAACGACAACGTCCAGCAGGAACTGGCCGGCGACGACCTGGAAGCCATCAAGTCGCTGGCCGCGGCCCGGGACAAGGTCAAGGCCGAGCTGGCCAAGGTCATCGTCGGCCAGAACGACGTGATCGACCAACTGCTCCTGGCCATCTTCAGCCAGGGCCACTGCCTGCTCGAAGGCGTGCCGGGCCTGGCCAAGACCCTCATGATCTCCACCCTCGCCAGCTCGTTCGACATGCGATTTTCCCGCATCCAGTTCACCCCCGATCTGATGCCATCGGACATCACCGGCACCGAGGTGATCCAGGAAGACAAGTCCACCGGCGCCCGCGCATTCAAGTTCCTCAAGGGCCCGATCTTCGCCAACGTGGTGCTCGCCGACGAGATCAACCGCACCCCGCCCAAGACTCAGGCGGCGATGCTCGAAGCGATGCAGGAGAAGCACGTGACCATCGGCGGCGTGGACAACCCGCTGCCCAGGCCGTTCTTCGTCCTGGCCACGCAGAACCCCATCGAACAGGAAGGCACCTACCCGCTGCCCGAGGCCCAGCAGGACCGGTTCATGTTCAAGATTTTCGTCGACTACCCCAGCTACGACGAAGAGTACCGCATCGCCGAGGTGACGACCGCGCGGTTCGACACCGCGGTGGACGACGTGATGAACGCCGAGCAGGTGCTGGGCTTGCAGGATATCGTGCGCCGCGTGCCGGTGGCGCCGCGGGTGATCCACTATGCGCTGAACCTGGTGCGCGCCACGCGGGTGGCCGAGCAGCACGTGCCGGCGTTCGTCAAGGAGTGGGTGAGCTGGGGCGCCGGGCCCCGCGCGGTGCAGTACCTGCTGCTGGGCGGCAAGGCGCGGGCGGCGCTGGACGGCCGGGCGTTCGTCAACACCGATGACATCCGAGCCGTGGCCCACCCCGTGCTCCGCCATCGCGTCATCACCAACTTCAATGCCGAGTCCGAAGGCATCAGCGCCGACCACGTCATCGACCGCCTGCTCGGCGAAATCGAAGAAACCGACCAGGCCGGCGTGAGCGGCGAAACCGCCAGGGCCTTGGCCAAATGACCAATGATAAACATCCAATTCACCAAGGCAGGCCGCGCGCAACAGATGATTTGGACATTGAAACTTGACGCCTCATTGGTCATCCGCCATTTGTCATCGATCATTTCGATTTGACCGCTCATGCCTGAAAACCCCCGCCAATACCTCGATCCCAAAGTCCTCAGCAAGATCACCCGCCTGGACCTCAAGGCCCGGCTGGTGGTCGAGGGGTTCATCACCGGTCTGCACAAGTCGCCCTACCACGGCTTCGCGGTCGAGTTCGCCCAGCACCGCCAGTACGTGCCCGGCGATGAGATCAAGCACATCGACTGGAAGGTCTGGTCCAAGACCGACCGGTTCTACATCAAGGAATACGAGGAAGAGACCAACCTCAAGTGTACGCTGCTGCTGGACTGTTCCAAGAGCATGCGCTACGGCGAGCACGACGGCGAAGGCATGAGCAAGTTCGACTACGGCGCGACGCTCGCGGCGTCGCTGGCGTACCTGCTGCAACGCCAGCAGGACGCGGTCGGGCTGGTCACATTCGACAACGACATGCGGCTGAACATGCCCGCCAGCGCCAACCCCACGCACGTCAAGCGGCTGGTGCACGAGCTGGAGCAAACCCAGCCCGACCACCGCACCGACGTGGGCGATGTGTTCCACGTGCTGGCCGAGCAGATCCGCCGGCGCGGGCTGATCGCGCTGATCAGCGACCTGTTCGTCGACATCGACACGCTCACCGAGGCGTTGCGCCACTTCCGCCACCGCCGCCACGAAGTCGCGGTGTTCCACGTGATGCACGAGCACGAGCTGACCTTCCCCTTCCAGGACAACACGATGTTCAAGGGCCTGGAGGTCGAGACGGAGCTGCTGGCCGAGCCGCGGGCGCTGCGCAAGGCGTATCTCGAGGCCAAGGATGAGTTCGTCGACCGGGTCCGCAAGACCTGCGCGACCGCGGGGATCGATTACATCCCCCTGAGCACCGCCGACCCGCTGGACGCGGCGCTGAGCAGCTACCTGGCGTTCCGCCAGCGCACGACGCGGGTGGCCAGGCGGGGTTAGGGGAGAACCACGAAGACACGAAGGACGCGAAGACGCGCAGAAGACCAGGAATGATAAGAAGAAACGGGCGTTGATCTGACTTAGTGATCTTTGTGGCTTTGTGGGCTTTGTGGATTATTCGCCTGGTTTGATTTAGGAGTTTGATTTGTTCGGTTGGCTTGGCATCTCGGCGGTGAATCCCGCGTTGTTGTGGGGCGGGTTGGCGATCGCCTCGCCGATCCTGATCCATCTGCTTTCCAAGCGCAAGTTCAAGCGCGTCGAATGGGCGGCGATGGATTTTCTGCTTCAGGCCGACCGGCGCAATCGGCGTCGGATCCGCCTGGAAAATCTGATCCTGCTGCTGTTGCGGTGCCTGGCGATCCTGCTGATCGCGATGCTGGTTTCGCGGTTGGTTTTGCAGCCGACCGGGCTGGCGTCGATGCTCAACCAGCAGGCGCGGACCGAGCGGATCATCCTCATCGACGACTCGCCCAGCACGCGGGTGCGCGTGGGCAACGCCAACGTGTTTGACACGGCCAAGCGGGCGGTCATCGCGTTCGTGCGCAACCTGGCCACCGAGCGGCCGGGCGACACCGTGACGCTGCTGACCACCAGCGGACCGACCGATCCGATCCGTAACGATTTTCCGCTGGAGAAGACCGAGGACCTGGTCGCGGCGATCGATCAGTTGGCGCTCAGCGACGTCGCGGCCGACCTGGACCAAGCGCTGCTCGCGGTGGAAGAGAACATCGACGAGGCCCGGGCCGGCGGCGCGGGTTCGATCAACCGGGTGCTCTACCTCATCACCGACCTGCGCCAGCGCGACTGGACGCCCGCGGCCGACACGCCCGAGGACCGCACGATCGCCAGGATTCTCGAACGCCTGGGCGAGCAGTCCGACGGCGTGGTGATCGTGAACATGGGCGACATTCACGCGGACAACCTGGCGATCACCGACATCCGTGCCCGCGAGAAATCGCTGGTGGCGGGCGTGGGCAACCGCTTCGAGGTGACGGTGAAGAACTTCGGCACGACCGAGGCGAACGACGTGAAGGTGACGTTCACCGCCGGCGACGCCCCGCCGCTGATCGGCTTTATCAACGCGATCCCCGCCGGGGGCGTTGGCTCGGCGTCGTTCACGTTCACCTTCCCCGGGCCCGGGTCGTACGAGGTCCGCGCCGAGCTGGAGCCCGATGCCCTGCCGGCCGACAACCAGCGGCTGCTGGCGGCGCGCGTCAAGCAGGGGGTGAAGGTGTTGATCGTCGATGGCGATCCGTCGGCCGACTACCGCGCCGAGTCTTACTTCCTGGCCCGCGCGCTCGACCCGCGCGGCCAGTCGGTCAGCGGCAACGTCGTCGAGGTGCTCACCGAGAACCAGTTCGCCGCGGCGACGCTGGACGATTACCAGGTGATCGCGCTGTGCAACGTCTACCAGATCCCCGAACCCCAGCGGCAGGCGCTGCGGCGATGGGTCCAGGCCGGCGGGGGGCTGGTGGTGTACCTGGGCGACCAGGTCGACGATGTGATCTACAACGAGCAGATGCTGGGGTACGACCTGATGCCCGGCGCGCTGACGGATCTGCGCGGCGACGAGACCGAGCGGGCCTGGGCCGAGCCGACCGGCGAGGCGTCGTCGCACCCGGTGATGGCGATGTTCGCCGGGACGAACAACCCGCTGCTGAGCCGGGTGAAGGTGTTTCAGTGGTGGGGCATCGAGCCGGACGAGCAAATGGTCGCCCAGGGGCAGGTACGGGTGGTGTCGCGGCTGAACGACCGCGAGTCCTCGGCGCTGCTGGTCGAGCGGAGCGTGGGTGATGGTCGGGTGATGCTGTTTACCACGACCGCGGACGCGGACTGGACGGCCTGGCCGCAGGACGCGAGTTTTGTGATCGCGGCGTTGGAGGTGGTGCAATACCTGGCGCCGACGACGACGGACGAAGGCACGGTGCGCGTGGGCCGCGCCCTGATCGCGCCGATCGACGTGTCGCGTTACCAGGCCGAGGCGAGGGTGACCCCGCCGGGCACGGGCGAGACGACGATGGTGCAGGCCCAGATGATCGACCTGGAGGCGAGGGGCGAAGCGGAAGACGCCACCGTCGCGGCGCCGGACGACGCGGGGCCCGAACCCCCGGCCGAGCGGCGCGCGACGATGGCGCTGCGGTACGACCAGACCCGGCGGGCGGGCCTCTACCGCGTGCGGCTGTCGGGCCACGATGGTTCGAGTCGCGAGCTGCTTTTCGCGGCCAACATCGACCCGGCCGAGGGCGATCTGGCCCCGATGGCGACCGACACGCTGGGCAAACAGTTGGGTGAATCCAACGTGCAGCTCGTGGACGGCGAAGATTACCTGGATCAGGACACCGCGGGCGGGCGCGTCGAGCTGTGGCGGACGCTGGCGGTGCTTTTACTGATCGTGCTGTGTACCGAGCAGTTTTTGGCCTGGACGTTTGGGCGCAGGCGCTAGAGTGTGATCATGCGACAACATCAACGCACGACAATTCGAGCTGCCCTTGTTTCCCTGCTGATCGCGGTGGTTTTCGCGGTGCCCGCGGCGTCGCAGAACCCGCGGGCCGAGCAGGCCGACCTGCCCCAACAGCAGGCGTCGATGCTGGAGAACAACGCCGACGCCGATTCGCTGCTGAACAAGGCCGACGATTACATCGCCGATGCGCAGTACCGCGAGGCGTTGCTGCTGCTTCAGGCGGTGACCGACCGCTACGGCGACTACCTGACGCGGTCCCCCGGCGGGGTGTACCTGCCGGCGCGTCGGATCGTGGAGCGGACGATCGCCGGCTGGGCCGACGGCGCGGCAGAGGCGCTGGCGTTGTACCGGCTGACCGCCGACGCCGAGGCGCGCGGCCTGCTGGGCGGCGAGCCGACGCAGAGCACCGATGTTCGAGCGTTGCAGCAGGTGGTCGAGCGGTATTTTCTCTCGACGATCGGCGACGACGCGGCGTTCGTGCTGGGGTGCCTGATGAACGACGCGGGCTCGTTCCGCCGGGCCGCGGCGCTGTTTGAGAAGGTGATCGATCATTACCCCGATGCATCGGTGCCGCGCGAGCAGTTGCTGCTGCGCCTGGCGATCGC
Organism: uncultured Planctomycetaceae bacterium; assembly: GCA_964620345.1. Lineage (GTDB taxonomy): Bacteria > Planctomycetota > Phycisphaerae > Phycisphaerales > Zrk34 > CAZUHK01. The sequence continues at coordinate 46,848 of CAZUHK010000006.1, forward strand.
GCGGGCGCGGCTGGGCGACCGGTCGGGCTTCGCCGCGGCCGGGAAGGGGTTGAAGCAGATCGACGGCGTCGGCGACGCGGCGCTGGCCGCGCTCGAGCAGCAGGCCCGGCGGCTGGAACGCCAGCCCGATGCGCACGAGCTGGCCGCCTGGCCGATGGCCTGGGGCAGCCCGCAGCGCAACGCGGTGATGCGCGGCCTGGGCGACTCGGGCATGCCGGCCGACGACGCGATGTGGGCCAAGCTCTGGCACGCCGATCAGCCGGCCGTGATCGATCAGCTCCGCCGCGGGCTCCGCGTCAGCGGCAACCAGATGCCCGTCAGCCGCAGCACCCTGGTCAACCACTGGCAGCGACATCGCTGGCGGCCGACCGGTCAGGCCGTCCTGGGCGACGACCGGATGTACGTGAAGATCGGCCAGACCCTGGTCTGCATCGACGTCCAAAGCGGCGAAGCGCTGTGGCACGTCCACGACAAGGCGCCCCAAGGCACGGTCAACGCCTACTGGCGGAACCACGCCTCGCGGGGCGGGGGCCCGGTCTGGCCCAGCACGCCCGAAGAGGTCGCGCTGTTCGGCGACCGCGTCGGCCGGCAGCTCACGCTCGACCGCGGCGTGGTGTACCACATCGAAGAATCGATCTCGAGTTCGAGCCGCCACGGCAGCCGGCGGGTTGTCATCAACAATCGCTCGGTCCAGGCGCCCGATGGCAACCACCTGGTGGCCTACGACGTTCGGCGGCGGAAGGTGAACTGGCGCGTGACCGTGCCCAGCCGCACGCTGCCCCAGGAGGTGAAGGATCGCTCGCTGACCAGCACGCGCTTCGTCGCCGCGCCCCTGCCGCTGGGTGATCAACTGATCACCTGCATCGAGGACGAGGGCGAGCTGCACCTGGTCGGCCTGGACCGGGACAGCGGCAGCGTGCTGTTCAAGCGTTTCCTGTGCTCGGCGCCCGAGGGGTACAACCCGCCGTGGGCGCCGGTGGGCCTGGCCGCGGAGGCCGGCACGGTGTACATCGCGACCGGCCGGGGCCTGCTGATCGCCGCGGATGCGAACACCGGGCAGATCCGCTGGGCCAACCGCTACCCGCGGGTGGAACTGGACAACAGCCGCAACCGCTTCAAAGCTTACGAGTGGGCGATGACCGGCCAGCCGTGGGAAGACAACGCGGTGTTCTGCGTCGGCGGCTCGCTGGTTCTGGCCGCGGCCGACTCGTCGCAGTTGCACCTGTTCGACGCGGTCAGCGGCCAGCGGCGCAAGTCCATCACCGCCGTGGCCCGCGGCGCCACGCCGGTGCGGCAGTACGTGGTGGGCGTGCGCGGCCGGCAGATCGTGGTGGCCAACACCGAAGACCTCGCGGCCTACGACGTGACGACCGGCAAGCTGCAATGGCGCGCCCCGATCCCCGAGGCCACCGGCCGGGCCGTGCTCACCGCCGACGCGATCTTCGCCCCCCTGGCCGACGCGATCGTCCGCATCGACCCGGATACGGGCAAGTGGCAGTCCAAGACCGCCGCGAGCGATCGCATCGCCGACCCGCTGGGCAACCTCTACAGCGATGGCGAGCACCTTGTCGCGGTCGGCCTGGACCGCGTGACGGCGCTGGGCGACGTGCAGCAGGAGCTGGCGCGGCTGGCCCCGCGGATCGACCGCGGCGACGCCACCGCGCTCTACCAGCGTGCCAAGCTGTACGAAGACCTGGGCCGCACCGACGCCGCTCTGACCGACCTGCGCCGCGCGCTGCCCCAGCTCACCGGAGCGGTGAAAGACAGAGCGCGGCAGGCGCTGATCGCCGACCTGCTGCTCGCGGCCGAGCGGGACGACGCGGCCGCGACCAAGCTGCTCGATGAGGCGGCGACGCTGGCCAAGGACGATTCGCAGCGCGCGATGGTCGCCTTCGCCCGTGGCGACTACTTCGCCCGCGCCGGGCAGACCGACCGGGCGATCGATCTGTACCGCGAGTACGCGCTGTCGCCCACCACGGCGCTGGTCAACGTCGATGCCCGGC
>CAZUHK010000007.1:0-24175 GCA_964620345.1 uncultured Planctomycetaceae bacterium
GGCAGGGGGTTATGGGGTGAGGGCGGCGGCGCCGGCGGTGGCGACGGCGTGGTCGTTTTCGACCGACGAGCCGCTGACGCCGATCGCGCCGATGATCGTGCCATCGGGCGTCTTGAGCGGCACGCCGCCGGGGAACGTGATCAGCCCGCCGTTGGAGTGTTCGATGTTGTACAGCGGCTTGCCGGGCTGGCTGAGCTGGCCGATGTTGCCGGTGGGCATGTCGAAGTATCGCGCGGTCTTGGCTTTCTTGATCGCGATGTCGATCGAGCCCAGCCAGGCGCCGTCCATGCGGAGGAACATCTTGAGGTTGCCCCCGGCGTCGACGATGGCGATGTCCATCCTGGTGTTGAGCTGCTCGGCCTTGTTGATCGCGGCGTCGAGGATGATCAGCGCTTGTTTGGCGGAGATGTCGCGGGTGACCAGCGATGCGTCGGCCGGCGCGGCGGGTTGCGGCTGGTCCTGGTCTTGTTCGACGCGCGGTTTGCCGTCCTCACCGAGGATGATGCGGAAGCCCTGGGCGACGGCGGGGGTGTTGGCGGCGACCATGGCGGCCACGGCGATCGCGGCGCCGGCCAGCAGCGTGATGAACAGCTTGGCGTGATGGGTCATGGGGGTGCTCCTTGGGGGTGTGTTGTGCGGTGGTCTGCCAATCAGGTTATCGCCAACCGTCGCGGACTCAAAGCGCCCGCTCCCGGAAGGCAGCGGGTGTTGACCGGGGTACGCGGTCGGCGGCGGATCACTCGCGGTCGGCGGGCTCGGGTTCTTCGTCGGCCTCGTCCCCGGCGTCCTCGTCTTCGACGCGCTGCTCGACGACATCTTCCAGCGCCTCGTCCAGCGGCTTGTCGGACACGACCCACACCTTGATCTCGGTTTCCAGATCGTCGGCGAGCTTGATGGGGATCGAGTAGCTGTCCAGTCGCTTGAGCGGCTCGCCGATGCGCACGTCGCGCTCGGCGAGGTCGAAGCCCTCCTCGCGCAGGTGCTCGGCGATGTCGTACTGCGTGACCGAGCCGAACAGCACGCCCTGCTCGTTGGCGGCGCGCAGCAGCGTGATCTCGTGGCCCTGGAGTTTTTCGAGGGCGGCTTCCTGGCGCTGGCGTTTCTCGACAAGCTGGCGTTCGACCTGGGCGCGGCGGGCTTCGACGGCCTTCTTGGCCTGTTCGGTCGGCACGGTCGCCAGGCCCATGGGCACCAGGTAGTTGCGGGCGTAGCCGTGTTTCACGTCGACCACGTCGCCGACGATGCCGAGGTTGTCGATGTTTTCCAGCAGCAGCAGTTCAACGGTTGTTTTCTTGCTCATGTTGTCCTCGATGCGTTGTGGTTTGAGTTAGACGCCGCGTCGTGCGACGCCAGCATGGGGTGAAGTTCGTAGTCGCCAGTCGTCAGTCGTCAGTAAGCTTTACCGCGTACTCGCAATCGCCACGTGTGAACGCTCGGTGACGGGCACGGTCCGCGGTTCATTGGTCAGAACGGAATATCATCGCCGGGGTCGTCGATGGGGGGGCCGGAGGGACCGGGGGGCGCGGGGCGTTGTCCGCCGCCGCCGCTGTATCCACCACCACCACCACCACCACCACCACCGTAGTTGCCGCCGCTATCACCATCACCGCCACCGCCGCCGCCGCCACGGCCGCTGCCGCCGGGCGCGTCGTCACCGCCGCGGCCGTCGATAAACTCGAAGTTGTTGATGACGACTTCGACCTTGGAACGCTTGGCGCCGGTCTCCTTGTCTTCCCACGAGTCGTAGCGGAGCTGACCCTCGATGAACAAGGGTCGGCCCTTGCGCAGGTACTGGTTGAGCACTTCGGCGGTGCGGCCGAACGCGACGCAGTTGAAGAAGTTGGCCCGCTCCTCCCACTGTTCGGTCTGGCGGTTCTTGACCCGGTCGTTCACCGCCAGGCCGATCTGCGCCACCGGCAAGTTGCTGGAGGTGTAGCGCAGCTCCGGGTCGCGGGTCAGATTGCCCATGAGAATGACTTTGTTGTAGTTGGCCATCGGGGCCTCCTGTTGGGCGATGGGTTACGCTTGTTCGTCGCTGCCGCTGTCGCTGTCGCTGTCGGTGTTCGGGTCGGCATCGGCATCGGCGTCGTCGGGGACGCTGACGGGCATGGGCGGTTGCTGGTCTTCGGGGTTGCCAGCGGTGAGGTTGACCTGGTCGGCGAGTTTGGCCGCCTCGTCCATCGCCGTCTGGAGTTCGACGTCTCCGATGTGCTCGCCCTTGATGATCAGGCAGCGCAGCAGCAGTTCGCTCAAGTTCACGTCGCGTTCGATGTTGGCGACCTGCGCCCGGCGGGCGTTGAACGTGGCCAGCAGGAACAGGCCGCGCTTCTGCCCGCCGATCTCGTAGGCGAGCTTGCGCTCGTCCCACCGGCTCATCGCCAGCACCTGGGCCTCGGCGCGGCCGAGGATCTGCGTGAGGTGATCCACCGCCTGCTGAAGCTCGCCGTTGATGGCCTGGATGTTGAACAGGAACATCCCTTCGTACAGTTGCGTTTGTTCGTCGGTCATGGTCGTTGCATCTCCGTCGTTCGGTGGTTTGGGAATGCTTGGGCGTTGCCTGGCACTGCGAACGAATCTTTGGGGTGTCAGTCTTGTTCGGGTGGGTTGGCGTTGAAGCGGTTCATGGCGGTGTCGATGCCGTCGGTCAGCCAGGTTTGCATCGCGTCGGCGGCGCGGTCGAGCACGTCGGGCAGTTGCTCGCGCTGGGAATCGGTGAAGCGGCCCAGGACGTAGTCGCGTTTGGGGATGCGGCGTTCGCCGACGACCGGCTCGCCCACGCCGATCCGCAGCCGCGGATACGCATCGGTGCCCAGGGCTTTTTCGATGTCGGCCAGGCCGTTGTGCCCACCGGCCGAGCCCCGCGGCCGCAGGCGGATCGCGCCGAGGGGCAGGGCGGTTTCATCGACGGCGATCAGCACGTCGGCCGGCTGCACGTTGTAGTAGCGTGCCGCTTCGCCGACGGCCATGCCGCTGCGGTTCATGTAAGTCGTGGGCTGCATGAGCATGACCTTGCGTCCGCCGATGTCGGTTTCGAGGATCGAGGCGTGGAACTTCGCCTTGGCCGGGCCTTGGGCGTGGCGTTCGGCCAGGCGGTTGACCGCCATGAAGCCCGCGTTGTGTCGCGTGCCGGCGTACTCGGCGCCCGGGTTGCCCAGTCCTACGATCAAGTGCATCGCCATCCCATCTTGGCCGATTCGAGCCACGACGAATCGAGCAGGGGTTATTCCTTTTCCTTGGCCTCGGCCGGCTGCTCGCCTTCGCCTTCCTCTTCACCCTCACGGCTGATGACCTCCGGCTCGGCGACCGTCTCGCCGCCCGGCGCCGCCTCCAGGGCCTCTTCCAGTTCCTCTTCGGTCTGCGTGACGCTGATCGACGCGACCCACGTCTCCGGTTCGTTCAAGGCCACCACGCCCGCGGGCAAATTGATGTCGGCCACGGTGACCGCATCGCCCACCGCCAGGTTCGCCACGTCCACCTTGATGTCGTGGGGAATCGCATCGGCCCGGCAACGGACCTGAAGATCGGTCAGCGGGTGCTCGAGGATCGCGCCGTCGGTCTTCAGCCCCACCGCGCTGTCTTCGTTGACCAGCACGATCGGCACCGAGACCTCGACCGCTTCGCTCAGGTCCACCCGCGCCAGGTCCACGTGGATGACGTGGTCGCCCAGGAAGTCGTACTGGATTTCCTTGATGAGGCAGGTCTCGGGCTTGTGGCCGGCCACGTCGACTTCGAGCAGGTGGGCGCCTTCGTGCAGCACGTGCTCGATGGCGTCGCGATCGATGGCGATGTGGGCCGGGTCTTCGCCGTGGCCGTAGATGACCGCGGGCAGCTTGCCGACCCGGCGCAGCCGCGTCGCGTAGCGCGAACCGGTGCGGTCGCGGGTTTGGCCGGCCAACTTCGGGCGTTCGTTAGACATCACGGGTCTCCGTTGTTCCTGCGGTGTTTGTCATGGGGTTATCTTTTTCCGCCGCTGCCCTTGCGGAACAGGGCGCTGACCGATTCGTTGTGGTGGATGCGATGGACGGCTTCGCCGATCAGTTCGTCGACGCTGAGCTCGACGAGCTTGTCGGCGATGGGCTTGCAGCGTTCGCCGCAGGGGATGGTGTTGGTCACGATCAGGCGGCTGATCGGCGCCGCGGCGATGCGCTCCATCGCCAGGCCCACGAGCACCGGGTGCGTCGCGGCGGCGATCACGTCCTTCGCGCCGTAATCCATCACCATCTTGGCCGCGTTGCACATCGTGCCGGCGGTGGTGATCATGTCGTCGACCATCAGCACGGTCTTGCCTTCGACCGTGCCGATGAGGTTGGCCGATTCGACCTCGGTGCCGCTCTTGCGACGCTTGTCGATGATGGCCAGTTCCAGGTCGCCGCCGAGCATGTGGGCGTACATGCTCGCGGTCTTGACGTTTCCCACATCGGGGCTGACCAGCACCAGGTCGCCCAGCTCTTCGCGGATGGTTTCGATGTAATCGACGATGACCGGCGCGGCGAACAGGTGGTCCAGCGGGATGTCGAAGAAGCCCTGAATCTGCTCGGCGTGCAGGTCGATGGTGATCACGCGGTCGGCGCCGGCGGTGGAGAGGATGTTGGCCACCAGCTTGGCGGTGATGGGCACGCGGCCCTCGTGTTTGCGGTCCTGCCGGGCGTAGCCGAAGTACGGGATCACCGCCGTGATCGACCGCGCCGACGCCCGCCGCAGGCAGTCGATGTAGATGAACAGCTCCATCAGGTGGGCGTTGACCGGGTGATACGTCGACTGCATGACGAAGCAATCGCGGCCGCGCACGTCTTCCTCGACCTTCACGATGATCTCGCCGTCGGGGAACATGTCGGTGTGCCCCTGGCCGACGGTGAGGTCGAGGTACTTGCAGACGCGCTCGCACATGTATTGGCTGGCGCGGCCGGCGAAGATGCGCAGGTTTCGATCGTCGGTTCGGCTCATCGCGCCTCGGCGGGGTTGGGGGCGGCCGGCCGACGCTCGCGGAGCATCGCGTCCACCCGGGCCAGTTGTTCCGGATCGTTCACGCCCAGGGCCTCGTCGGCCGGCACGACGTTCATCGCACGCACCGACCGGCCCGCCCGGCGCAGCAGGCCCAGCACGTCGGTGATGTAGTATTCGCCCTGCGCGTTGTCGGTGCTCACGTGGTTCAGCGCGTCGAACAGCGCCGCGGCGTCGAAGCAGTAGCTCGAAATGTTCACCTCGCGGATCGCTCGCTGCGCTTCGGTCGCGTCCTTGTGTTCAATGATTTCGAGCAACGCGCCGTCGGCGTCGCGGACGATGCGGCCGTAGCCGGTGGGGTCGGCCAGCTCGCTGGTCGCCAGCGATCCGGCGCAGCGGTGAGCGCGGTGCTGCTCGACCAGGTGGGCCAGCGTGAGCCCGCGGAACAGGGGCATGTCGCCGGCGATGACCAGCACGTCCGTGTCGGGGCGGTCTTCGTACAGCGGCCGGGCCATCATCGCCGCGTGGCCGGTGCCCAGTTGCTCGGTCTGCTCGACGAACGCGATGTCGCCCTGCCCGGCCAGCGCGTCGCGCACGCGGTGGGCCTGGTAACCGACGACGAGGACGAGGCGGCTGGCCCCGGCGGCGCGGCAGGCGTCGACGACCCATTGCACCAGCGGCTTGCCGGCCGCCACGTGCAGCACCTTGGGCAGGTCGCTGTTCATCCGCGTGCCCTTGCCCGCGGCGAGGATGATCGCTTCAAGCTGGCGGTCGTGGGTCATGATCGCTCACCGCGTCGCACATCCGGGAACAGGCCCGCCAGGACTCGAACCTGGAATGCGAGTACCAAAAACTCGTGTGTTGCCGATTACACCACGGGCCTACGGATAGGCCGGTTCCGTCACGTATCGCGCGGTTCCGGCCTCGCGGGCGAGGGAAGGGAAGCCGCGGCGTCTTCGCCGAGCGGGACAGGCGCTGCATCATGCCGCGTCGGCCTGCCCATGCCCGTGCCGTTCCCTCTTGAAGGGGATTGTCACGAGCGGCCCATCGTGCGAAGCTGCACCATCCTACCCCCGGCCGCGCGGCTGTCAAGGCGGTTCTTGACACGCCCAGCCGCCCGGGTAAACTGGTCGATTCTTTACGCCACCCCAACAGGGCCTTGAGCCATGCAACGACAGACCACATTCGCCAAGCCCGGTCAGGTGCCCGCCAAGTGGCACGTGGTCGACGCCGACGGGCAGGTGCTCGGCCGGATGGCCACGCGGCTGGCCACCATACTCATGGGCAAGCACAAGCCCGAGTACACGCCCCATCTGGACACCGGCGACTACGTCGTCGTGATCAATGCCGCCAAGGTCCACCTGACCGGCCGCAAGCTCGACCAGAAATTTCACCAGCGCTACAGCCGCTACCCCGGCGGGCTGAAGCAGGTCAGCTACCGCGAGCTGCGTGAGCATCGGCCCGAGAAGCTGATCGAGCTGGCCGTGAAACGCATGCTGCCCAAGAGCGGGCTGGGCCAGAAGATGTTCGGCAAGCTCAAGGTCTACCCCGGGGCCGACCATCCCCACGCCGCCCAGCAGCCCCAAACGCTGAGTCTGTAACGGAGCGAAACACACGATGACCGACGCCCCGAGCGAATCGACGATCCCCATGCCCGCCGCGGGCGCCCCGACCGCGGTGCCCGCGACCGATCAGCCCCAGGCCGCGCCCGCCGGCCCGCGCCCCCTGCCTCAGGGTCAGCACTGGTACTGGGGCACCGGCCGGCGCAAGACCGCCGTGGCACGCGTGCGCATCCGCCCGGGCAAGGGCCACTTCCTGATCAACGGCCGCAAGATCGACGTACACTTCAACGAGCCGCAGGATCGCAACGACATGCTCGCGCCGCTCAAGGCCACCAAGACCGAGGGCCAGCTCGACGTGTACGTCAAGGTCTTCGGCGGCGGCCTGACCGGCCAGGCCGGGGCCATCCGCCTGGGCCTCAGCCGCGCGCTCAAGGAATACGATCCATCGTTCGAGCAGCTCCTGCGCGACGCGAACTTCCTTACCGTCGACAGCCGCCGGGTCGAGCGAAAGAAGTACGGCCAGGCCGGTGCCCGCCGCCGCTTCCAGTTCTCCAAGCGCTAACCCCCCGCGGCGAGATTTCAACGACCACCCCCAGCCCATCCTAAACCGGGATGGGCTTTTTCCTCCGCCGCTCGCGGCTTCGCGGCAGCTGGCGGCCACGGCGTGGTCGCCCCTGTGGGACCGACGCGGCCGCGAAGCCGCAAGCGGCCTCACTTCTGCGTCAGCACCAGCGCCCCGGTGAAATCATCGGGCACGCCCCGTTCGATGAACTCCCGGCAGGTGGCGCGGTACAACTCGGCGAGCTTGGTCGTGCCAAACTCGGCGGCCAGCGCTTGGGCGTGTCCGACGCAAGCGCCGAAGTCGCCGGCGACGTAGGCGTCGACCATCGCGGTCGTGAGTTTGGCCTTGCGGCGCTGTTGATCGTCGGCGGCGTCCCAGGTGCTCAGCAGTTCATGCACCAGCTCGGGGATGGTCGTGCCGACGACCTGGATGCGGCCGATGGGGCGGGTGAGCATGTGCGGCGCCACCAGCTCGCGGGCGCGATCGTTGATGAGGATTTGCGTGTCGAACTGCTTGTTGGCCGATTCGAGCCGCGCCGCGAGGTTGGCGGTGTTGCCGATGACGGTGTAGTCGCTGCGCTGCGGCGGGGCGCCGCAATCGCCGACGACGACGGGGCCGGTCGCGATGCCCACGCGCATGAACAGCCGCGGCAGGTCGGCGAAGCGCGGGTCTTGGTCGAACCGCTTCATCGCGCCGATGCACTCCAGCACGCTGGTGCAGGCGTTGAGCGTGTGCTGGTCGTCGTCCAGCGGGGCGTTCCAGAACGCCATGATGCCATCGCCCAGGTACTTGTTCACCGTGCCGCGATGGGTCATCAACCGGCGGGTCATCTCCGAGAGGTAGTCGTTGAGCAGGCCGATGGTGCGCTGCGTGCCGAGCTGTTCGGCGATGGTGGTGAACCCGGCGAGGTCGGAAAACATGATCGTCAGCTCGTGCTCGCCCTGCTTGATCAGCTTGGGGTTGGCCACGAGCAGGTCGACCAGATCGCGCGAGACGTAGTTCTTGAACTGCCGGGTGATGCGGGCCCGTTCGCGCTGTTCGATCACGAGGCGGTAGAACGTGATGCCCGCCCAGGCCAGCACGGCCGCGACCGTCGGCCCGGCGGCGGCGACCAGCAGGTTCATCCGATCCAGCAGCACCATGCCGCTGAACGCGAACCCGCCGGCGACCAGCGCGACGATCATCGCCAGCGCGCTGATCGGCGCGAATCGTGCCGCGATCAGCGTGGCCAACAGCCCCATCGCCACGGTGACCGCGAGATCGACCCATCGGTCGGCCCGGTCGATCAGGTGGCCGGTGAGGATCGCGTTGACCACCGCCGCGTGGACGACCACGCCCGGCGTGCGCCCGCCCACCGCGGTGGGCACGAAGTCGGCCAGCGAGCCGGTCGCGGTCCAGCCGATCATACAGATCGCGCCGTCGACCTGATCCCGCAGTTCCCGTTCGTACTCGGCCACGACCGCCGCGCCGCGCCGCGCGGCGGCGACGGCCTGTTCGTGATGCGCCAGGCCACGCTCGATCGTTTGCCTGAGTTGACGTTCTTCTTCGCTGGGATTCTCCAGGCCCTGGAAGTCGGCCAGGACGAAGCGCGCGGTTTCGAGGATCGGCTTGCGCACCGCGGCCCGCTGCTGGGCCGTCGGCTCGGCATCGTCGGCCAGCAGGGCGGTGAGCCGCGCGGCTACATCGGCCGGGAACAGCCCGCCGATCAGATCGTGCGTGACGATGCCGGCCAGCGCCGCGTCCGCCGCGCGCCGGTTGTCGGCCACGTCCCGACGCAGATCATTCATCTCGACCAGCGGGCCGATCGGGAGGTGGTTGACCGGGCGCTGCATCCGCGGGTCCAGCAGGTTCTCCCACCGGTCGGCGGTTGTCGGCCAACTGATCAGCAGCCGACGCCGGGTGAACAGTTCCCAGCCGTCGCCCGGCCGGGCCTGGATCATCGGCAGCACGAGCGGCGCGTTGCCGTCCGCGCCGGCCTCGGGGACGATCGTGCGGTCGGCCAGCACGCGGGTCCGTTCGATCGGCACGCCCAGATACCGGCAGGCGGTGATCAGCGCGAAGTGCGGCAGGCGTTTGCCCTCGTGCAGCACCCACAGCGGCAGCGAGCGGTTAACCCCGTCGGGGTCGGCTTCGTAATCGACGGTCCCGATCGCGGCCGCGGCTTGGGCCAGCGGCGCGATGGGCACGGCCAGTTCCCAATCCCCGCCGCGCCGATCGGTATCGGGCAGACGCCGACGCACCGCGGCAAGCGCCCGCTGTTGCGCAAGCTGCTGCTGAAGGATATTCAACGCCGGCGATTGACGCACCGTGTCCGGCAGGCCGGGCAGCAGCGCCGCCCGACACTCATCGAACGTCGGCAGGCGGCCCAGCTCGCGCCGCAGCGCGACGATCGCGCGACCCGCGGCCCTGGCGCGCAGCGTCGCGAGCGACCGATCGACCCGCCGCGCCGCTTCGGCGTCGAGATCGAGCCGCTCGCGAAGTTGATGGCCGGCAGATCCAGGTCGGCGGTGAGCGCCTCGACCACGCGCCGTGATATCGGGTCGGCTTGATCGGTCGGGCCCGTGCGCACCGCCAGCACCACGTTGCCGTGGGCCGCGATGGCTCGAGCCAGCGCCCGGTCATCCTGGATCACCTCGGGGGAGCGGTCGGCCGGGTCTTGATCGTCGGCCAGCACCACGCGCGGCGGCTGGGGCTCGTCGAGCAGCAGATCGAATGCGATCACCTTCGCCCCGGCTCGGGTCAGTTCCGCCGTGACGTTCGCCAGGTACGTCCGCGGCCAGGGCCAGCGGCCGGTGCGGGCCAGCGAGGCGTCGTCGATATCGATGTGCACGATCGCCGGGCTTGGTCGGGGCGTGTGGTGCGCGAACCAGCGCGTCCGCTGATCGTGTGCCACACGCTCCAGCGGCGCCAGCCATCCCAGCCCCAGCGCCGCGGCGGTCAACGCCGTGGTTACCACGCCCATCAACGCATTGCGCATGGTGCGGGCGGCCATGGCTTGGCGCGACGATCCGTTGCCGCTTGCGATCATGGCCAGCCATCCTACCGCTGCGGCGCCAAACCGGCGACAACGCGAGTGCGGCGCGCGGCAAAACGCACCGGTCGGGCCGGTGCGTGGGTGGGTGGCGAAGCGGATGGGCGGGCTTGGCCGGTTGCTTACTGGTCGCCGCCGTCGGGCGCGGCCTCGATGCTGTCCTGGAAGAACTGCCTCATGGTGTCGCGCCGGCTGTTGTTGCCGTCGAAGGCGTCGAGGTTGGGCGTGTCGCCGCCGGAGCCGTTGCCGTTGCCATCGCCCAGGTTGGTGTTTTCGCCGTCGAAGTTGGTGTTTTCGCGGTTGTTGGTTTCGGGCTTGCGGGAGTCGTTGCCGCCGTCGCCGGAGTTCTGGCCGCCGATGGTGTTGTAGTTCCTGCCGGTGTTGTGGTCGTCGAAGCCAGCGTTGCCGTTGTTGAGTTTGAGCTGCGACAGCTCGTCGCAGATGAACGTGCCATCGGTGCCTTTGACGGCCATGGTGCCGGTGGGCGAGGCGATCTTGAAGTCGTTGGCGAAGCCCACGTGCTTGACGTGGAAGTCGACCTTGCCACGGGCGACGCCCAGCAGCGTGCGGATGGTCTGGCCATCCTGCTCGAGCCGGCCGATGGTCATCAGTGTCAACCGGTCCACGGCGATGTCGGCGTTGGGCCCGAGCGCCATTTCGACGCGGCCGCGCAGGCCGGTCTTGATCTGCCCGCCGGCAGCGAGCGTGACACCGGCCTCGGCGGGCTTCCACTGGGCCTGCTCGTTCTCGCGGTAGAAGGCCGTTCCATCCACACTGGTGACAGACGCGGTCATCGCCGGGGCATTGGCCTCAGCCGGCTGGGCCATATCCCCCGAGCCGCCCCCGGCTTCCTGGGCACTCACGCCCGCCGGCGCGGCCAGCAGAATGGCGGTTAACATCAGAATTTTCAGCACGTTAGGTGTTGCGGTCTTCATGGGACCCTCCCGTCAAAGTCTTGGGCTCGGCCGACTATCCCCACAAACTGGATGCCGGACATCCCCTGCTGCGGGGTGCTGGGTCTCATGATACGCAGGTAAATCAGCTCGCGCAGGGCGTAGCGGGGATGGGGGCCGAGCATCCGCATGGTGATCCCGCCTTTGATGTCGAGTATGCCCGCGATGACCTGGGCGGCGGTGCCGCGGGTCGCGGCCTGGTCAGCCGGGGCGTCGAAGCCCTTGCTCAGCAGGCCCTGGTCCTTGAGCCAGGCGACGCGTTCATCGTAGCTGTCCAACGGGTCGTGGCCTTGGGCCAGCTCGACCAGGCCATGCACCATATCGTTGTTGGTCAGGACCGGCTGCTCAGCCAGGCCGTGCCAGAAGTCGACCTCCGCCTGGCCGTCGGCAGGGTCGTAGTCGGTGATCAGCGGGCTGGCGCGGTGGGTGGCTTCACATCCGGTGCACAGCCATGCGGTCAGCATCGCCACCGCGGCCAGGCCAAGCGATCGAGTCGTGCGCGTGCTCAGGTGCATCGGGGCCATCCGTTAGAACGAGTAGGTCACGCCGGAGTAGAAAAAGTGCCGCGCGTCGCCGTCGTCGGCGATCGCGGCACCGGGAAAGAACACGCCGTAGCGAGCGAACACCGCCAGGTCGCTGGTCAAGCGCCAGTTGACGTAGCCGTCGATCTCCCAGCCCAGGAAGCTGTCCTGCGAGGTCGGCTCGTCCAGCGGGGCCTGGGGATCGCTCTTGAAAAAGAAAAACCCATCGGCGCCGATCTGGAATCGTCGGAAGAGGTTGTCGTCCAGCGAACGCAGCGGATAGGTCGATCCGCCCAGCCGCACCATCGTGAGATTGCTCAGCGGCGCCGCGTACGCCAGGCCGGTGTTGGCAAAGCCCAACGAGTTGAAGGCGTTGTCATCGGTGCCGGTGGTGTTTCCGCCGAAGGTGTTGGAGGTGTCCAGCGCCCGGTCGTCGTCGCCGGTGGTGTAGATCGCTTCGACCTCGATGCGAGAGAACTGTTCATCGAAGAAGTCGTACCGCAGCAGGCCGCGAGCCGCCCAGGCCTCGATGTCTTCTTCGGTCTGCGGGATGGCCGGCAGCACGAAGGGGGGCACGGGGTTGCTCAGGTTCTCACCGGTCTGATAGATGCCTTCGATCTCGTAGGAAAGTTTGGGCGTGATGCTGCCCGTGGAGCCGATCGCCCAGTACTCGCTGTCGTAGTGGAAGCGTGTGGGAAAGGCGAAGCCGGGCGCGGCGGGGATGATGAAGAAGTCTTGATCGTTGCGGTCGCGTTGGATCAGCGTGTAGAAGTAGGGCCGATGGTTTTCGATGGCGGTGAGGGTGATTCGCCCGCCGATGTAGTCGCGTTTGGTGTCGCCGTCGAAGCTGGGTCGGGACGCATCGAAGTCGACCACGGTCGACGCCGGCGTCGTGCCGACCAGGCCCTCGAGCTCGAACCAGTCGTCGAACTCGAACCACACCCGCGCCGCATAAAGCTGATCGCTGAACGCCAGGCCGCTGGCCCAATGCACGTACTGTCGGCCGACCTGCAGGCGGAGGTTGTGTTTGGAGTAGCGGCCCTGGTAGGCCTCGATCGCGCGGCGCAGGTCGAACTTGTACCAGTACCGGTCGGACAGGGGATCGACCAGGCCGTCGCCGGTGTCGTCGAACGAGTCGCCGTCTTCGAAGTCCTGGTAGGTGAATCGAAGCCGGCCGAACGCCTCGTGTGCGCCGCCGTCGATGTTGGCGTAGGCGAAGGCCTGCACGTCGGTCTGGCGGAGGATGCGGGTGCGCTGCTGGGTGTCGTCAACGGCGAGGAAGCCGAACGTCGCGACCACACCGTAGTCGATCAGCGCACGCTCGCCGATGCTCAGTTCGGGGTTGACCCGCATCAACGACTGCTGCTCGATCTGCCGCAACTGCCGCTGGAGGCGCTGGGTGAGATCGGCGTCGGCCTGGGCGACGGCGCGCGACGCGGTGCAGGCCAGCAGCACGCCGGCCGCGATGAAACTCAATGCTCGAAGTCGATGATGTTGCACGATGGCTCACCGCCCCTTGAAAACAAGGCACGTAGTCTACCCAAATGCCGCTGCACTTGGCAATACGTCGGCAAGGGCGTGCCGCGGGCGTGACGAATCGGGTAACCTGCGGCGTCCGCGCGTTCTTCACCGACGGAGCCGGCCGATGCCCCAGCCCCAGCCCGATGCCCTCAAGCCGCTGCTCGCCCGCCTCGCCCAGGGCCGCGCCCTCGACGCCGAACAGGCCCGCGCCGCGTTCGAACTGGTCATGACCGGCCAGGCCACCGACGCCCAGATCGGCGCGATGCTCACCGCCATGCAACTGCGTCCGGGCGGGCCGGGCATCGAGGAGATCACCGGCGCCGCGCGGGTGATGCGACAGCACGCGGCGAAGGTCGATGTGCCCGCCGGGCTGGATGTGGTCGACACCTGCGGCACCGGGGGCGATCACACCGGCACGTTCAACATCTCCACCGCCGCGGCGATCGTCGCCGCCGGCGCCGGCGCGGCCATCGCCAAGCACGGCAACCGCTCGGTCACCAGCAAGTCCGGCTCGTCGCAGGTGCTCGAAGCGCTGGGCGTCAAGCTCGATGTCAGCGGCCCCACGCTCACCCGTTGCCTGGTCGAGGCCGGCATCTGCTTCTGCTTCGCCCCGGCCCATCACCCGGCGATGAAGCACGCGATCGGCCCGCGAAAAGAACTGGGCTTCCGCACCATCTTCAACGTGCTGGGGCCGCTGACCAACCCCGCCGGCGCCCGACGACAGATCATGGGCGTGTACGACGATGCGCTGACCGAGCCGATCGCTCACGTACTGCGCGAGCTGGGCGCGGTGCATGCGATGGTCGTACACGGCAAGTCGCTGGCGACGCCCGATCGCACCGAGGGCGGCATGGGCCTGGATGAGATCACCACCACCGGCCCGAC
Organism: uncultured Planctomycetaceae bacterium; assembly: GCA_964620345.1. Classification (GTDB taxonomy): domain Bacteria; phylum Planctomycetota; class Phycisphaerae; order Phycisphaerales; family Zrk34; genus CAZUHK01. Next base: position 13,977 of record CAZUHK010000007.1, read on the forward strand.
GCGCATGACCGTGGTCAAAGACGGGCGGATCGAGACGACCGAGCTGCACCCGGCGGACCTGGACCTGCCGACCGCGTCGGTCGCGGCCCTGCGGTGCGATGGCATTGAGGAATCCGCGACGATCATCCGCGCGGTGCTGGCCGGCCAGCCGGGCGCGGCGCGCGACATCGTCTGCCTCAACGCCGCGGCCGCGCTGCTGGTCGCCGACCTCGCCACGGACCTGCCCCAAGGCCTGGCCAAGGCCCAGGCGGCGATCGACGAAGGCCGGGCCAAAGCGGCGCTCGATAAGCTTATCGAGGTCACCAACGCAAGCTGATCGCGCACCGGCTGGGCGCGCCGCGCCCGGGTCACGCCGCGTCGTGGATTGCCTTGGCTTCGTATTCGGGGAACATGATGATCGCCGGATGCACGTCGAACGCGCCGGCCAATTGCTCGGCCCGCCGCTTGCCGATGTCGATGCGGTCGTTCTCCAGCATGCTGATGTTCGTGCTGCTCACGCCCGATTGGCGCGCTAATTCGGCCTGCGTCCAGCCCTTCAACTCTCGCAACATGCGAACCACCTCGCCCGTGCTCACGTGAGCGTGGGCTTGGGCATTTGCGAACTCGTTCGATCGGGGTCTGGCCATTGGACAGTCTCAATACTTGTGCTGCGTGATCTCCAGGACAAACACGGTCACGGTCTGTCGTTCAAGACGGTAGATGACTCGGTACTGCTGATTCAGCCGGGAACTACGTTGACCTTTGCGGCGGCCCTTGAGTGCTTCATCGTTGAAGCCGGTAAACTGTCGCAGCTTCTCGGGCCCGTGGCGGAAGACCAGCCGTTTCCAAAGCTCGTACTTTTTTAGAACCGATGGCGGCGCCGTCTTGCAGGCCTTGGACACGCTGCGATGCTCCCGGATCAACCACATTCTTAATATCAATAGGTTATCGAATGCAAGAAGTCAACAGGTCGGCCTGCTTGCGGTCGTGCTCGCTGTCGCGTGCGTGCACGGTTCGCCCGGGCACCACCGTGGGGCGTAATGACCCAAGGGCCGTGGCCCCGTGCACGGCTCTGTGCCCGTGGGGACGGGCGGCGATTCGGCACCGCCGCCGATCTTCACCCCGCGTACAACGGCCGCAGCTTGCCCCCGAGGTGGCGCATCAGCGGCTGGGCGCTGACGGGCTGGCCGGTGACGTGCTCGCAAAGTTCGTCGCTGCTGTAGGTGTGGCCCAAGGCGTGGATGTGCTCGTTCAGCCAGCGGCGCAGCGGCGTGAACTCGCCCGCGGCCACCATCGCCGGCACGTCGCCCAGCGCTTCGCACGCGGCCTCAAAAAACTGCGCGGCGTAGAGGTTGCCCATCGTGTACGTCGGGAAGTATCCGATCGAGCCGGTCGACCAGTGAAGATCCTGCAAGCACCCGCGCCGGTCGTCGGGCACGTCGACGTCGAGATACGCCGCGTACCGCCGGTTCCACTCCGCCGGCACGTCGGCGGCGCCCAGCTCACCGCGCATCATCAGCCGCTCCAGCTCGAAGCGAATCATGATGTGCAGGTTGTACGTCGCTTCGTCGGCCTCGACGCGGATCAGCGAGCGCTGCACCCGGTTGGCCGAGGCGAACGCATCGGCCGCGGTCAGCCCGTCGAACGCCTCGCCGAAAAACCCGCGCAGGTGCGGGAAGCACCACGTCCAGAATTCGCGCGATCGGCCGACCTGGTTTTCCCACAGGCGGCTCTGGCTTTCGTGGATCGACAGGCCCACGGGCGAGCCGGCCGGCTGGTTGATCCGGTCGGCCGGCAGGCCCTGGTTGTACATGCCGTGGCCCGACTCGTGCATCGTGCTGCTGAGCGCATCGGTGAGAAAGTCGTCGTGGAAGCGCGTGGTCAATCGCACGTCGCCGGGGTGTGAACCGGAGCAGAACGGATGCACCGCCGTGTCGATGCGGCCGCGCTCGAAGTCGAAGCCGCACCGCCCGACGACCCATCGAACAAACCGCATCTGTTGATCGGCCGGCGCCTTCACGCGGTCGAAAGCATCGCCGGGCGCGCGGCCGGTCGCCAGCAGTTCATCGACCAGCGCGACCAGTTGCTTGCGCAGCGGCGTGAACACCGCCGAGACGGTCGCCGCGGTCATGCCCGCCTCGAACCCATCGGCCAGCGCGTCCCACGGCTCGCCGTCGTCGGCCCAGCCCAAGCAGCGGGCGCGCTCGATGTTCAGCTCGATGATGCGGGCCAGGTGCGGCTCGAACGTCGGGTAATCGTTGTGCCGCCGCGCTTCGACCCACGCCTCCTGCGCAGTGGAAGTCGCGCGGGCGAACGCGGCGACGAGCGTGGCCGGCAGCTTCGTCGCGCGGTCGTATGCCCGGCGGATCTCCCGCAGGTTCACCGCGCTCAGCGAAGTCGGGTCGGCGGTGAGCGAGCCGTCCTGTTCGCATTCACCCAGCCAGTCGCCGACGCGCCGGTCGGTCACCCTCTCGTGGGTCAGCTCGGCCATTAGGGCCTGCTGGTCGGCCCGGTGGTCGGCGCCGCCGGGGGGCATCATCGTCCGCTGGTCCCACCCCAGCAGCCCGCGCACCGAGCCCAGCACGCTCAGCCGTTGCCAGTGATCGATCAGTTGTTCGTACGTGGTGGTCATGGCCGAGAGTGTAAGGCCCCTGTGCGCGGGCCGCAGCTATCGGACGCCTCGTGTTCGCTTTGTGCCGGCTGCGCCGGTTGTCCCGCAGGGCGTGCGCGGCGCGATCGAAAACGTGTTCGCTGAATCAAGTGCCCCCCGCGCCGGGCCGATGCGTTCAGTGTCAACCGGCGGGGCGGAGCAGAGAAGCATGACCATCACATCCAGCGACACCCAGGGCCTTGAGCTGAGCTTTGCCGAGAGAGACAAGGTGATCAACGAGGCGATCAACGACATCTCGCACATCGCGACCTTGCCCGAGGTGACGGTCAAGATCATCGAGCTGGTGGAGAATCCCAACTCCACCGCGCACGATCTGCACGTGATCATTTCCAACGACCCGGCGCTGTCGGCCCGGGTGCTGAAGGTGGTCAACTCCGCGTTTTATGCGCTGCCGGGGCAGATCGGCTCGATCAACCGGGCGATCGTGCTGCTGGGCCTCAACGCGGTGAAGAACATCGCCATCGCCGCGTCGCTGGCCAAGCTGTTCCGCGGCGGCCGGCTCACGCCCGACTTCGCCGCCCGCGACCTGTGGACCCATTCCATGGCCGTGGCCACCGCGGTCAAAATGCTCAGCGAGCGCATCCGCCTGGGTCTGCCCGACGAGGCGTTCCTGGCCGGGCTGATCCACGACATCGGCGTGATGGTCGAGATGCAGGCCCGCCGCGCCAAGCTCGTGCAGGTGCTGCAGCGCATGAAGGAACACGACGAGCGATTTCGCCAGGCCGAGATGAAGGTGCTGGGCGTGACCCACGAACACCTGGGCCAGGCGCTTTGCGAAAAATGGAAGTTCCCCCTGTTCCTGCAGCACGTGGCGGGGTTTCACCACCGGCCGCTGGAGCTGACGGCCGAGAGCCGCACGCTCGCCTCGCTGGTACACGTGGCCGACGTGATCGCGGCCCGCGCCGAGCTGGGCTTTGCCGGCACGGTGGACAAGCTCGAAGCGCGGCCGGGCGTGCTGGCAGAACTCAAGCTGACCGATGCGGTGATCGATGAAGTGACCCAGGCCCTGCCCCCCGCGGTGGAAGTTGCCGACAGCATGCTCAGTTGATGCTGGCGGGTACGACCGGCGCGACGACAACCCAGGCGTCTCTCTTTCTCCCTCCGGGCGACCAGAAGTACCGCTTCTGGCCGCCTTTTCTCATGCGCCGACTTCGATCTTCACGACGCGCAGGTTGCCCTTGAAGCCCTGGCGCAGCGCCGCGAGCAAACCGCTGCGCAGCGCCCGGTCGAGCTGGTAGTGCGTGGCGCTGTCCGGCACGGCCACGTGCAGCGTGGCGCGGGCGAAGCGGCGTAGCGTGGTGCGCTGGGCGATGGCCACGGGGACGGTGTCTTCCCACAGCGCGACCAGTTGCCCGAGCTGCGCGTGGGGCCGGGCGTACTGCCGCTGGAACTGGCCTTCGATGAACGAAAGATCGCCGACGTTCGTGCGGCGGCTGCGCCAGCCGGCGAGGCGGTGGAGGTAGGCGTCCTGGGAGTCGGGCGTGGGCATGCGCGATCATTGTACCGCGCCGCGCGGCGAAGCTAACCTGCGGCCATGGCCAAACGCCCGCCGTCCCGCTGGTCGATGTCGCGCTGGCTTGAGCTGAGCCGGCGGCGGCGTCGTGCGGTGGGCCTGGTCGTGGCGCTGCTGCTGGCGGTCGCCGCCTGGGGCCTGGCCGATCGCTGGATCGCCCGGGCCACCGCCGACCATCGCCTCCGCGGCATCGCACGAACGACCGACGAACCGACCGTCATCACCTTTACCACCGCCGCCCAAACCCGGCGCATCCGCCTGGCGGGCATCGCCGTTCCCCCGGCGTGGCGCGCCACAACGCACGGCGCGCTGGTTGAACTGATCGACAACCGCCCGGTGACGGTGGTGCTGGACGAGGCGGTCGACGGCGACCCGCGCGCCGCGCTGGTCTACCGCGACGCCGACGGCCTGCTGGTCAGCGAGCATCTGATCAACCAGGGCCTGGCGCGGTGGGATGGCGATGCGACCCGGCCGCTGGGGCCGTGGCTGGGGCGCCTGGAGGGCTACGCACGGGACGACGGGCGGGGGATGTGGCAGAAATGATCGTCATCGGCGTTGGCCGCGCCGGCAACCGGGCTTATACTGGACCGATCGACGCCGCGGGGTGCGTGCCCTCACGTCTGACTCGGAAAGGACCGATGCGAAACGTACGCGATCGACGCAGCGAAATGATCGCCCAGACCAGCGCGTGGCTGACCTGGGCGTTGTCGAACGACGTGGCGGTGCCGCGAATCCCCCGACGCAGTGTGGCGGCCGGCGGGTTCAGTGACCTGCTGCGCCTGCCCGAAGCGCGGGCCGCGGTCCACCACTGGTGGGCGATGACGCTGGACCGGATGGACCGATACCGGGCCTGACCAAGGCCCGCAGGGGAACTGGCACATGCTGGCTGAGGCGAAGATCAACAGGGAATGGGCGGTGCGGCTGATCGCCATCGGCGTGCTGTTCACCGCGTTCGGCGCATGGTTTGTCTACGACGGCGCCATCGCCTGGCCCCGGCACGTCGAGCATTACAAGCTGGCCTACGAAATCCCCGAGGGCGCCGATCAGTCGCAGGCCAAGCTGCGCGACGACTGGCGCGAGCGGTTCGAGGAGGCCGGCCTCGCCCCGCCGGACAACCCCAAAGACCTGAAGCATCACAGCCCGATGGACATCACGATGCAGTTCGTCTATGCCGCGGTCTGCATCCCCATCGGCCTGCTCTCGCTGCTGTGGCTGGGCATCAACGCCCGCCGTCGCCTCTACGCCGATGAGCAGGGCGTGGTGTTCGGCTCGCGCCGGGTGAACTACGAGCAGGTCAGCGACATCGACTACGGCCGATGGGACTCCAAGGGCATCGCCGTGCTGGAGACGGCCGACAACAAGCTGCTGACGCTGGACGACTGGAAGTTCAAGGGCGCCGACGGCGTGCTGGCAGCGGTCGAGCAGAAGACCGGCCGCACGCGGCCCACGCCGGCCCGCAAGCAGAGCACGCAGGCCTCGGCGAACGAGCCGCCGCCGACCGAGGCGCCGATGGAGCCGACGAAGCGCGAGTAGGCGGATCAATCGAACCTCACGCATCGGCGCCGGTCGCATCGCGGCCCGGTGATTCGATCTGCGCAGCGAGGGTCGCACGCAACACTTCAGGCGTCGCACCGGCGGAGATCGGAATGAACCGGCCCTTCTCGCGATCGCCCCGAAGCAGGTGCCAGCTCACCAGGCCGATGCGCTCGGCGGCGGGGCGGTCGAGCTTGGGCATCGGCTGATCGAACAGCGCCGCCGCGGTCGTCGCCGCCCAATCGAGTTGGCCCTCGCGGTCGCGCCGCTGAAGCTCACCCAGCAGCGCAATGCATCCGGGTGTCACGATGAACAGCCGCGGGCAGCGCTTGCGCCGGCCGCGCTGCACGACCAGTAATCGCAACGCCCGCAGCGGGCGCATGTCGCGCAGCTCGCCGCGTTCCAACACACCGGCCGCGTCCAGCCGTTGCTTGAGGCGTTGGGCGTGCTCGAAGTTCAGCGCCGCCGCGGCCCGCTTCATCGCCCGGCCCTGTTGGTCGCGCCACGCCTGCCGGTCGCCGGCGAGCAGCCCGACCGCCTGGTCGATCTGCCCGTGGTAGTGGCGCATCGGTACCGACCCATCGCACGGCGCGGGGCAGCGGCCCATCTCCTTGTACGCGCACGCCTCGCCGCCTGGGGCCTTGACCAGAATCTCGTGATACCGGCACAGGTCGCACACATCGGTCAGTGTCTCGATCACGCGCTTGGCCGACGCGGCGGTCGGCAGCGGGCCGAACCATTCGCCGGCGCGCGGCCGCAGCTCCGGGTGCGCGGTGAAGCGGGGGTGCGCGGCGGCGCGATCGACGTGCAGCCAGTGGCCCTTCCAGTGGCGGACCATGCGGCGGTAGCGCTGGGGGATCAGGCGGCGGGCGTTTTCCAGTAGCGCCCAGTTGGCCTCGAACGCGCTGTACGCCGGCCGCCAGTAGACGCCGCGGGTGATCGCGCGGTAGTCGGTCCGCTTGGCCGGCGCCGCGTCCGGGTCGGCCGGGCCCAGGCGGTTGACCAGCACGTGGCGCAGGTTTCCCGCCGTGGCCAGCAGCACCGGCCGATCACTCGCGTCGCACAGCAGGTACGTCGCGGGCTTGGCCGGCACGCTCAGCCGCCATCGCTCGATGTCCGTGCTCGGCGACACCGTGATCGCGCAGGGCAGTTGGGGTTGCGTGGTCGGCTTGTCGCGGCCGTGGTCGGGCATGCTGCCAAGTGTAAACGCGGATCGCGGTCAAAGCGCCGCGAGGCGCCGCTGCTTGTCGTGCTCGATCAGGGCCGCGACGATCGGGTCCAGCTCGCCGGCGAGCACGGGTTGGAGGTTGAACGATTCGCCGATGCGGTGATCGACCGCGAGGTTGTCCTTGTAGCGGTAGGTGCGGATGCGCTCGCCGCGCTCGCCGCGGCCGATCATCTTGCTGCGGCTGTGGGCGCGCTGGGCGTCGAGCTGCTTCTGGTGGTGCTCGTACACCCGCGCCCGCAGCAGCAGCCACGCCTTCTCGCGGTTCTGCTGCTGGCTCTTGGTCTCCTGCATCCGCACCTCGATGCCCGTGGGCAGGTGGCGCATCTTTACTGCGGTGGCGACCTTGTTCACGTTCTGCCCGCCGGGGCCTTGGGCGGTGGTGATGTCGATCTCCACGTCGGCCTCGTCGATCCGCACGTCGAGTTTTTCCGGCTCGGGCAGCACGGCGACGGTCGCGGTGGAGGTATGCACCCGGCCCTGGGCCTCGGTGGCCGGCACACGCTTGACGCAATGCGTGCCGCCCTCGTAGCCCAGGCCCAGCCACGCCCCGTCGCCGCGGACGTTGATCGTCGCGTGCTTCACCCCGCCCATCTCCGCCAGCGCCGCGTCCATCAGATCCCACTTCCACCGGTGCGCCTGCGCGTAGCGCTGGTACATCGCCATCAGATCCCCGGCCCAGATCGCCGCCTCATCCCCGCCCACGCCCGCACGGATCTCCAGGATCACCGCGCCCACCGCGCGGTCGTCGGACGTGACCAGGTCGCCCTTGAGCTTCTCCAGCGTCGCCTCGGCCGCGGCCTGCTTCTCCGGCAGCTCGGCCGCGGCCATCTGCGCGACCCCCGCATCGTCATCGTCGCTGAGCTCGCGCAGCGCCTCGACTTCATCGCACGTCGCCCGGTAGGCGAGGTACTGCTCAACGATCGGCTCCAGCACCGCGCGGCGCGTGGACAGCGCGATCATCCGATCCGTGTCGGCCGTGACCGAAGGATCGCCGAGCCGGCCGTCGATCTCAGCCAGCTCGTTGGCCAGTTCGTCGAGCTTCGCGAACAGCGGTTGGTCGGACATCGCAGGGGATCGGTGAATCGGTTGCTCGGTGAATCGGTCGGCTCCGTGCCGCACGGCAGAGTCGCCGGTTTACCGGATCACTCGTGCCGGGACACGAAAAACCGTGGACACGCAAGCGGGCCCACGGTGAACGGTTGTCGCGGGGTGCGCAGCTACTTCTTCGCGGTCTTCTTGCCGAAGTAATCGCCGCCGAAGCGCTTGGTGAACTTCTCGACGCGGCCGGCGGTGTCCAGGAACTTCTGCTTGCCGGTGAAGAACGGATGGCTGGCCGAGCTGATCTCCACCTTGATCAGCGGGTATTCCTTGCCGTCCTCCCACTGGGTGGTTTCCTTGCTCATCAGGGTCGAGCGGGTGAGGAAGCGGTACTCGGCCGAGTGGTCCTCGAAGACCACGTACTGGTACTTGGGGTGAATCTTTTGTTTCATGGCGACACCGGTGGGCTGGGGCTTTATTGCGAATCGACCATCTTACCAATTCATCGGCGTCGGGCAAACGCCGATTCAGGCCGAGGCCGCGGCGGGTTCGGCCGCCTCGATTCGTTCGGCGTAATGGCAGGCGGTGCTGTGGTCTTCGCCCGCTTCATCGGGCCGGCGCAGCTCGGGTCGCTCGGTCGCGCAGCGGGCCATGATCCGCACCGGCTCGCCGTTGACGGTCACCCGCGTCGTCTTGCCCTCGCCCGCCGCGGCCAGCTCGCGGGCCAGCCGGCAGCGCGGGTGAAAGTGGCAGCCGGCCGGTGGGTCCATCGGGCTGGGCACCTCGCCCTCGAGCACGATCCGCCGCTTGTCCCGCACCGGCTTGGCCTCGGGCACGGCGCTGAGCAGGGCCAGCGTGTACGGGTGCATCGGTCGCTCGTACAGCTCCCGCCGCCGGGCGACCTCGACGATGCGCCCCAGGTACATCACCGCCACCCGGTCGGAAAAATGCTCGACCACCGCGAGATTGTGCGCGATGAAAAGGTAGCTTAAGCCGAACTCGTCCTGCAGGTCGTCCAGCAGGTTGAGGATCTGGCTCTGGATCGAAACGTCCAGGGCGCTGACCGGCTCGTCGCAGACGATGAAGTCCGGTTCGAGGCCCAGGGCGCGGGCGATGCCGATGCGCTGCCGCTGGCCGCCGGAGAACTCGTGCGGGTAGCGATTGGCGTATTCGCTGCTGAGGCCCACGCGGTCGAGCAGCCGGCCGACGCGGTCGTGCAGCTCGGCGCCGCGCGCCAGGCCGTGCACCTGCATGGGTTCGCCGATGATCCGGCCGACGGTCATGCGCGGGTTCAGCGAGCCGACCGGATCCTGAAAGATGATCTGCATCTTGCGGCGCATGCGCTTCAGTTCGCCGCGGGGCAGGTCGAACACCTGGCGCGGCGTGACGATTGAATTGCCCTGCGCGTCGGTGGTCTTCTCGTGGAAGGTGACCGAGCCGGCCGTGGCGTCGATCAGGCGCAGCAGCGTGCGGCCGACGGTGGTCTTGCCGCAGCCGGACTCGCCGACCAGGCCCAGCGTCTCGCCGTCGTGTACGGTGAACGACACGCCGTCCACCGCCTTGAGCGCCCCGACCGTCCGCTTGAGCACGCCGGCCTTCACGAGGAAGTGGGTCTTGAGGTCTGTGACTTCCAGCAGCGGTCGGTGGTTGGGGGACGGATCAGACATCGCAGCATGTTAACCGCCCGCCGCGGCACGGTCGAAGTTTCATCGCTCGCGTGCGGCCAGCCACTTGCTCAGCGAGTTCTGCGATTCGCTCGAGGGCCGGCCATCGATCAGGCCGTCCGCGGCGAGATCCTCGTCAAGATCGGGCCAGTGGATGCCACGGCCGCCGCCGGTGAGTGTCCATCGCCCTCGCTCCGCGGCCGTGCCGTGCCACAATCGCGGGTACCACGCCAGCGGAACAATGATTGTTCGCCCATCGGCGAGATCGACTTCGAGCGATTCATCCGTGCAGCGCACGGCGGTGATCAGGGCGGCGCTCTTAGTTTCCGTGGAACTCATGCCAGGCATCCCAGAGTGTGGTTTGGTGATCTGCAAGCAGTCGGAGAATCTGGTTCAGCTCTTGTCGCGCGAAGCCGTGGTTGGCCGCGACGCGAACCGGTCGAAGCCACGCTTTCATCGTCATGGCCTCACGATCCACGTGAACGTGCGGCGGCTCGTTGGGCTCATGACTGTAGAAGTATATGCGGTAGGGGCCGGTTCGCAGAATGGTCGGCATGATCGGCTTGAGTATAT
>CAZUHK010000007.1:24185-41882 GCA_964620345.1 uncultured Planctomycetaceae bacterium
GCCGCGCTGGCGCGGGCCGATCTGCTAAAATCCCCGCCCCCGCACGAGGCATCACCATGAGCACGACCACGCACAAGCTGAACAGGTATTCCAGCCGCATCACCCAGCCGGCCAGCCAGGGCGCCAGCCAGGCGATGCTCTACGCCACCGGCCTCACGCCCGAGGACATGGACAAGCCGCAGGTCGGCATCGTCGCCAACTGGTTCGAGGGCAATCCCTGCAACATGCACCTGAACGACCTGGCGGCGATGGTACACGAGGGCGTGCAGTCGGCCGGGATGGTCGGCATGCGGTTCAACACCATCGGCGTGTCCGACGGCATCGCGATGGGCACCGATGGCATGAGCTACTCGCTGCAATCGCGCGACCTGATCGCCGATTCGATCGAAACCGTCATGGCCGCCCAGTGGTACGACGCGATGGTCGCGCTGCCCGGCTGCGACAAGAACATGCCCGGCTGCCTGATCGCGATGGGGCGGCTCAACCGCCCGGCGATCATGGTCTACGGCGGGACGATCAAGCCCGGCTGCGCCGAGATCAAGGGCGAAGACCGCGTGCTGGACATCGTCAGCGCGTTCCAGAGCTACGGCGAGAAGCTGGCCGGGGCGATCAGCGAAGACGAGCGGCGGCAGATCGTCAAAAACAGTTGCCCCGGCGCCGGGGCGTGCGGCGGGATGTACACCGCGAACACCATGGCCAGCGCGATCGAGGCGATGGGCATGTCCCTGCCGTATTCATCGAGCACGCCCGCGGAGGACGGCGGCAAGCACGACGAATGCCGCCGGGCCGGCGCCGCGATGCTCCAACTGCTCGAGCTCGACCTCAAGCCGCGCGACATCATGACCCGCCAGGCCTTCGAAAACGCGATGGTGCTGGCCATGGCGATGGGCGGCTCGACCAACCTCGTGCTGCACCTGCTGGCGATCGCCCGGGCGGTCGATGTCGAGCTGAGCATCGATGACTTCTACGCCGTGGCGCACCGCATCCCGCTGCTGGGCGACCTCAAGCCCTCGGGCAAGTTCGTGATGGAAGACGTGCACAAGGTCGGCGGCGTGCCGGCGGTGATGAAGTACCTGCTGCACAAGGGCCTGCTCGACGGCACGTGCATGACCGTCACCGGCAAGACGCTCGAGGAGAACCTCGAAGCCGCGCCGGGCCTGAGCGAAGGGCAGAAGGTGATCGCCACCGTCGATAAGCCGCTCAAACCGACCGGCCACATCAGCATCCTCAAGGGCAACCTCGCGCCCGACGGCGCGGTGGGCAAGATCACCGGCAAGCAGGGCACGAAGTTCAGCGGCCCGGCCAAGGTTTACGACAGCGAGGAGGACATGCTCAAGGGCCTGGAGGGCGGCCAGATCCGCAAGGGCCAGGTCATCGTGATCCGATACGAAGGCCCCAAGGGCGGGCCGGGCATGCCCGAAATGCTCACGCCCACCAGCGCCCTGGCCGGCGCGGGGCTGGTGGACGGCGTGGCGCTGATCACCGACGGCCGCTTCTCCGGCGGGTCGCACGGGTTCATCATCGGCCACGTCGTGCCCGAAGCGCAGGACGGCGGGCCGATCGCCCTGATCCGCGATGGCGACCAGATCACCATCGACGACGACGCCGGCACGATCGCGGTCGACCTGGGCGATGACGAAATCGCCGCCCGCCGCGGCGCCTGGGCGAGGCCGGCCTACAAGGCCCACCGCGGCACGCTGTGGAAGTACATCAAGACCGTCAAGACCGCCAGCGAGGGCTGCGTCACCGATGAGTGACCGGCCGCCCTTTCGAGCACGCACCAGCCGCGCGACCCGATCTCGAGTGGAAGCCACGCAGGCGCATCGGTCGGTTCAACGGCAGCCCGGGCGAGTTGAAACGGCACGAGGAAGAATAAATGAAACGGTCGGCACAACCGCAGTGGCCGCCGACCGCTTCCCCCGCATGCCGGTGGGCGATTTTCCCCATGTCGCCCACCGACGCTTGCCATCGTGTTCCGCCGACTCCGAGTGTCCGGAAGTTCCCGGAAGCCCTTGCTGCTGATGAACATGCGTTCAGGCAGCTTAGTGCCCGCTCATACTGTCGCCAGACCCGACCTTGAGGCCCCCCTCGTATTGGGGATGTCTTTTTGCTCGACGGTGGCCGGAGAATCGGTCACAATGCGAGTCGCTTACTTTTGGGTGATTCCGCACTGGACACCCGCGACCGATGCGGGGAACTGGGGTAGTCATGACGCAAGCTTCCGGGATCTCGTGCAAGTCCGTCGCCGCGTTGTTGCGGACGATCAGTGATGCTCACACGGCCGGTGGTTCGCCCAACCACTGGAAGCGTGTGTTGCTGGAGGGATTGGTCGATACCGCGGGGGTCGACGCCGGGGTCTACCTGGAGTTCGCCATCGAGGGCGATGACGCGGCGACGATCGTCCCCACGCTCCTGCTCGACCACGGCTACGCCGAGAGCCAGCGACCGTTTCTTCGCAAGTACCTCGAAACGCGCGGCGATGGCGATCCGATCGTCGGCCCGCTGTTCGAGCGCATGCGCGGCAACGGCGGATATGTCGTGGCGCGCCGGGAGGATGTGATCGAAGACGACGAATGGTACGCCAGCACGATCTACAAGCAGCACTTGCGTGATTGGAAGGTGGACTTGGCGATGCTGGCCATGCTCCGCCTGCGCAACCCGGATTGGCTGATCGGCCTGGGGCTGCATCATCGGCATGGCTCACCGGCGCTGGCCGAGTCACGTCGCGATCTGATCGAGGCGTTCTTCCGCCACGCCGACTGGTTGTTCCACGAGCGCATGCCCAATGGATACACGCTCGGCCAGAAGCTGCCGCCGCGGCTGCGCCGCGTGGTGTTCCGCCAGCTCAACGGCGAGTCGGCCGGCGAGATCGCCTACAACCTCGCGCTCAGCGCCCACACCGTGCGCGGGTACATCAAGCAGATCTACCGCGTGTTCAACGTCTCCAGCCAGACCGAGCTGATGGCGCTGCACGCGGCGCACCTGCGGCGCGGCCAGGCCAATCACGGCTGACCGTCGCCCTGCGCCCGGCGGATCGCCGACCACGCATCGGTGATCAGCTCGATCAGCATCGGGTGCAGCTCGGTCGTGCCGAACGCCTCGTGCAGCTCGCGCGTGTGACGCGCCACGAGCAGGCGCGCCCGGTCGACGCCCACGGCCTGTTGCGCGGGGTCGAGCTCGTCGGCGTGGTCCAGCGCCATGACCACCGCCTGCAGGCCGATGATGGCCGGCACCGCCTGCTTCCAGGCGCGGCCGTCGGCATCGTCGGGCAGCGCCACGGCCGAGCGGGCGAACTCGATCCATCGGCCCAGCAGCGCCGTCCACGTCAGCTTGTCGGGTTGGAAGGTCGTGGGGTTCACGATCGGCAGTGTACGGCCCGGGCCGGCGGTTGTCCGGTCGCGCGGCGATGGCGTATAGTCCTCTTCGTCGCCGCGGCCGGGCGCGGCAAACTGAAAAAGGTGCGAGCATGGCCGACACACAGCGCGACGTCACCCTCCGCGGCATCGACTGGGCCGCCACCTTCCCCTTCCTGCGCGTCTTGGGAACCTTCAAGCTCGCCACGCAGCCGGGCAAGATGGTGCTGGCGCTGATGCTGGTGGTGGTGATGTTCGTCGCCGGCTGGGTGCTGGACGGCCTGGTCGGCGGCCACCGCGTGCTGCCCGGCGAGTTCGAGGCGTTTGCCCGGCAGCACGACGGCGATGCGTTCGGCCGGTGGCGCAAGCAGGCCCGTGAAGCCAACCGCGGGTACCTCGCGTTCCTGATGCAGCGCGACGCGGGCCTCTCGGCCGAGCAGGCGCAGCAACTGGTCGAATCGCCCGACCGCTGGACGCGGGCCGAGCAGGCAATCCGCGACCGCGCCGCCCAACAGCGCGAGGCGTCGCCCGACGCGGCCGAACAGATCGACGCCGAGACCGCCCTGGCCCTGCGCGAGCTGGCCGAACGCCGGCCGCGCGGCGTGTTCCGTGAAGCGTTGAGCATCAAGATCGATGCGTTCCGTCACCTGGTCGATGCGGCGGTGTCGCTGCGATTCGGCTTCGAGCAACTCGACCCGAGCAGCGAGCTGGATCGCGGCTCGGTCATCGGCGCGACGCGCACCGTCGCCTGGGCGCTGCCGAGCTGGCTGTGGCGGGCCCACTGGCCGTTCATGCTGATCTGGCTGGTGGTGTTCATCGCCACCTGGTCGCTGCTGGGCGGGGCGATCAGCCGCATCGCCGTGGTCGAAGCCGCGAGCGGCCAACGCCCGACCATGTCCGAAGGCGTGAGCTATGCCTTCAGGCGGTGGCTGGCGTTCGCGCTGATGCCGCTGGTGCCGCTGATCTTCTTCGGCCTGCTGGCGCTGCTGCTGGCGGTGGCGGGGCTGCTGTTCCACATCGCCGTGCTCGACATCGTCGCCGCGCTGTTGTGGGTGATCGCGATCCCGATCGGCCTGATCCTCGCCTCGGGCCTGATCGGCTGGCTGGGCGCGGTCAACCTGATGTACCCCGCGCTGGCCGCCGAGGGCAGCGACCTGTTCGACGGCGTCAGCCGAAGCTACAGCTACGTCGTCACCCGACCCTGGCGGTTCATCTTCCATACCCTCGTCGCACTGGGCTACGGCGCGGTGACGTACCTGTTCGTCGGTCTGGTCGTCTTCCTCGCGCTGTACCTGGCCCACTGGGCGACGGGCGCCTGGTCCCCGTTCGGCCAGCTCATGCCCCAGCCGCAACTGGGTGAACTGGGCTACACCATCCAAGGCGCCGGCGGCTGGTCGGATCAGATCGCCGCCACGGTCATCAAGGTCTGGGTGATGCTGACCATCGGCCTGGTCGCCGCCTACGCGGTGAGCTACTACTTCTGCGCCTACGGCCTGATCTACCTGCTGCTGCGCAAGGCGTGCGACGGCACGGACGCGGCGCAGGTCTACCAGCCCCAAGCCGCCCAGCCGGCGCCGGACGTGGTCGTCTCCCCGGTCGAGCAGGCCGACGATCGGTAAAGCCGTCGTCGCATCCGGCAAACCACGCTCGTGACCATCGGCACGCCGCGCCGCGGTGTGTACAATGCCGCCTCGCCCACCCGCCCCTGTAAGGAGTGCTTCGTGATGAGCGCGACCACACGACACGTCATCGCCGCCCTGGTGCAGAACGAGCCGGGCGTGTTGGCGCACGTGGCCAACATGTTCGCCGCCCGCGGGTTCAACATCGACTCGCTGGTGGTCGGCCGCACCCTCAACCCCGAGTTCAGCCGCATGACCGTCGTGGTCGTCGGCGACGACGCGGTCCTCGAACAGGTCCGCAAGCAACTGGCGAAGATCGTCGAGGTCGTCAAGGTCGTCGATTACCAGCAGGTGGACTACGTCGAGCGCGACCTGGCGCTGATCCGTGTGTCCGCCACCGCCGGCCAGCGCGGGCAGGTGATCGAGCTGGCCACGATGTTCCGTGGCCGCGTGGTCGATGTCGGCCGCGAGGAACTCATGATCGAACTGTCGGGCACCGAGGACAAGATCGAGGCGTTCGTCGACCTGGTCGAGCCGTACGGCATCGTCGAGCTGGCCCGCACGGGCGTGATCGCCATGCCCCGCAGCGAGAAGGTCGAAGGCAAGGTGCCCCGGTCGCGCCTGGCGCGCGAGCCGCGAATGGTCGAAGGCGCCCCGTCGTCCGGCCCGACCATCGACCCCGGCGACCTGCCGCCGGGGTAGGCATCGCTGATCGATGATCGGCAGGCCGGTTGGATCGGCATTGACCTTGCTGTGTTCCTCGTCCCCACACCCGTAGCGATTAGCGATCCGCAATGAGCGATTCCTACACCCTCGCCCACGTGACCCACGAAGCCGTCGAGAAGCTCGGCGGGATCGGCACGGTCCTCGAAGGGCTGATGACCAGCCCGGTCTACCAGAAGCACGTCAAACGCTCGATCCTCGTCGGGCCCTGCCAGACGCACGTCGCGGTCGATCCGACCAAGCGGCTGGGCGAGACCGGCACGGTGCTCTACTCGAGCGTCGATCAGATCGACGAGCTGGGCCTGGGCCGGCGCCTGAGGCCGATCGAGTGGGCGTTCAACACGCCCATCGTCTTCGGCCGGCGCACGTTCGATATCCCCGGCGACACGCGCACCGGCGAGGCCGACGTGCTCCTGATCGATGTGTTCAACATCTCCGCCGACCGGCTGGCGCAGTTCAAGTTTCGGCTCAACGAGCGGTTCGGCATCGACTCGATGCGGTACGACATGCACTGGGACTACGAGGAATACATCCGCCTGGCCGAGCCGGCGTTCTACGCGCTCAACGCGCTGCTGGCGCCGGACGAGCGGCCGTGCGTCGTGCTCAGCCACGAGTTCATGGGCATGGGCGCCGCGCTCAAGTGCATCATGGACGGCGCCGAGGATTTCCGCACCATCTTCCACGCCCACGAGTGCGCCACCGCCCGCCACCTGGTCGAAGGCCACGAAGGCCACGACACCATGTTCTACAACGTCCTCGATAAAGCCCGGGCCCAGGGCCGGTTCGTCGGCGAGGTGTTCGGCGACCTGTCGGGCCTGCTCCGCCACGCGCTGATCTCCAGGGCCCACTGCTGCGACGCGGTCATGGCCGTGGGCGATTACACCGCCCAGGAAATGCACTTTCTCGGCCCGCACTTCGAGCATCACAACATCGAGCTGGTGTACAACGGCGTGCCCGCGGCCAAGTGCAACCTCCGCAAACGCAACGCCTCACGCAAGCTGCTGATCGAATACACCAACAACATTCTCGGCTACGAGCCGAACGTGCTGATGACCCACGTGACCCGGCCGGTGATCTCCAAGGGCATGTGGCGCGACGTGAAGGTGTGCCACGAGCTGGACGAGATGTTCGCCGATGAAGATCTGACCGGGGTGCTGTACATCCTGACCACCGGCGGGGGCGTGCGCCGGCCGCAGGATGTGAAACACATGGAGGCCGAGTACGGCTGGCCGGCGCACCACCGCGAGGGCTACCCGGACCTGGTGGGCCCCGAGGTGGACCTGTGGCGGATGATCGAGCCGTTCAACGCCGAGCACCAGCGCGTCAAGATCGTGCTGGTCAATCAGTTCGGCTGGACGCGGACGCGCATCGGCCAGCGCTGCGCGGAGAAGATGGACATCGCGGACCTGCGCCGGGCGGCGGACGTCGAGTTCGGCATGGCGACGTACGAGCCGTTCGGCATCAGCCCGCTCGAACCGCTGTACAGCGGCGCGGTGTGCGTGATCTCCAACGTCTGCGGGTGCATGGGCTTTGTGAACTATGTGACGAACAACGAGCCGACGCCCAACGTGCTCGTGGCCGACTACACCGACCTGCGCGGCGACTGGTCGATCGAGCAGTTGCTTGGCATGACGCGCATGGAGCGCAACGTCGTGGAGAACCGCGAGTCGGCCCGGATCGCCGAGGAACTGATGCAGCGCATCCCGCTGGACAACGACTCGCGCAGGCAACTGATCGACTCGGGCCAGAAGCTGGTGCAGAAGATGGGCTGGGACCAGGTGGTCCAGCACAAGCTGGTGGCGGTGCTGGAACGGGTGTGCAACGGCGGGTGAGCGAGTCGGTGTTCGGGCCCGGGCCGTGGTCGCTGCAAGCGACCACGCCGCCCCGGCGTGGCGGCTTCTAGCCGCCACGTCCTCCGGCACGTCCTCCGTCGCGCCGCTCGTACCGCTTGTACGGCACCCCTTCGAGAAACGCCTTCAGCTCCAGCGCCCGCCTCACGCCCGCTTCCAACGCCACATTCACATGCGTGTGCGGATACTCGCGGTGGTCCGACACGATCCCGTGCCGCACCGCCTGCGTGAGCGTGTAGCGGTACGCCCGTCGGCACTGAAGCTCATCGCGGATGCAGCCGTCGAAGTAGTTCTGATGGCCCTTGTCCACCCAGAAGGGCTTGAGGCGTTCATCGAGCAGATCGTTGGTGAGTTTGGCCACCGAGCCGTGGACGCGCTGCATCATCTTGCCCAGTTGCTCGCCGTCGCGCAGGTAGCCCAGCGTGTGGTAGTGGTTGTCGAGCAGCGATGTGACCCAGGGCGTGAAGCCGCAGAGCGCCGTGTAATGATCGAAGCGATCCCAGAACACGGCCTTGGCCGGCTCCGAGGCGAACGCGGGGAACTTGCCGCGGCACCGGGCGGTGATGAAATAAACCTGATTGCTTGCGTACCAGTGCTCGAAGCGGTGCTGCCCGTCGTACACGCGATTGCTCGTGTGCGACCCGCGCCTGAAGCAGGGCATGGCGATGCTCCGGTGTTCGCGGCCGTGGTCGCTGCAAGCGACCACGCCAAAACTTCCGACCCCGGCGTGGCGGCTTCCAGCCGCCACGTCCTCAAGTCCTCACAACCCCACAAGCTCACAACCCCACAAGCGCCTCACTCCTCCATGATCTCCGCTTCCTTGGCCTTGACCATCTCGTCGATCTTCGCTTCGTGCGTCTTGGTCAGCTCCTGCACGTCATCCTTCGCGGCCTTGGCGCCGTCCTCGGTCAGGTCGGTGTCCTTGTCCTTCTGGGCCTGGTCGATGTGCTTGTTCGCATCGCGGCGGACGTTGCGCACCGCGACCTTGCTCTGCTCGGCCATCTTGTGCAGCGAGCCGACCAGCTCCCGCCGCCGCTCGGTGCTCAGCGCCGGCAGGTTCACGCGGATCGCCTTGCCCTCGGTCTGCGGGTTCAGGCCCAGCCCCGCCTTCTCAATGCCCTGCACGATCGCCTGAACCGACGACGGGTCGTGCGGTTTGATCAGCAACTGCGTCGGCTCGGGCACGGACACCTGCGCAAGCTGCCGCAGGTCCGTCATCGAGCCGTAGTAATCCACCTTCACATACTCGACCAGCGCCGGCGAGGCCCGACCGGTGCGGATGCCCTTGAGCTCGCCTCGCAAAAACTCCACCGCCTTGTCCATCTGCTCTTCGCATTCCAACAGGATTTCGTCAACGTCCATTGTCATGTCGGGGCCTCCGGCTCGGTCTATGGATTTATCGGTGCATGAGTCAATCGGTCGATCAGTCGATCATCCGTTGGCGAGCGCTCGGCGGATCGATCGGCTTCTCCTCTGTGCCCTCAGCGGCCCTCTGTGGTTAACTCTTCTCTGTGGTTAACTCTCGCCACCGTCGATCAACGTGCCGTGGGCTTGGCCCTGCACGACCTCGGCGATGTGGCCGGGCGTTTTCATGTTGAACACGACGATGGGAATCTGCCGCTCCATGCACATGGAAAACGCGGTCATGTCCATCACCGCGAGGCGGCGCTGGATCGCCTGGGCGTAGGTCAGGGTTTCGAACCGCACCGCGTCGTCGTGCTTCATCGGGTCTTTGTCGTACACGCCGTCCACCTTGGTGGCCTTGAGCAGCACGTCGGCGCCGATCTCGGTCGCCCGCAGGGCCGCGGCGGTGTCGGTGGTGAAAAACGGATTGCCCGTGCCCGCGGCGAGGATGATGATGCGGCCTTTTTCCAGGTGTCGCACGGCCCGGCCACGGATGAACGGCTCGGCGACGCTGGTCAGGTTGATCGCCGACAGCAGCCGCGCCGGCTGGCCGAGCGTCTCGAACATCTCCTTGAGCGCCAGGCCGTTGATCACCGTCCCGAGCATGCCCATGTAGTCGGCCGAGGCCTGGGGCACCTTGCCGTCGGCCGCGAGCGTGCCGCCGCGGATGATGTTGCCCCCGCCGACCACCACGGCGATCTCCGCCCCCTCCTGCCGGGCGGCGAGGATCTCGCGGGCCAGCACTTCCAGTTCATCGCTGTCGATGCCCTTGCCGCCGGGCTTGCAGAAGCCCTCGCCGGAGATCTTCAACAACACGCGACGGTAGTTGGGCTTCGCATCGCTCATATGGATACAGATTGTGGCGTGACCGGCGAGATCGGGCAAGTGCGGGCCTCAGCGCATCAGCGCTTCGAGCCGGGCGATCCGTTCGGTCATCGGCGGGTGGGTCGCAAACGCGCTGGAGCGGTTCTGCCTGCCCCGGGCATTGAGGTAGGGATTGACGATGTACATGTGGGCGGTGGCCTTGTTGGCGTGCTCGAGCTTGGTGGTGTCGGCGCTGAGCTTGCGCAGGGCGTCGGCCAGGCCCTGGGGGTAGCGCGTCAGCTCGACCGCGCCGGCGTCGGCCAGGTACTCGCGCTGGCGGCTGACGGCGAACTGCATCAGCTTGGCCAGCAGCGGGGCGATGACCATCAGAAACACCACGATCACGAGGAGGACGATGACCGCCGCGCCGCCGCCCTTGCCCCCGCCGCGCCGCCCGCCGCCGGCGAATCGGCCAAACCGCAGCGAGTGAAGCATCACGTCCGCGGCCAGCACGATCAGCCCCACCAGCGTGGCGACCAGCATCGTCAGGCGGATGTCCAGGTGCCGCACATGGGCCATCTCGTGCGCCATCACGCCGGCCAACTCATCGCGGGTGAGCTTCTGCCGCAGGCCCGTGGTGATGGCGACCGCCGCGTGCTCGGGGCTGCGGCCGGTGGCGAAGGCGTTGAGCGCCGGCGAGTCGATCAGATAGACCTGCGGCATCGGCATCCCCGCGGCCAGGCGCAGCTCGTCGACGATGTTGAACAGTTGCGGGTCGTCGGGCTTTTCGATCTGTCGTGCGCCGCTGATGCGCAGCAGCGTCTTGCTGCCGCCGAAGTAGCTCCAGCCCCCGGCGATGCCGAACACGACCAGCCCCGCGACCGCGGCCAGCGCGATGCCCGTCGGGCTCGGGCCCCGACCGGTGTACATGATCAGCAACCCCAGCGCCACGGCCACCGCGATCACCAGCAACCCCATGCCGATCACAAGCAGCGTGCTGTTGCGCCGATTCTTCGCGATCAGGTCGTGGAACGTCAGGTCCGACGGATAGGCGGAGATCGTCGATTGCCGATCGTCGATTGTCGATTTGTCGTTGGCCATCACGTCTGAAGTCCATCTGCGGCCGCGGCCCGATCGAAAATCGGAAATCGACGATCGAAAATGGTCAGAAGCTCACCTGCGGCGCGTCGCGCATCTCGGCGGTCTCGACCTCGAAGAACTCGCGCTGCTGGAAGCCGAACATGTTCGCGAAGATGTTCGAGGGAAAGCTCTGCACCTTGGTGTTGTACCGGCTGACGGTGTCGTTGTAGTGCTGGCGGGCGTAGCCGATCTTGTTCTCGGTGCTCACCAGCTCTTCCTGGAGTTGCATGAAGTTCTGGTTGGCCTTGAGGTCGGGGTAGGCCTCGGACAGCGCGAACAATTGCCGCAGGGCGCCGGAGAGCATGTTCTCGGCGATGCCCTGCTCCTGCACGCTCGAGGCGTCGATCGCCTGCTGGCGGGCCTTGGTCACGTTTTCGAGCGTTTCCCTCTCGTGCGAAGCGTAGCCCTTGACGGTCTGGACGAGGTTGGGGATCAGGTCGTAGCGACGCTTGAGCTGCACGTCGATCTGCGACCAGGCGTTCTCGCACTGGATGCGCAGCTTGACCAGCGCGTTGTAGATCCCCACAACCAACCCGACCAGGCCGAGCACAACGACCGCGACGACGATAAGGGTGATGATTGTGTCCATGCGTGTTGCCCCTGAGTGAACGTGGCGGATGCTGGCACGGCGTATCGTAGCGGCCCGCACTATCGCAACGCTGCGCCGGGCGGTCAAGGCCGAGGCGGAATCGCGCCGTTGGGCGTAGACTGATCGTCCGTGGACGAGCAACAGGCCATGCAGCGTGCGATCCGCCTGGCCCGGCGCGGCGCCGGTCATGTGGAGCCCAACCCGATGGTCGGGTGCGTGATCCTGCGCGGCGGCCGGGTCGTCGGCGAGGGCTGGCACCGGCGCTTCGGGGGGCCGCACGCGGAGGTCCAGGCCCTGCGCGCCGCCGCCGCCGGGGCCGGGGCGCGGGGCGCGACCGCGGTGGTCACCCTCGAGCCGTGCGATCACACCGGCAAGACCCCGCCGTGTACCGCCGCGCTGATCGAGGCCGGCGTGACGCGGGTGGTCGTCGGCTCGCGCGATCCGCACCCCGCCGGCGGTGGGGGGGCGGCGACGCTGCGCCGGGCGGGCATCGACGTGGTCATCGGTGTGCGGGCCGAGCAGGCCGGCGAACTGATCGCGCCGTTCGTCAAGCGCACCGTCGAAGGCCTGCCCTACACGATCCTCAAGTGGGCCGCGACGCTCGATGGCGCGACCGCCACGGCGAGCGGCGACAGCCAGTGGATCAGCAACGACCGCTGTCGCCGATATGTGCATCGGCTGCGCGGGCGGGTCGATGCGATCCTTGTGGGCATCGCCACCGCCCTGGCCGACAACCCCCAGCTCACCGCCCGGGGGGTGCGGGCCCGGCGCATCGCCCGGCGGGTGGTGATCGACCCCCGCGCCCGCCTGCCGCTGGACAGCCGGCTGATCGCCACGCTCGACCAGGCCCCGCTGACGCTGGCGATCGATCAGGCCCGGCTCGACCGCGGCGGCCGCAAGCTCGATCAGCTCCGCGAGCGCGGCGTCGAACTGGTCGGCCTGCCGCCGGGCAAGGGGCGGGGCGACCGGCCGCTGCGGCCCCTGCTCGAGCACCTCGCGGCCGAACACGCCGCGACCAACCTGCTGGTCGAAGGCGGCGCCCGAACCGCCGGGGCGCTGGTCGATCAGGGGCTGGCCGACGAGATTCTCGCGTTCATCGCCCCCAAGCTGCTGGCCGACGGCACGGGCCTGCCGCCACTGCGTCGGCCCACGAATCCCGCCCGCCATCGGCTGATCGCCGACTGCCGGGGCCTGAAACTGCTCTCGCTGCGACGCATCGACGGCGATGCGCTGGCCCGATATCGCGTGAAAAACGCCTGAAGTGTAAGTTTTGTTAAGCGCGATCGTCAGCCGCGAAAAAATCTTCAAAAAACCCCAGGATTCAGCTTGCATCCGGCCAATCATGGCGCATAATGGGGACGTGCCAGCGGGAAGCTGGTACACGGATACGGGAATCGAGAGAGGGTCACGCTTGTGAGAGAGCGTCCCCGCCCAAATCCGTCGAAGAAGAGACCAGAGTCATGTTGTCGCGTGCATGAGCCGATGCTCAGTAAGCGGCAACGCAACCACCGAAAGGGCGGGAAGAGAATATGAGCATTCTGAAGATTCGGAACATTGTCGCTGTCGTCATCGTGTCCGGCTTTCTGTCCGTCGCGTCGGCGCAGGCCGACCCGTTCGTCTGGGTGCCGGGTCAATCAGACCCGATCACCATCGGCGAACTCCAAAATGAACACATGTCGCAGATCCTGGTCGGCGACAAGCTGTTTACCTTTGACGACGTTCAGACCGTTGTCGATCCTGGCGAACAGCAAACGCTGACCGCGCCGACCGCGGCGACGATCGCGGTTGCCGGCGTCGAGGTCGAAGGCAACTTCGGTCTGCGATTCAACGGCGGCTGGTCCGCGGCCGTCGGCCAGTCGATCAACACGACCATCCGATTCTCCGTGGAAGCGACCGCGGAAAACTTCTACATCACCGACGCTCACCTCTGGATGAGCGGTTCGGGCGTGATCGGTGATGGCCAGGTCAACATGATCGAAAACGTCTTCGCGAACGATCCGTCCCAGACCTCCACGCCCGACCGCGTGGGCGACATGGCCGTGAACGATTCGGAGGACTTCGTCGTGCTCTCCGATGTCTCCTTCTTCGATCCGCTCAAGAAGGTGTGGGTCGTCAAAGACATCACGGTTCGCGACATCGAATCGTCGAACGACCCCGGTGTGGCGCACCTCAGCGAGTTCTACCAGACCTTCAGCCAAGTGCCCGAGCCCGCGTCGCTCGCGCTGGTCGGTCTGGGCACGGTCGCCCTGCTCGGCGGTCGCCGGCGCCGCGGCTGAATCTCGCACGACGCAACCCACGAATCCAACGCAGCCCCGGCTTATGAGTCGGGGCTGTTTCTTTAACCGGCGGTGGTTTGCGTGGCGGTGGGTGGTTCAGCAGGAGCGGATCAGCGTCGCCGGGTCCAGCCCGAGTTGTTGAATCACCGGCTGAATATCGCGAAGAAAACGCCGGCCGTCGGTCGTGTACCCGGCGGTGGGGCGCAGCGTCGGGGCGTGGGCCCGCCAGTAAGCGTTGAAGCGGCTCATCAGAAGCTCGCGCAGATACTTGGCGGTCATGCTCGCCAGGGCCACGGGCAGGTGGGCGGCCTCGCTGTCGGTCTGAACGATCACCCGCATCGCCCGATCGCGCTCGACGATGCGATAGGCGCTGCACAGCGGCGACTCGCCCAGCACGTCCACCGCCGCGGCGTCGAACTCCAGCGCCAGGTCGTCGCGGTAGTGCTGCCGACCACCCTGGCGATCGAGCACGACGATCGGCTCGTGCTCGCCGAACTGCTGCCAGATGTGCCGCAGGTGCCCGGCGATGAACGTCCAACTGCACCGGGCCTTGCTGCGCGTGGCCTGGACCATGTGGTTGAAGCGGTCTTCGTAAAGGATCGCGGCGTTGATCGACGCGAGCTTCACCGCGCCCGCCTCGGCGGCGCGGCGCACCTGGGAGCGTGCGATGGTCAGCCGACCCGAATCCATCGCGTGCGGCAGCGTCGGGCCGCCCACTTCATCCAGGTACCACAACTGATCGGGCTGCCGGCTGGCTGCGTCGTACGCCACCGCCGCGAGCAGGTCGTCCAGCCGACCCGGCTCGCACCCGGCCAGCGATGCGAACGCCAGCACGCCCCGCTCCAGGTGCCCCAGGCCCTTGGCCGGCGTGTAGAGCTGCTTGGAATCGCTCACCGCGACACGCCGCCGCTTGTCCGACGCCTTGCGGCAGACCGCCTTGCTCAACGCCCGCCACAGGCACGGCGGCTGCTCCGAACGCTCGGCGTCGGCCAGCACAAACACCGACCGCGCGATCACCAGCGGCCCGAACATCGGCCCGTACCCCGCCTCGTCGATCCCCGCGTAAACAAGCATGGCGCGATTATACGGAATTGGTCGCCGCGTCCGGCCGCCCTATCATCGTGGCATGGTCGCCAAGCCCAAAGTGTTGCTCGCGATGTCCGGCGGGGTGGATTCGTCCGTCGCCGCGGCGCTGCTGAAGCGCGACGGTTACGACGTGGTCGGCTGCTTCATGCGCCTCGGCAGCCCCGGCGAAAAGCTCATCGAGGGCCTGCACACGCCCGACGAGGCCGAGGCATGTGATCCCACTTCCGGGGGCGTCAAGATCGGCAAGCAGGGCTGCTGCTCGATCAACGATGCCAAGGACGCGCAGTTTGTCGCGGCCCGGCTGGACATCCCGTTCTACGTGCTCAACTTCAAGCGCGACTTCGGCCGGATCATCCGGTACTTCACCGATGAATACAACGCCGGCCGCACCCCCAACCCCTGCGTGCGGTGCAACGACTGGCTGAAGTTCGGCAAGCTGGCCGACTACGCCCGCTCGATCGGCGCCGACTTCGTCGCCAGCGGCCACTACGCCCGGCTCGAGCATCACCAGGACGGGCCGCGGCTGCTGCGCGGCGTCGATCACGGCAAGGATCAGAGCTATGTGCTGTTCGGCGCCAAGCGCGATGAACTGCGGCGCACGCTGTTCCCCGTCGGCGGGTATCGCAAGGATGAGATTCGCCGGATGGCGCGCCACTTCGACCTGCCGGTGTTCGACAAGCCCGACAGCCAGGAGATCTGCTTCGTGCCGTCGAACAACTACATGGACGTGGTCGGCAAGGTCAGCGCCGATCGCGTGCAGCCCGGCAGCATCGTCGACGCCCAGGGCCACACGCTCGGCGAGCACCCCGGCCACCAGCACTTCACCATCGGCCAGCGGCGGGGCCTGCGCATCGCCGCCGACCGGCCGCTGTACGTCATCGGCAAAGACGCGGCGAGCAACACCCTCACCGTCGGCCCGCGCGAGCGGCTGCAAAGCGCCGGCCTGATCGCCGACCAGGCCAACTGGCTGATCGCCCCGCCGACCACCCCGCGCCACTGCATGGTGAAGATCCGCTACAACGCCGACCTCGTGCCCGCGACCGTCCAGGCCATCGCCGACGATGAACTGCGCGTCACATTCACCGACCCTCAGGACGCGATCGCCCCGGGCCAGGCGGTGGTGTGCTACGCCGGTGACCGCGTGCTGGGCGGCGGATGGATACGCGAAGCGATCACCGCGGGGCAATGAACGGGCGAACGTGCGTATCGGTGCGTGACCCGAAGCGACGCTGCTCACCCGAGGCAACGCTGCGCTGCGCCTCGGCTTGGGGCGGTCGGCGCATAAAAAGGGGGCGTCTGGCGGGGAAGGACCAGACGCCCCGGGGGGTTACGTGTCGCCACGGGGTCGGGGCGGCACGACGGGGCGATCAGGGGGGAGGGCTGATCACCCCAACGGCGAGGCGGGTCGGGGGGGAGACGGGTTGCCTCGCCGTTTAATCATACGCTCATTTTCGGGTTGGGTTCGGGTCATGGCCAGCGCCGCTTTCAGCCGCGTCACTAACCTTTACGATGCCGAACTTGCCCCTTGGGTTTCATAATGATTGGCGATCTGACGACGAAAATCGACGCCTGTTCAGGGGATTCGCAGAAGATTCCCACAATCAGGTGACCGCCGCGCTCAGGCGTCGAGCACGTAGCTGAAGATCAGCGGCGCGACGATCGAAGCGTCGGATTCGATCACGAACTTGGGCGTGTCGATGTCGAGTTTGCCCCAGGTGATCTTCTCGGTGGGGATCGCGCCGGAGTACGAGCCGTAGCTCGTGGTCGAGTCGCTGATCTGGCAGAAGTAGGCCCAGTAGGGGCACGGCCGCTGCAAGTCCTGGTGGATCATGGGCACGACGCAGATCGGGAAGTCGCCCGCGATGCCCCCGCCGATCTGGAAGAACCCGACCGCGTGGGCGCCGTCAGCCGGGGCGTCGGTCGCGCCCGCATCGGCGTCGGCCACGTCCGGCAGATCCTCGCCCAGCGTGGTGCGGACGTACCAGCGGGCCAGGCGCTGCATGTACTCCGTGCCGCCGCGGATGATCCGGTGGCCCGAAAGCTCGCCGGCGATCACGTGCGAGACGAAGATGTTGCCCAGCGTCGAATCCTCCCACCCGGGCACGAACAGCGGCAGGTCGGCCTCGGCCGCGGCGACAACCCACGAGTCGGCCGGGTCGATCTGGTAACGCCGCTCGATCATCCCCCGTCGCACCAGGTCGTAGACAAACTCGTGCGGGAAGCGGCGGCGCCCCGCCGCGTCCGCCTCCCGCCAGAGCTGAAGGATCTCCTGCTCGATCGCGCGAAACGCCTTGTCCTCCGGGATGCACGTGTCGGTCACCCGATTCATCCCCCGTTGCTCCAGATCTTTCTCCTGCTGCGCGGTCAGGTTCCGCCAATTGGGAATTCGTTGGTAATGATCGTGGGCGACGAGGTTGAAGATGTCCTCTTCGAGGTTCGCCCCGGTGCAGGTGATCGCGTGGACCTTGCCGGCCCGGATCATCGGCGCCAGCGATACGCCCAGCTCGGCCGTGCTCATCGCCCCGGCCAGCGTGACCATCATCTTCCCCCCGCTCCCGAGGTGCGCGACGTACGCTTCGGCGGCCTCGCGGACCGTCGCGGCGTTGAAGTGGCGGTAGTGACGCTCGAAAAACGCGCGGTGGGGCATCAGTTCGCTCGACAAAAGGGAATCGCGAGCCCACCAATACATGCGAAATGCCCGCCCCCGTCAATCCACCTCGCGCCCGCCAAGCCGCGCCCCCGCCCCCTCGACCGCTCGACACAAAGCAACCCCCGGGCCGAACAGGATTCGCATGTCCCCTGTTTCTTGCCGGGGTGGTTCTCTGAGGCTTTCGTACCGCGGGGCGACTGCAC
>CAZUHK010000007.1:41892-45630 GCA_964620345.1 uncultured Planctomycetaceae bacterium
GGGGTGGTTTGCCGTGCGCTAGAGCTTTGCCGGGGACGCCGGGCGAAAGCTCAATGCCCGGCTTGTGGGCGTGGTTTCAAGCTCGCCGACGGCGCCCAAGCAGCGACATCGCGCCCAGGCCCAGCAGGGCGAGCGACGCGGGTTCGGGGGCGCCGGTGGTCGCGCTGTCGAGGAAGATGTCGATCTCCGGGAGGTCGGACATGCCGCTGGCGTCGAGGTCGAAGTTGGTGATCTTCAGCAGGCCCAGGCCCGGCTGGCCGAACGCGCTGACGTCGACGCCGGCGAAGGTCGCGGCGTCGAAGCTGGTCATGCTCAGGTCGGCGAAGACGTTAAATTTCGCCGCGGCCAGGTCCACGATCGCCTCGGCGCGGGGCAGGACCGACGCGGAGAACACGTCGCCGTTGGTCAGCGTCAGCACCACGTCGCCGCCGCTGACGATGTCGCCGTTGTCGATCACCAGCGAGCCGGCAAGCGAGGCGATGTCTGCGGTGGACAGGAAGCTGAAGCCGCCCGCGCTGTCATTGCGAAGGGTGGTGAGCGTGGTGGTGGACGTGAGGTCGAAGCTCAGCGTGCCGGTGTAGGACTCGGACATCGGCGTGGCGGTGCCGGTGATCTTGGGCGGGTTGATGCGCAGCTCGACGAGGTCGGCGTGGCTGGTCGGGGCCGCGGTAAGGCACAGGCCCAAGACGAGCGCGACCACGGCGGTGCGAACGGTGCGACGGGGAGAACGGGGTTGCATACATCAAACTCCTGGTAGATTTCCTGCGTTCGGTCGCCCGGCGGCAACAATCCGCCGCGGCGATTAGCACTCTCTGACTTCCCAGGATCGATCGCGTCTGTCAGTTTCCCGCTTGGTCGGGCGTGGCCTGCGTGTTCCGCCTGGCTCGCAGGCCCCTCACGCCGGCGCTGGCGGCCAACAAGCTCATGCCGACCAGCCACGCGGCGGGAACCGGCGCGTGGCTCATCACGTCCAGCTTGGCGTCCGCGGTGGCGTTGGTGAAAGTGAACGTCGTGTTCTGGTTCGAGGTCTGCGGGGCGACTTCGAATACAAAGGAGAACACGGTGCCGATCAGTCCGTTGGTGGCATCGGGGGTGCCGATGCCCAGGAACGAGGCCGACGGGTTGAAGTCGGCCGCGATGATCGGCGCAGCCACCTCGAAGTCGAGCACGCTGGTGCTGTTTTCAGGGGCGATCACGCCGCCACCGCCGAGCGTGGCGGTAAAGATTTCCTGCTGGCCCGCGGCGGTGTTGAAGATGTCCAGAAGGATCGATCCGCTGGTGACCGCGCCATTGGCGAAGGTCAGATCGATCTGGGCGTCGTTGAGCGTGCCCAGGCCGGGAACGGTCCCGCCGCCCGGACCGGTGACGTCCTGGACAATCAGGAACGTGAAGGGCTGCGCAGCGGCGTGGATGCTGCCATCCAGCGAGAGCACCTCATCGGGATGGTCGAACGTGTGCGACGTCGAACCCAGGTCAAGATTGAGCATCTCGATGCGCAGGACCGCACCGGCGTCGGCCGAGGCCGACAGACCGCCCAGAACCAACATCACCGCTGGAAGAATTGCGATTACTGCTTTTCGCATGGTCATCATCTTTCTCGCTATCGATCGGAGCTTGTACTTTCACTCGCCGCCAAGTCGATCCTCGTGGACCGCACCCCAATATACCCCCCGAACCGCGACGCGGCCAGAACTATTTCCGATTTTCCGCGGTTAATTTTCAGGTGTCCGCGGGTCAATCAGACGTGTTTCAGGCCAAACCCGAAGCCGCATACAGCAAAACCCCTAATATCCGGCCGCCGCCACCGCGTCCGGGCGTCGCCACCACACCACCCCCGGCACCCCCAACCCCGCGCCCACCGCCACCATGGCCAAACGCAATCCTCCTCGTCCACCCCCACCTCGAACGCGTCGCGTCCAGACTGCTTGAGGAATACCAACCGGTCATCCGCGACGACACGCAAAAGCGGCACGGCATCTATGCGATTCACATGGGCGATCAAGGTTCCACGCCAAGGATGACCAACGGCACTGGTGGATTGCTTCGCCCATGGCGCAGCACGTTGTATACTTCTCCCTCAAAATATGCGATGCCCGTTGACATCCGCCGACCGCCTTCCGGGTCACGCAGCATCGTTCGCGTGGGCAGAATTTCAATGCCGACGTCGATCACACCGCCACCATAGAAGAGCATGTGCTTCACGAAGAGGTCGTACGCCACGAATGAGTACTTGCCGAACTGCACTTCGAGGGCGACGCGATCCTTGACAAAGTCTGTCTGCTTGAAGGCCTGGATTGGCTGCTCAACTCCTACCTCCCGAAAGACTTCCCGCTGCTGCTCAATTGGCAGGCCTGCCGTGCGTTCCAGAAGTTGGCGGTCTGTTGTCACGCAGTAGGAATAGACTGTGCTTTTCCAGTCGTCTGCGAAGTGATTTCTGAAGGCGGCATTGAGTTCCTTTGGCGAATAGAGGTGTTTGCCGAGCATTGTTTTCTCATTGCTCACTTTGGTGCGGTGGGTTTCGGCATCGACAGCCCGCACAGCATCTTCAATCTCTTCGAGAATGCCCGGTTTGCGAACAAGAAGAAACTCTTCTCCGTTTAGGTGCGAATAACGTTGAGTGATCTGCATTGTTGCGGCTACCAGAGCTTGGGATGTGCTTCGGGCTGAGATTCCCAAGGGGGAGTGGTGAGTTTCTTGCCGGCGTTGCGAGGATCGAAGACTGGCTTGCTCCGTGGCCGGTGGGGAAGGTCGCCACGCGCGGCAGCTTCGATTCGTTGCTCTGCGATCTTTGCATATTCTGGCACTAGTTCAGCCCCCATCCCTCGACGACCATTCAGCACTGCAGCCGCCGCAGTTGTGCCGACTCCAAGAAATGGATCGAATACCCACTCATCGGGGCGCGTCATCGAGACAACAAGCCGTTCCACGAGTTCAATAGGAAATTGGCACGGATGATCCGTTTTTTCGATGTGATTCGACTTGACGTTCGGGAAAACCCAAACATCTCCGGGGTTCTTCCCCAAAGGGTTCGCTGAAGGTTGGCCAGCTTTTGGCCCCTTGAAGTATCGCTTGCCGGGATATTTCTGTGGCACCCGGATCGGATCGAGGTCAAAATAATATGCGTCCGACTTTGTGAACCAATTGATCGTCTCATACCGACCGGAAAGGCGCTTCGAGCAATGCAGCCCGTGCTCAAAGTGCCAGATGATCCGATTGCGCAGTTTCAATCCGGTGTTGGCAAATATCGGATACAGCAGCGTGTCCAGTGGAACAATCTCTCCGCTGCGTACGTGGTTACCAACCTGCCAGCAGATATGCCCGTTCGGCACGAGCTTCTGGACACACTGCGCAATCACACGCGATTGCTGCTGAAGATAGGTTTCCAGATGAAGCCGCTTCTCGTATGACTTGCCAATATTGTAAGGCGGGGAAGTAACTATAAGACTGATCGACTCGTCAGGAAGTGTCTTAAGTAGGTCCAGGCAATTACCCAGATAGACCACCGCCTTGGCATCGGCGGAAAAGTCGGACTCTACTTGGAAGGTTGGCGCATCGTGTCTCAGCATCTGTCGCTCAGTTCGTTCTTGGTTTTCCGACTTCCTGATAATACCCGAACTCGGGTACGGGATCATCTGTAGACCTGCTATGGTTGGTCCTTGGCGACGGCATCGATAGATGGCCTCACCGCCCCCGCAGCACACGCCGCAGCTCAAAGCCCAGCGTGCCGGGCACGCAGTC
>CAZUHK010000008.1:0-40174 GCA_964620345.1 uncultured Planctomycetaceae bacterium
GCATCGGACAAATCACCGAATCACGTCGAAAATCAACGACTGACACAGCACTAGGTTTCACTACACAATACTCCTATCCACATTCCGAATCACGCTGGCTTAGACAATTCGAGCACCGCATTGCTGATGTGGGTTACGAAAGCCCGATGGGTCGCTTGTTCCGTAATCAGCACGTAGCCGCTGCTGACGCAGTATTCCACCGAAGCATCGAGCACTTCAGTGCGGGGTTCGATGATGGTCGCCTTCGCGACTGACTTTTGGACGGTCGTCGCAAAATGTTCAAACAACTGTTCGGTCATGGAAATCTCCTTTATTTAGGGTTAATCGAATTAGCACACACACTCCTGCCCGCAGCAGGACAGGTCATCGAGGTACATGCCCCATTGCCGATACATTTCCAGTTGCTCGGCGGGCAGGCCGAGACGGTCCGCGATCGTTTTGGCGACGACGGCGAAGCGTTGACGGAACTTGTAAATGAAGCAGAAGACGTGGTTGTCGTGCCGCACCATCGGCCCGCAGAGGAACAGCCCCGGCGTGATGGTCGATTCGTCTCGATCGTTGAGCAGGGGGTAGCCGTCCTCGCGCTTGTCGAAGAGGTCGGCGACGAGCGACATGCTGCCGCGGAACCCGGTCGCGAGGATCGGCGGTGCGAAGGCTTTGAAGCGATCGCCATTGCCGCAGCGAACTTCATATCCGTCGCCGTTCCTGAGTACTTCAGTGACATCCGCGCTACTTACAAGCTCTATCCGCTTCGACACCGATGGCTCTCGTAACCGCTCGCAGGTATAGGTGGATAACGAGATGCTCGGGTCGGACGAATCGTACGCCCAAGGCGCGGGATCACCGCGGTCGAGCACCGTCACTTGCTTGCCAAGCCGGGCCAGGTGGATCGCCGCGTCGATGCCGCTTTCATAGCCGCCGATGACGACCGCTTTATTCCCCACGACCGATTCCCATGAATCAATCGTGGCGTTATGCCGACACAGTTCGGCGCCGGGGAAGCAGGCAGTCCGTGGGTATTGAAATTCGCCGGCCGCCCAGATCACATGCCGCGCCCAAATTGCTCCCTGGTCGGTGTGCAGCACAAAGCCGTTTTCCTCCGGCGTGACGCAGAGCACGTCAATGCCGGGGCGGACGGGCAACTCAAAGTACTCGGCCACGACACGCAGGAAGGATGCGTATTGCGCGCCCGTCGGGTGCTCGACGCCCAGTGTAAACGCCGGCGATACACCGAGGACCACGGAGTTGATGTCCAGCATGCCGATCGAGTTGGTGGCGAACGACGGGGTAATAAATCGCATCTGCTCGGGCCACCGATCGAACGATGCGCCTACACCGTAACGGTCCAGGATGAGCAAGTCATCGACCCCGGCATCGGACAACGCGACGCCGACACCGACCCCTGCCGCGCCCGCGCCGACGACAACGACATCGACCTCCACAAGAGAGGAGTCCGGTTGACCATGCGTCGGGGAAGGCGTCTTCCCCTCGGATGCGCCGCGGGCATTTTTATACTCTGCCATGATTATCCTTCAATGCTGGCTCGCTTCAAAGTTGCGTGGGGTTCGGCGCATCGCCGTAGACCGCCCGCGGGTCGAAGGTCTTGGCGTCTTCGGTAAAGCGCAGCGGCTGGCCCGCGTGAGCACCGCATGGCACCGACCGGTAAAAACAGGAGCGGTAGCCGACGTGGCAACTGGCTCCGCCCTGGACATCCACGCGCAGCCAGATGCAGTCCTGGTCGTCATCGATCCGTATCTCGCGGACAAGCTGCACCAGCCCGCTCGTCGCGCCCTTGTGCCAGAGGCACCGCCGGCTGCGGCTCCAGTACGCCGCCTCGCCCGACGTGATGGTTTGCTCAAGCGCCTCGGCGTTCATGTAGGCGTGCATCAACACTTCGCCGGTGGCGTAATCGGTGGTTACCACCGGGATCAACCCGTGCTCGTCGAACTTGGGTGCAAGATCGACGCCCTCTTCGACCTGTTCGACGCTGAGTCTTTCTGAAAATGCTGGCTTATTCATGGGTGGATCGTTCTTTCTGAGAAGGCATGTTGCTGGGCAGTTACACGGTCGCCGACTCGGGCTGTTCCCAACTGGGCAGGGGATCATCGAAATCACGCCAGGACTCTCGCCCACTGCGCATCTCGTCGTCGGTGAGCAGGGCCGCGTCGAGATGTTCTTCGATCTTCTGCTGATTCATGTCCGCTCCGATGAACACGATTTCCTGCCGACAATCCCCCACCTCGTCGTCCCAGTGTTCTTCGATCCATTCACGTGTTTCGGGATCCTCAGGCCAGCGTTCCTTTCCGACGGCTACGAACCAGTAGCCCGCCCGGTCGATCTGTAACGAAGCGCCGGCCTGCGACCAGACTCCGCAGAAGTGCGGCCGGGTCGCGATCCACAGGTAACCTTTGGACCGAATCACGCCTTTGAGTCCGCTGTTGATCGCGTCCATCAG
Source organism: uncultured Planctomycetaceae bacterium (assembly GCA_964620345.1). Lineage (GTDB taxonomy): Bacteria > Planctomycetota > Phycisphaerae > Phycisphaerales > Zrk34 > CAZUHK01. The sequence continues at coordinate 2,456 of CAZUHK010000008.1, forward strand.
GCGTTGAGGATGGAACGGCTTTCGGCGTCGGTAGACGAAACTGCTGATGCCGTATTCCTCCGTCTCGGGTGTGTGTTCGCCTTTGAGTTCCTTGACCCATCCCGGCATCTGGCTGGCGCGCTCTTCGTCGAACAACCCGGTGCCCACCACCTGTGACAAGTCGACTTTTCCGTGCGAAACGCGCAGGATGCGTGCGTCGGGATTCAGGTGGTGAAGAATGCCTTCAAGCCGCTGGGCTTCGGCGTCGGAAACCAGGTCGCACTTGTTGATGACGATGACATTGGCGAACTCGACCTGATCGGTCAGCAGATCGACGATGGTGCGCTGATCCTCTTCGCCCATGCCCATCTGCCGATCGTTGAGGCTTTGTTGACTGTCAAAGTCTCTGAGGAAATTGGCTGCGTCGACGACCGTCACCATCGTGTCGACCGTGGCGATGTCGCTGAGGCTTTGGCCGTTCTCATCGCGGAACGAGAAGGTCGCCGCCACGGGCATCGGCTCCCCGATGCCGGTCGATTCGATGAGCAGATGGTCGAATCGGCCTTCGGCGGCCAGTTTGCGCACCTCGACCATCAGGTCCTCGCGGAGCGTGCAACAGATACAGCCGTTACTCATCTCGACCATGGTTTCTTCGGTGCGCGACAGGGCCGCGCCGCCGTCGCGGACGAGGTTGGCGTCGATGTTGATCTCGGACATGTCGTTGACGATGACCGCGACGCGCAGCCCTTCGCGGTTGCGCAGGACGTGGTTGAGCAGCGTGGTCTTACCCGCGCCGAGATAGCCGGAGAGAACGGTGACGGGGAGTCGAGTTGATGTCATGGTTGAGATTCACGGTTGCAGGTGGGCAGTAATCAGTCCGTTGCCGCTAGCCAGCTGGACGATCACGCGGCGTACGGAAGGAGAGCAGCGCTAATCTGAAGACTGCCTAAATGATAACCGATTCTCAATAACTGTCAAGGCCGGTGTCTGCGTTCGCACCGCGGAACGGGAAAAAATGGACGGGAATAGGTATCGGGTTGGGTGGTTCGGTGCTGGGTGAGCAAGCTGAACGCAGATTGAACCTGACACCTCCTATGAAGCCGGGTGTGTCAATGGGGTTTTTGTTCGTGGGTTGAAGGAGGGTTCAGTCTCCTATTCCAGCTGCTGCGTTTGGCGGTGGCCGATCGCAGGCCCATTCAACTTCGATCTTACCCTGTGTGATGCGCTGACCGTGATTTATGAAGGCACGCCAAAGCGGCATGCCGAATGAGTCGATGTGGTCGAGCTTCTTTTCGCCCGACGAAACGCGGCGGCGTGCTGGGGCAGCGTCAGGCCATTGGTCGTCATCGTCAGATCGTCCACGCTGTCGATGCGCGACAGCCGCTCGATGATCTCGAACAGGTCGCGACGCGCGGTCGGTTCGCCCCCGGTGAGGCGCACCTTTCGCAGGCCCCATCGAGTAATCAGATGCCGCACCATCTGTTCGATCGTGCCGGCGGACATGCGTTGTTCACCGGGCATATCGGTGATAACCTGCGGTCGGCAGTACGTGCATCGCATGGGACACGCCGGGGTCAGCGACAACCGCAGGTAACCGACTTGTCGACCTTGCGCATCCGAGAACATTCAAGCATCCCCCTGGCCAGTGACCAACTCAGAAACAGGTGGGACGCTACCAGACACCGGCGTACGCGTTTGACGGATGATTGCCGCCAGTGCCAGGCACAGAATCGCCAGCCCCAGGAACACAAGGAACCCCCGGGCGTAGCCAACCTCACCTTGCGCTTCAACGAAAGCGCCGAGCACCGGCGGCAGGACGAAGCCGCCGAGCGCGCCAAGTCCGCCGACCCAACCAGCCGCGCCGCCAACGGCTTGGGGCACCTCCTGGGGGACGAGTTTGAAGACGGCGGCGTTCATCACGCCCATTGCGATCGACAGCAAAGCCATGCCGGCTACCGCACCCGTGAACGACGTGCAGAATGCCAGCGTCGCCGCCCCGAACCCCATCATCAGGGCAAAGGCGATCAGCGTGCGTTCGCCGCCGAAGCGGTCAGCGACGAAGCCCCCGCCGACCCGCGCCAGCGAAGCGCCGATCGAATAGGCCGCGGTGAGTGTGCCGGCGAGGAACACCGTGGTGCCGAACAGCTTCGTCCAGTAGGTCGGAAACCATGCGGTCAGCGCGATGAAGCCGCCGAACGTCGAGAAATAGATCAGCACCAGCAGCCACGTCTTCCAGACCGATGCGGACACTCGTAAGGATGTCATCGGCGTGCCGGACGGGAAGAGCACCTGTCCCATTTCGCCGGCCCGCTGACGCGCCTCGTCAGCAGCGACCCCTTGTTTACGCAACTGGAAGTACCACGCGTTGCGCCCCGTGGCCAGATACACCCCCAGCCCGACGATCAGAAACGCCAGCCACGCCAGGTAGGAACCGAGCAGATCGAACCGCGCGAGGGCGACAGGCAGGATGAACGAGAAGATGCCCGGGGCGAGGTTGCCGACGCCGCCAAAGGTCCCCAGCGCCGTGCCCTGCTTGTCCTTGGCGAACCAGTAGGAGACCTGGCTGATACCAACGGAAAACGTGGCGATCCCGCAACCGCAGAGCAGGCCGAGGAAGAGAATCAGTGGATAAAACGCGCGGGTCAGTCCATCGGGGTAGTAGCGCCAGATGATGAACGACAACCCGGCCATGCCGATGATTGAAAGTGTGAGCAGCACGAGGAAGGGCCTGCGTCCACCGTTGCTGTCCACCCATGCCGAAAACGGGATGCGCAGCAACGATCCGGACAGCGCGGGCATGGCGACCAGCAGGCCGACCATCATCGGCGTGAGGTCCATCGCGGCCTCAAAGCGCGTGGCTGTGGGACCGAACAGCGCCACCGCAGCGAAGCCGAAGAAGAAGCCGGCGGTTGCGCCGAACAGGCCTTGCGTGGGGTTGCCTTTGATCGATGTCATGAATCGGTTGCCTTTCTCTGGCGGTGTGAGCGTGAAGGTTGGTCCAGCAGATAGAGGTATCGCAGCAGGCCGAGGTTTAAGGCCAGGCAGACGAAGCTGGCGATCGCGGCGGGCCAGACGATCGAATCATCCCCGCCGAGAAAGGCGTTGACCGTCGCGGTGACCAGCCAGATCTGACAGATCACCAGGAGAAGAATGAAGCAGGTCATGCCGTAAACGATGGCGGTCTTTTGTTCGCGTGTGAATGATCGGTTTTGATGGCTCATGTGCTCAGCTCCACACCGGTGGCGTAAATGATGCCATCGTCGCCGACGTTCAGCGTGATCCGCGGCAGCGGACGGCGCGGCGGGCCGGCCGTGGGCCGACCGGTCTGCATGTCGAAACAGCCCTTGTGGCAGGGGCAGACGAACTGCTTGTTCTCCACGTCGGGAATCACCGGGCACATCAGGTGCGTACACAACTGGCCGAAGGCGATGAGCTTGCCGTCGTCCAACCGCGCGAGCAGGCATTTATCCTTCTTCCCGGGATAGGCGAACTGCACGACCTGGCCGACGCCGACCTCGGTGTCGGGTTTGATGGCGAGCGGTTCGTGGCGGGCGTCACGGCGGGCGGCGGACTGGGCGACCAGCATCACCTGCCCGGTCGCCATCGCGGCACTGGTGAGCACCAGAAACTTGGCGAAGTCGCGCCGGCTGACGTACTCATCCTGCGCGGTGTCGATGGGAAAGTCCTGCCGCCATCGGGGCTGGGCGGAGGCGGGCTTGCCGTCGGGATGCTTTGAGTGTGGCTTCCGGGCCATGGGGGTCTCCGTGAACTAAGCGGGCTCAAACATCGCATCGTCCATCACTGCCAACCGGATGGTGCGTTGCTGATCGGGTTCGTGCATGAATTCGGTGACATCGATCTGCTCGGTCGGCGATTCGCGCGGCACCATCATGTTGACTTTCGTGCGGATGCTCTGCTCACCGAAGCGGAACTGGTTGATCGGCCGCGACCGAGGCCGCAACCGTTCGATCTCTTCCCGCGTGCCGAAGAACAGCGCCTGGCTGGGGCAGACGGTGGTGCACATCGGCTTCTTGCCGACCGACGACCGGTCGTAGCACATGTCACACTTCATCATCAGCGCCTGCTCGTCGAGCATCTTGGGGATGCCGAACGGGCAGGCGAGCACGCAGTTGTTGCACGCGATGCAGCGCGGCTTACGGGCCGACTGCACCACGCCGTCTTCGGTTTTCTTGATCGCGTCGGCCGGGCACACCTCGGCGCAGGTCGGCGAGTCGCAGTGCATGCACACCACCGGCACCGTCTGCGTCGAATGGGACCGCTCAACGTAATCCAGTTGAATCATCGACTGCCCTTTATGCGTGTCGCACTCGGCGCACGCCTGCACGCACGACTGGCAACCGATGCAGCGGTTGGGGTCGATGAAAAACTCGAGATGATCGGGAACAGGCATATTGTTGCTTTCGTCGTTGCTCGGCTACTGCTGCGATTCGAGTTGCTCGGCATAGTCAGGCGGACCGTCGGCCTTGCGCACGCGGACCGCACAAACCTTGTATTCGGGAATCTTCGAGATCGGATCCTGCGCCGAGATCGTCAACTGATTCGCGCTCTTCGCCCCGGCCCAGTGGTAGGGGATGAACACCGTGTCCGGGCGGATCGTGCTGACGACCTGCGCCTTGAGCGTGCATGTGCCGCGCCGGCTCTCGGTCGTCACCCAGTCGCCGTCCGCGATGCCGAGTTGCTCGGCGAGACGCGGGTGCATCTCCGTGCGCGGCTCAGGATACTGCTCGACCAGCGGCCCGATCCGCCGCGTCTGCGTGCCCGACAGAAACTGGCTGACCACGCGACCGGTCGTGAGGATGATCGGGTAGTCGTCATCCGTCTCCTCGGTCGGCGGGGTGTATTCGGCCACGTTGAACCGCGCCCGGCCATCGGGGAAGTAGAACGGCCCGGCGCCCTTGGCCACCGGGTTCCACGAGCCCGGCTCGAACAGCCGAAGCGTGCCCATGTGGTCGTCGATCCGATTGCCTTGCGGATCCTCGCTGTAGCAAGGCCAGCAGATGCCGTGGTTCTGCTCGATCTTTTCCCACGTCATGCCCGAGTAGTCTGCCACGCCGCCCTTGCTGGCGATGCGAAGCTCTTCGAACATCTCGCGCGGCCCCCGGAAAGTCAGCCCGTGCGTTCGGCCCATCGCCGCGGCGATGTCCTGGATGATCCGCCAGTCCTGCCGCGCGTCGCCGGGTGGATCGACGGCCTTGTTGATCTTGATCGCCCGACCCTCAATCTGCGTGACGATGCCCTCGTCTTCCTCGTGCAGCGACCCGGGCAGCACGATGTCCGCATGGCGTGCGGTTTCGTTCAGGAAGAAATCGATCGCCACGTAGAAGTCCAGCTTGTCCAGACAGCGCGTGACGAAGTTGTTGTCCGGCAGCGAAACCTTGGGGTTGAAGCAGATGCTCAGCAGCCCTTTGATCTCGCCTCGGTCGATTTTACGAAAGATTTCGTAGGCATCGACGCCCGCGCCGGGCAGGTCATGGGGGTCCACGCCCCAGACGCCCGCCACGTAGGCGCGATGCTCGGGATTGGAGATATCGCGGGCGCCGGGGAGTTGGTCGCATTTCTGCCCGTGCTCGCGGCCGCCCTGACCGTTGGCCTGGCCGGTGATCGTGGCGTAGCCGCAGTTGGGCCGGCCGATGCGACCCGAGGCGAGGACGATGTTGATCGCCCCCAGCACGTTCTGCACGCCGTGGCTGTGGTGCTCGATCCCGCGGGCGTGCGTCAGGAAGCTGGTCTTGGCTTGGCCCCACCATTCCGCGGCCTGACGGATCAGCCGCTCGGCGATGCCGGTCGTTTCCGCCGTCCGATGGGGTGTCCAATCCTTCACCGACGCGGCAACCTCGTCGAACCCGACCGTGTGATTCTCAATGAAATCGTGATCGAGCCAGTCGTTCTCGATCATCAGGTGCAGGATGCCGGCGAACAGGGCCACGTCGCGCCCGGGCTTGACTGGCATAAAAAGATCACAGGTCCGCGCGATCGGCGTGATGCGCGGATCGACGACGATGATCTTCGCCCCGTTCTCCCGCGCCTGCCAGACGTAGTGGGTCGTGATCGGGGCACACTCAGCAACGTTCGCGCCGCTGATCCATATCACGTCCGCGCCGAGCATGTCGTTCCACGGGCTGGCCGCACGATCGACGCCGAACGCCTTCTTGTTGCCCCCGGCGGCGCTGACCATGCACAGCCGGCCGTTGTAGTCGATGTTGGCGGTCTTCAGCGCGAGCCGGGCAAACTTGCCCATCAGATACGTCTTTTCCGTGGTCAGCGACGCGCCGGTGAGCACGGCCATCGCGTCGTGCCCGTGTTCTGACTGGATGCGCTGAATCGCTTCGGCGGTCTGCCGGATCGCCTGCTCGTAGCCCATCGCGGCGAAGCCGCCTTCCGCTTGCGGGTCACGACGCAGCGCCGTGGTCAGCCGATCCGGGTGCGATCCCTGCAGATATCGCTTGACCCCCTTGGGGCAGAGCATGCCCTTGTTGAAGGGAAACTCCTCCCACGGCTCGAAACCGATGACCTCATTGTCTTTGACTTTGAGTTGGATACCGCACTGCTGGCCGCAGAAACAGCAATGGGTTTTGACCACGGCATCGGGTTCCACGCCGGTGTCCAGACGGCTGCCCCGACTGAACGCCAGGTGCGGGCCGAACTGCTTGATAATCTGCAATTGATCGACGGGCGTATCAGCCATGATGGATCGACTCCTCGAACGGGTCGGCGGCCTTGCCGCCGGCCCAGAGCTGCCCTTGTGCGATGGCCAACATCGAGCGGCGGCACCTGGGGCAGATGCGTTGATAGTGCTCGGCCTGGCCCGATGCATCGGGCAGTTCGTATCGATAGCCCAGTTGTTTCTGGACTGCGATCAGGTCGTCGATGTGCATCTTCGAGGCATACGCTTTGCCGCAGCGACCGCAGTGTGCCTGCTCGCCGGCTCCGCCGACGTCCTTGTAGAACGACACGCCGAGCTGCGCCGGGCGCTGGAAGATATGGAAGAACTTGCCGAACGGCAGCCAGAGCAGGAACAGGATCACCGTGATCGCGTGCAGGATCGCCAGGAAGCTGTAGGCGTAACCGTGCATCCATTCGTAGCTGACCCAGATCAACAGGCCGGTAACGCTGATGGCGAACAGCATGACCAGCGGCAGGATGTCTTCGCCGAAGCGTTGGACCGCGGCCGCGCCTTGCTCGCGCATGCGCCGGCGGAAGGCGAGCATCACCCCGGCGATCACGATGAACGACGCCCAGACCAGCCCGTGGAAGATCAGGTAGCCCAGCAGTGATCCGATGCGAAACGACATGGTGGGAAAACCGAAGACTACAGCGCGATAATGCTCGAACCGATCGTCGATGGTCTGGAAGTGAATCCAGCCGAATACCAGTGGGAACGTGATCGCGAATGCCATCAGGCAGCCCCACATGATCAGCAGGTGCGCGAAGCCGCGCTTCCAGCTTCGCTTCCAGATAAAGTCGTTGAGGACGAAGCGGCGAATCAATCGCTCATTGAGTTTGACGAAGTTCTTGAGCAGGTAGCTCGGATGCAGAAACATCTGCCACCCGCGTTTCCAGTACATCGCGGTCGGCGGTCGCTGCAGCCACATACTGTAGCGGTAGGCGATGCCGAACACCGCAAACAGCGTGGCGAACAGATAGGCGAACAGCGCCGCGTCGAAGTGCTGCAGATTCCGCGAGCCGACGAACACCAGCACCACGAGAACACCCGTTGCGATCAGGCCGGTAACGGTCGCTTTGATGGCTGCTCGGGAGGGCAAGGGTAACTCCAATGCTCAGGCATGGGCGGGATTGGCCAGCGCAGTACCGCCGACGGTCAGGTCTATGTGTGCATAGCGTCCGCAGCGACTCCTGCCAGACTCCCGTGGCTGGTTCAACTCGTTGATGAACGGATCGAGCGCCACCGCTTTCATCTGGCACACCTTCGCGAGTGAAATCTGTCGGGCGATCGTGCGACGCAGCACGGGGTTGCGGATCAGATCGAAGCCGTGGTCCACGAAGATCGGGTCCAGTTCGGGATGCCAGTGAAGCACGGCGGCGACGCGATGCTCCGGAGCAATGCGGTCGGGGGCCGGGCCCCATGTCGTCGCGCCGGTGTCACGGTAGCGGCCCATGCCCAGCATCACCGCGACCAGGTGGCCGGCCCAGATCGCCAGGCCGGTCCACTCGAGCACGCCGCTGACGCCGACCAGCTTGAAGAACGCCGGGTGCCAGTCCGTGCCGATTTGGAAGCCCACCCGAAGCAGGCAACCGATATTGATCAGCACGAACGGCAGCCATAACGAGGGCAGCTTCTCAGGCCCGATGCCGCGCAGCGTCGGCACGACCTTCGCCGCCATGCCGACGATCATCATGGAGATGAACCCGACCGTGATCGCGTGGCGGATCGCGCCGTAATAAGCGTGACTGAACGCGATGCCGCTGACCATCTGATACACCGGCAGCAGCATGAGCATGGCGAACGAGACGAACAACCAAGCGAACGCGATGCGGATGAACTTGCCCGAGCGATCGCAGCGCCCGGCCCCCGCAAGTGCCTCGGGCAGCGGCCGCCAGAGCTTCCACGGCACGACGATCAGGCCCGCGCCGATCGGCAGCAGCAGCCAGGGCAGCGCCATGCCCCCGGCCGCGGCGTGCGAGCCGGTCAAGCGGAAGGTCAGGAACAAAGTCGTCTCGCAGATCACCGCCGCCAGCAGCAGGCCCCAGGCAATCCAGGCCCGGCGCTGCGGCACCTCGGGCAGACCGAAAATCGTGGGGAACATGCGGATGCTCACCGCGAAGATCATCATCATCGCCAGGCCGTGAATCTGAAGATCGCGCAGCGGGGCCTGGAACGTGGCGATCTGATTCAACAACGCCTCGCGATCGGGCGCGGCCATGAGTCGTGCGATGTGCCAGCCGCTGTAGATCGCCTGGATGAAAAGGAACGCCAACGCCGTGAAAGCGAAGGCGATATAGGGCTTGATCGGCTGGCCGCTGCGCCTGAACGCGGTGAACAGCAGGGCGATGAAGATCGTCACCGCGGCGACCTCGAGCCCCACCCCGAAGTGATGCACCGGCCCGGCCCACGCCGATGCGGTGAACATCATCGCGGTGCTGCGGCAGGCGATGCCCACGAGCATGGCCAACCAACTTGCCAGCGCCATTCCGGGGGCGGGCAGATTAACGTGCCACATGCGCGGGAACGCCTGATAGGCGAAGCCCATGATGAACAGGCCGACCCAGCCCATGATCTGGGCGTGGCCGTGCGCGTTGACCTCGTGGACGGTCACGCCGGTGAACGAGCCGCCCAGGCCGATCTTCCAGAGGATCATCACGCCCCACGCCGCGCCGACGGTGAGGATGACGAACAGGCCAGCCAGAAAGAACGGCCGGTAGATCGCGTCGGCCAGCCGGGGCCGAGCGTCATCGTTCAACTGCCTGCCCGCCTGTTGCCGCGCCGGTGGATCGTGAATGATCTGCCGGACCTGTTCGATCAATGTCCGCAGGTCCACGCCATGCGTGCCGGCAAAGAACCCGAGCGTTTCGGCCGGGCCATGCTCGCCGCCGCAGCCGCGCAGGCCGTACCGGTTGAACACCGCCCGCGCTTCGGGGCAGACCTTGAACAGGTGGGGCAGCTCCGTCCGTTCGTTGATTTCGATCGAAGCGGTCACGTGGATTGTCCCTCTTCGGCGTTGCCGCCGCGTCGGCAAGCGTTGCGAGGCCGGGCTTGCTCGATCGGTTCGGTCTGCCGACCGAGATCGGCCAGTTCCTCTTCGCTCAACTGCTCTTGCAATCGCACGAACAGTTCGCGCTCTTCCCAGCGGATGTGCCGTTCGAGCGTTTCGCCGATCTGACGCACCACGTCGGCCGCGGGATCCGTCTGGTGGCGCAGCTCGCGGGCCTGCTCGACCAGCTTGCCGAGTTGCTGGTGTTCATGGAGAAGGCGTTCGCGGTCGCCCGCGGTCGCCAGATCGGCCAGCAGCCGCTCTTCGTCAGCGAAGTGATCGGCCATCTCGGTATCCCACGCATCGACGAACTCGGCGATGGCCCTGCGGCGGGCTACGTCGTCGGCGTCCGCGGCTTTCTTGAGATGCTGGGCCTGGACCAGCCCGGCGTAGTGGTCCCGGCTGAGTGGTGCCAGCGCTTCGTGGCGTTCGATCGGAGCGTTTGCAAACTTAGCCACGGCTCATGCCTCCAGGTGAATTTCGACGCGGGACGATTTGTCCGACAACGCCTCGCACAGCGGATGCGAAGTGGTCGGCTCATTGAGCAGGTCTTGGATGGTTGATTCGCTGAAGCTGATCTCGATCGCGGCCATGGCGTCGTCGATCCGCTTGTGCATCGGACACAGACATTCGCCGTGCGACTCCAGGCCGAGCGGACAGGTGTGGATGCGCTCGATCGGGTCGATCGCGTTGACGACATCGAGGACGGAGAGGGCGGCGGGGTCGCGTTCGAGGCGGAACCCGCCGCTGCTGCCGCGTTGGGCCGAGAGGATGCCGACCTTCGCCAGGGCCTGAAGCACCTTGATGAGGTAACCGGGCGTGGCGTGGGTGCCCTCGGCGATCTCCCGCACCTTCTGGGCCTGCCCCGGGTGCTGGGCCAGCCAGACCACCGCCCGCAGGCCGTATTCCGTGGCGTCCGAAAGGAGTTTCATCTGTTTTTCCTCGGGTGGCTCATTGACAACAGAGTATCCGGCCGCTACAAAGATGTCAAGTGTGCATTCAAGCATTGAATGCTGGAAACGTGATACAATGTCGTTTATCTGGCCCGCAAGGCCGAAGGAACTCACCATGACCACACTGAGCACGCAAACCACCGTCGGCGAACTGGTCAAGGATCGGCCTGCCCGTTCGCGCATTTTCGAGCAGCTCCAGATCGACTACTGCTGCGGTGGAAAGATTCCGCTGGCTGAGGCCTGCGAAAAGAAGGCGCTGAATCCCGACGAGGTTCTCGATCGCATCCATCAGGCCGACGCCGAGGCCGACGACGCCGCGCTGGTCGACGCCGACGCGATGGGCCTGGCCGAGCTGGCCGACCACATCGAAGCCACGCACCACGCCTACCTCAAAGAGGAACTGCCCCGGCTTGACTTTATGACCCGCAAGGTCGCCGCCGTGCATGGTGAAGGCGAGCCGCGGCTGAATGACATCCGTGAAATCTTCGTCGCCTTCCAGGAAGAACTCACCAGCCACATGATGAAGGAAGAGCAGGTGCTGTTCCCTATGATTCGGCAGATCGAACAGGCCGACGGCCCCGTGCAGTTCCACTGCGGATCGCTGGCCAATCCAATCCGCATGATGGAACACGAGCACGACAACGCCGGCGACGCGCTGGCCAAGTTCCACGAACTGACCGACGGCTACACCCCGCCGGACTGGGCCTGCAACACCTTCCGCGCGATGTACGACGCGTTGGCCGCGCTCGAGCCGAACATGCACCAGCACGTGCACATGGAAAACAACGTGCTGTTCCCCAAGGCGCTGGCGCGTGAAGTGGAACTCAACAAGACGGCCTCCACTTAACCGCCGTCACGCCGGAAACCTGATACCCAGCCCGCCGCCCGAACGTCGATCTTCAAGCCGTCGTCACGAACCTTCAGAAACCGCCCGCGAGAATATCCATGCTGACAGAACAGACCCGAGCCGTCGTCAAACAGACCATCCCGATTCTCCGCGAGAATGGTGAGGCCCTGACCCGCCATTTTTACCAGCGGATGTTTGCTCACGACCCGCAAGTCAAGGCGTTCTTCAACCCCGCGCACCAGCACGCCGGCACCCAGCAGAAAGCCCTCGCCGCCGCGGTCCTCGCTTATGCCGAGCATATCGACGACCCGACCGCGCTGGCTGACGCGATCGACCTGATCGCTCACAAGCACGCTTCGCTTGGCGTCCAGCCCGAGCATTACCCGATCGTTGGCAAACACCTGCTTGGTTCCATCAAGGACCTGCTCGGCGACGCCGCGACCGATGAGGTCATCGCCGCGTGGGGCGAAGCGTACAACCTGCTCGCGGACGTGTGCATCCAGCGTGAAGCGGAGCTCTACACGGAACACGAAACACGGCACGGATGGATCGGCTTCCGCAAATTCCGAATCGATCGCATCGTCGAGCAGAGCGATGTCATCCGCTCGTTTTATCTCAAGCCCGTGGATGGCCGGCCGCTCGCGCCGTTCGCTCCGGGGCAGTACATCACCGTGCGTTTTGCCACGCCGGACGGTGACACCACGATGCGGAACTACTCACTTTTCGCCGCACCCCGCCCCGACTACTACCGCATCAGCGTCAAGCGCGAACCCGCCCCGCACGACGAAGCGCCGGCGGGATTCGTGTCCAACGTGCTCCACCACGAACTGACCCAAGGCGATGAGATTGAGGTCGGCCCGCCCAGCGGCAACTTCACACTCGATCTCGACCAGCCGACGAACCGGCCGCTTGTGCTGCTCTCGGGCGGCGTGGGCATTACGCCGCTGCTCGCCATGCTGCACGCAGCGGTCAGCGAGCAGCCCGATCGCCAGATTATCTTCATCCACGGCGCGCTCAATAGCACGACGCATGCCCACCGCGAAGAGGTCGCCGAAGTCGCCGCCAAGCACAATCAGGTCAACGTCCATGTCCGCTACAGCGAACCGGCCGCCGGTGACCTGCCGGAGGGTCGTTGCGACAGCACCGGCTTCATCGACGCGGATTTGATCCGCTCGATGCTGCCCGAGGGCGACGGGGCGTTTTACTTCTGCGGACCCAAGCCGTTCATGGTGGCCGTTCAGAAGGCCATGGATGAGTTGGCCATCCCTGAAGGTCAGCGGCACTTCGAGTTCTTCGGCCCGGCGCAGGACCTCCAAGCCGCCTGCCCCGCGCATGGCTGAGACACAACCGACGAAAACCGGAAACACAAGGAACGCAGCGATGCCCGTGAACGTCGGAACCACCGGCCAGCCGGACTTCACACAGCCGATCGAACTGATGATGGACTGTCATCGTCGGATCGAGCACTTTCTTGCGGTGCTGCAGAAACTCGCCGAGCGATACGCCAATCGGCCGCTCGACGATGAAGGGCGTGCGGCGCTGGAGACGGCGATGAACTACTTCCGCTCGGCCGCGCCGCGACACACCGCCGACGAGGAAGAATCGCTGTTCCCGCGCATGCGGCAGGTGGACGATCCACAGGTCCGGCAAGCGATGGCGCAGATCGATCGGCTGGAATCCGACCACCGCAGGGCCGAGGCCGCTCACGCCCGGCTCGATGAACTCGGCCGGCGCTGGTTGAACGACGGAACACTGAAAAATGAACTGTTCACCGAACCGGCGAGCTTGGCGCTGCTGGCATGCGGCGCTGGCCTTGCGGCTCGTCGCCGTCGTCGGCCCATGACAACTGCCTGAGGCAAACTTCCCATGACTGTACAGACAGACATTTCGCATGAATCGCCGCGCACCGCCGCCGACGCCATGCCCGGCCAGGGGCTGGAGGTGGGCAAGATGCCCGGCCACTGGGTGCTCGCCCGCCTGGGCAAGCGTGTTTTGCGGCCGGGTGGCCTCGAACTGACCCGCTGGCTGGTCAACACGCTGGACATCGGTCGCGAAGACCGCGTTGTGGAATTCGCCCCCGGCATGGGCCGCACCGCGCAGATGGTGCTTGCTCAACAGCCGCACGCTTACACCGCGATCGAGCGTGACCCGGAAGCCGCCCGCATCGTCCAGCGCTGGCTGGCGACCGAAGATGCTGATCGGCAGGTCATCAGCGGCCAGGCGCAGGAAACGGGACTGGCCGACGCCTGCGCTTCGGTGGTCTATGGCGAAGCCATGCTCACCATGCAGCCGGACACCCGGCGAAGGCAGATCATCGCCGAGGCGTTCCGCCTGCTCCAGCCCGGCGGGCGCTACGGCATCCACGAGCTGGCGCTGGATCAGATCGATCCCGACGACGCGGAGAAGACGCAGGCGATCCGCAAACAGATCACCTCGGCGATCCATCATCAGGCGTATCCGATGCGCGTGGAGGATTGGGCGGCCATGCTCGAAGGCGCGGGCTTCCGGGTCGAGCAACGCCGCACGGTGCCGATGGCGCTGCTGGAGCCGAGGCGTTTGATCCGTGATGAAGGGCTGGTCGGGGCGATGCGTTTCGCCGGTCGCCTGCTGACCCGACGCCCCGAACGGCGGCGGGTGCTGGAAATGAAGCGGACGTTTCGATCACTGCGGCCGCACCTCGCCGCGGTGGGCCTGATCGCGAGCAAACCGTAAACAGTTCAACTGAGATACGCCATGACTGAATCCTCCAATACCGTCCTTGTCGGCAATCTCCTCGACAAGATCAGCCCGCCAGAAGACGGCACGTTGAGTCTTACGCTGCAGCAATCGGATAGCGTCAAGGTGGTGCTCTTCGCGTTCGCCGCCGGGCAGGAATTGTCGGAGCACACCGCCTCGATGCCGGCGATCATGCAGCAACTGTCCGGACAGGCCCGTTGGCGCGTGGGGAAAGAACAGACCGACGCCGAGCCGGGAACTTGGGTTTACATGCCCGCCCACCTGCCGCACACCGTCACGGCCAAGACATCGTGCGTCATGTTGTTGACGCTGATCACCGCCGCCAAGGCGAAGGCCGAGGCGACGTCGAAGGAACCGTGATGCAACTTCCATCGCCACATCACGGACAACCACGCCATCGCGGTTTTACGCTGATCGAATTGCTGACGGTGGTTTCGATCATCGCGCTGCTGCTGGGGTTGCTGCTGCCCTCGTTATCCAAGGCACGTTCGGCGGCGGAACAGGTGGTGGGCCAGAGCAATCTGAGGCAGGTCGGTCTTGGCGTGATGGCCTATTCGCAGGAACACAACGGTCATCCGCCTCCGGCCGCGCCACACGAGCTGGGCGGGCCCACCGGGCAGTGCGACCCGAACGATCCGTGGCTGCCGCCGAAGATGTTCGGCGGAACGCTGCCGGCCCACGAGCGTCCAGCGTTGTATGCCGATACTGGAGTTCGCCCGGTCGCGTCGGACGGTGATTGCCGTGGTGTTGGGCCTCAGCGCCGTGGGCGTGTGGATATGGCGAATCGGCATCGCGGACAGCTTCAACCCGCGGCAGTTCCAGAAGACCGAGGCGATCGAGGCCGCCGTCACCGATACGAAAAGAGTATCCGGTGATTACGTGGTGACGGTCAGCGTGACGAATCAGAGCCCCACGCTTGCCGACCACATTGTGCTCACGGCCCGATTGATCGATACTCAACGAAACGTGCTGGCTGTCAATCCATTGGTTGGCATCCAGCAGCTCGCTCCGAACGATCAGCGCGCGATCGATATTCGTTTCCCGTCCGTCACGCCAGCGGCAGGTATTGAAGGTCGGATCGAGGTGATGCTCGTGCGCTGGGCAGATGAATGATGCCAATTCGCAAGCCCATCGTTTTCGCCTGTGCCGGCTGCTCGTTCGCGGCCAAGCTGTTATGGGAACTGGCCAAGGAACTGGACCGGCGCGGCACCGCCGAGATGTCTTGCCTGGCCGGCGTCGGGGCGCGCAAGAAGCCGTTCCTCAACAAGCTGCGCGATCGCGAGGTCTGGGTGATCGACGGATGCCCCATCGAATGCGGCCTGGGCATCTGTGATCTGATCGACACGCCGGTGGATCGCCACATCCGCCTGGCCGATCTGGGCTTCAAAAAGAATGCCGAGCCCGAAGAAGGCGTTGATATGGACGTTCTCATTCACCGCATTGTTGAACAGGCAGTTCGAACATGAAGCCGAACTACACCGCTGCCGACTTCGGTCGCTCGCCGTTCCTGGTGTTCTACGAGATCACCCGGGCATGCGATCTGGCCTGTGCCCACTGCCGGGCGTGCGCCCAGCCCGGGCGGCATCCGCACGAACTGACACCGGCGCAGAGCCGGGCGCTGGTCGATGATCTGCTGCGGTTTGAAAAGCCGCCGCTGCTGGTGCTCACCGGCGGCGATCCGTTGAAGCGCGAGGACGTGACCGACCTGACCGCGTACGCGGTCGAGCGTGGTCTGCGTGTGGCGATGACGCCGTCGGCCACACCGCTGGTGACGCGGCAAGCGCTGGCGGACTTGAAGCGGGCCGGGCTCAGCCGCTTCGCCCTGTCACTCGATGGTTGTGATGCGGCGACGCACGACGGGTTGCGCAACGTCGTCGGCAGCTACGATCGCACGTTCGAGATTCTCGCCGACGCCCGCGATGTGGGACTGACGCTTCAGGTCAACACCACGGTTACAACGCGCAACATCGATCAGCTCGAGGCCATCGCTGACCAGATCGAGGCGGCGGGCATTGTGTTGTGGTCGGTCTTCTTCCTCGTACCCGTCGGCCGAGGGCTGGCCGAGCAACGCATCACCGCAGTCCAATGCGAAGAGGTCTTCGAAACGCTTTGGCAGAACGCAACTCGACGGAGCTTCGGCATCAAGACGACCGAAGCCCATCACTACCGCCGCTTCGTCCTACAAAAACAAGGCGACCCGCAGCGCAACCCTGTAGGCCACGCCGGCGACCGGTTGCAGCGCGCCCCGCTGGGCGTCAACGACGGCAAGGGGGTGATGTTCATCAGTCACACCGGGCAAGTCTTCCCCTCGGGTTTCATGCCCATCGAGTGCGGGCGATTCCCTCGGCAATCGGTCGTCGAAATCTACCAAGACAGCACGCTGATGCGGCAGTTACGGAATCCCGATCGGTTCAGCGGTAAGTGCGGTGTCTGCGAGTACCGCCAAATCTGCGGCGGCAGCCGGGCGCGGGCATACGCTGTCACACGCGATCCGCTTGCCAGTGAACCGGACTGCGCCTACACACCCAAAGCGATTCAAGATCGGAGCAACTTGTCATGCTGAGCATCAGCAACATCCTCTGCGGCCACCGGGCCGGCAACGAAGCCCTTCGCTACGGGCATACCCAACGCGACGATGGTGTCCCCCGACCGGTCGTCGTCTGGGCGGTGACCCGGGCGTGCAACCTGCGATGCGTCCATTGCTACGCCTCGGCCGACGCCCAGCCCGCGCCGGGTGAACTGACGAGCGAACAGGGCAAGGCGCTGCTCGATGACCTCAAGGCCTTCGGTGTGCCGGCCGTGCTGTTCAGCGGCGGCGAGCCGCTCGTGCGCCCCGACACGCTGGGCCTCATCGCTCACGCCCGAAAGATTGACCTCAACGCCACGCTCAGCACCAACGGCACACGCATCGACGCCGACATGGCCGGGCGGCTGGCCGACCTCGGCCTGCGCTACGCGGGGATCAGTCTCGACGGCATCGCGGCGCGGCACGACAAACTCCGCGGCATGCGCGGCGCGTTCGACCTGGCATTGGCCGCGATCGATCACTGCCGCGCCCGCGGCATCAAGGTCGGCGTGCGCTTCACCGTCCACGCCCTGAATCAGGACGACCTCGACGCGATCATCAACACCTGCAACGAGCACGATGTGCAGCGGCTGTGCGTCTATCACCTGGCCTACGCCGGCCGGGGTGGGAAGATGCGGAAGGCCGACCTCACCGCGGAACAGACCCGTCGCGTCGTCGATCAGATCATCGACCGCACTCGCGCCCTGCACGCCGCGGGATACCCGCTGGAAGTGTTGACCGTCAGCAATCACGCTGACGCGGCTTACGCGCTGCTTCGTCTTGAAACTGAAGCGCCGCGTCGGATTGAAGACGTCCGCCCCATGCTGCGCGGCACCGGGGGCAATCGGTCCGGCTGCAACATCGCGTCAATCGACCCGGTCGGCAACGTGCATTACGACCAGTTCTCCTGGCATTACAACTGCGGCAATGTGAAGGACAAGCCGTTCAGCCGCATCTGGTCGCAAGCCGACGACGAGCGGCTGGGGGTGCTGCGCGACCGGGCCGCACACCTGCCGCAGCGCTGTCAGCATTGCCGATTCCTCGACGTGTGCAACGGCAACCTGCGCACCCGTGCCGAGGCGGCCACGGGCGACTGGCTGGGCATGGACCCGTCGTGCTATCTGACCGATGCCGAAGTTACATCTGTCCCCCAACACACCTGATTTGATTGAACCGTGTGGTGGCCCGGGAAATGTGACGTTCGTCGCTGTCATTCATAATCTTCGATATCGCCTGAGCTTCGATCAACGCCGCTCACTGCCCGGCCGACCGACGCACTTGTTGCGGTCGCCGAGGCGAATCGCCTTGGTCGTTCATGCCCGAGCATCCGCCCCCACCCGCCCGCGACCAGACGCGGTTCAAGGAACGCTTGCTCAACCTCGATGGTGCGGCTGAGCGGCAACGGGCCGACGAAGCAATATCGCACGGCCCCCCCAAACTGGTGCCCGAACCGAGCGCCGCAGCGGTCCTGCTTGCGGGCGCGGCCATCCTGCGATGGTGACCACGGGCGCGGCGGGCGGATCAGCCCTTGCCGTAGACCGCTTCGGGGTCGAACAGTTTTTGGCCGCCGACGAACTTCAGCGTGCCGTCCGGCTGCACTTCGCGGTAGAAGCAGGACTTATAGCCCACGTGGCATGCCGCGGCCCCCTGGGTGTCCACCCGCAGCCAGATCACGTCCTGATCGCAATCGGTGAGCACCTGCTGGACGAGCTGCACGTGGCCGGACGATTCGCCCTTGAGCCAGAGCTTGCCTCGGCTGCGGCTGTAGTAGTGGGCTTTGCCGGTCTGCAACGTTTTGGCCAGGGCCTGTTCGTTCATGAAGGCGAACATGAGCACCTCGCCGGTGTGGGCGTCGGTTGCGATCGCGGGGATCAGGCCGTTCTCATCGAATTTCGGCGCAAAGCGGTCGCCGGTCTCAATGGCCTGTTTGTCGGTGCGTTCGTGGAAGATCGGTGGCATTTCGGGCCTCGGTCGGTCGGGGGGGAAGTGGGCGAATGTTCGCGGGGGGTGGGCGCGGCGTCAAGCCGGGGCAGATTCCCGTTGCATTCGGCGGGTCGATCGGGTATCCTTTGCAGCGGTTAGGACCCACTGCGATCGGAACCTTTCGCTTCTGAACTGACTGATCACCCCTTCACAATCCAGACTGTCTGGTCGGGCAGGCGCTGTATGCGTCGTGCATGGTGCAGGTCCGGCCCCCGAAGGTCGGCCTTCGCGCACGGTGCGCCGCCGACCGACCCCGCCCGCAGATTCGCTTCACCCGGGAATCGCGACGGACTGAAACTGATTCGGGTGAAAAGGATTCTGTTATGGCTCGTATCTATGTAGGCAACCTCAGCTACCGGACCGACGAAGCGGCCCTCCGCGACATGTTCGGCGAGTTCGGCTCGGTCACCGACACGCACATCGTGACCGACCGGGAAACCGGCCGCTCGCGCGGCTTCGCGTTCGTCGAAATGCCCGAGGACGCCGAGGCGAACAAGGCGATCGAAGAGCTCAACGGCAAAGAGTTCGAGGGCCGTCAGCTCACCGTCAACGAAGCCCGCCCGCGCGAGAATCGCGGCGGCGGCGGCGGTGGTGGTGGCGGCGGTCGGCGCTGGTAAACCGACTCGGGCCTGCACGCCCGGGCAATCGACCTGACGAGAGGGGCGCGGCCATGGTCGCGCCCCTTTTGTCTGGGTTCGGGCTGGGGCTATAATCTGCGCGTCGAGTTTCTTGCACGTGCCTCTATCTGGACCGACCCACGGAACATCAGCGATGGCCGATCTCGCGATCGACAGTCACCAGCCGTCCGACAACGACATGGTTGTCAAGCTCATCGGTGACGCCGGCGGGGCGATGTGTGTCGCCGCGGTCAACGACGCGGTGGTCACCGCCCTGCGACAGGCCAAGCTGGACACCGTGCTGAACCTGCGCGACACTGTCGATTCAGCCCAGCACGTCTGAGTCGCCCCATGCCCGTCAAACCCGTCGAGCCCGTCGCACACCCGCTGATCCAGCACCACCTGCTTACGCTGCGGGATCGCGACACGCGCCCGGCCGACTTTCGCGTCGCGCTCAGACGGCTGACCGCGCTGCTGATCTACCCGGCGACCGAAGATCTCTTTGCCGAATCCTGCGAGGTCGCCACCCCGCTGACCGAATGCGCCGGCGAGGCCCTGAGCGAAACGGTCGGCCTGGTGCCGATCCTCCGCGCCGGGCTGGGCATGGTCGAGCCGGTGCTGGCGATGCTGCCCGACGCGGCGGTCTGGCACCTGGGCCTGTACCGCGATGAGTCCACGCTCGAGCCGGTGGAGTATTACCAGAAATTGCCCGAGGCCGACCCGGTGGATGTCGCGCTGGTGCTGGATCCGATGCTGGCGACCGGCGGCAGCGCGGTGGCTGCGCTCGATACGCTCGAGCGCTGGGGCGTCAAACGCACCAAGCTCCTGTGCATTATCGCCGCGCCCGAGGGCGTCGCCCACGTTGAGCAGAAGCATCCGACCACGCAGATTCACGTCTGCGCGATCGATTCGCACCTCAACGACCAGGCCTACATCGTGCCCGGCCTCGGCGACGCCGGCGACCGTATCTTCAACGCCGTTGCGGAATAGGATTGGCCACGAAGAACGAAAGTCACGAAGAACCGTGGCGTTCTGGACTGGATCAACAGGATTGACTGGATGAGACCACGAAACCGAGGGTGACGATGCGCCTTGATCCTGTCGATCCTGTAAATTCTGTCTACTTCGCCCGCTCTTCGTGCCCTTTGCTCTTCGTGGCTAACTTCTCCGGCGTCTTCTCACCTTGTTGCCCGCGAGGCGTTCGGTCAGGCCGCGAAGCTCGAACATCGTCAGGTGCCCGTGGATCGCGCCAACGGGCAGGGCGGTCCGGCGGGCGAGGGTGTCGATGTCGATCGGTTCGAGGGTGATCGCGTCGATGAGTTTGCGTTGCGCGTCGTCCATGCCCGCGTGGTCGAGCGTGAGCTGCTCGCCTTCGCCGCTGGCGGCCTGGCGTGAACGATCGTCGGCGTCCATCGCCCCGCGCAGCAGTTGCCCGGTCTCGCCCAGGGCGTCCATGATGTCCGCGGCGTTGGTGACCAGGGCCGCCCAGCCCTCGCGGATGATCTTGTGGCAGCCGGCCGAGGCCTGCGAGTCGACCCGGCCGGGCACGGCCATCACCTCGCGGTTGTGATCTTCGCTGGCGAGGCGCGCGGTGATCAGGGCGCCCGAGCGGATCGCCGCTTCGACGACGAGGATGCCCAGCGCCAGCCCGCTGATGAGCCGGTTGCGCCGGGGGAAGTTATCGGCGATCGGCGGGGCGGTCATGGGCAGCTCGCTGATCACCGCGCCCTGCGCAGCGATCGCCTCGAACAACTCGCGGTTTTCCGGCGGGTAGCACTGGCCCAGCCCGCAGCCGAGCACGGCGATGGTCCGGCCCCGCATCCGCAGGGCCGCGCGATGGCTGGCGGTATCGATGCCCCGGGCCCCGCCGCTGACGATCGCCATGCCCGCCTGCGCACAGGCCGCGGCCAGGCGTTCGGCCTGCTCACGCCCGTAGGCGGTGCACTTGCGCGACCCGACCACGCCCAGCGCGATGCTGTCGCTGCGGTCGAACGCGCCGCGCACATACAGCAGCGGCGGCGGGTCGTGAATGTGTTTGAGCAGCAGTGGGTACGCCTCATCGTCGATCGCCACGAGCGTCGCGCCGTGCTCGGCGATCAGCGCCAGCTCACGTTCGACGTCGGCCTCATCCAGCTCCATGCGAATCCGCGCCGCGTTCTTTTGACCGATGCCCTCGACCTGCCGCAGCTCGCGGGCCGAGGCGTGTGATGCCGCGACCGCGTCGCCGAACTGTTCGAGCAGGCGGCGCGTGAGCGTGGGCCCCAGGCCCCCGGCCATGGCCAACCGCAACCGCGCCTCGGTCAACTCGTCGCGCATGATTCGGATGTTACCCGTTCAACGGCCGTCGCGCCGCGACACCGCTTGCTCCTTCGGCGCACCGCGCAACGAGCTGAGCAACCCCAGCCCGATCAGCACGCCGCCTGCGCCCAGCAGCACGGGCTGACGAACCTCAATCCATGCGAGCACCGTTGGGTCGCCGAGCGGCGCGGCGGTTAGATCCGGCACCGGCGGCGCAACCCACTGGCGATAACCGACCGGCCGGCCGTCCACCGGCAGGGCGGTGAACGCCATCGGCCGGGCCCCGGCGGGTTTGAGGTTGAATTCGTGCCACGCCAGGCGTTGCAGCAGCAGCGGGTCGCCGTGCTCGACGGCCCGGATGAGCTTGACGTAGTTGCCGTGGCGCGCGCCGATCTGCTCCAGCCGGCCGCTCAGCACCGCCTGCTGACCGGCGACGACCTGCCACTCGTGCCAGGCCGGCAGCAACAGCGCCACGCCCAGCAGGCCCACGCCGGCGAACAGCATCGCCCAGCCCCCGATATCGGCCAGGTCCAGCGATGCGGTGATCTGTCGCCACTTCCTGCCCATGAGGTACACCATCGGCCGCCTCGCCGGCCTCGCTGCAATCTACGCCAGCCCCAGGTGCGCCAACACCCGGTCGGCCAGCCGGGCCACCGAGTAGTGATCCGCCACCGCCGGCCCGGCGTCCGACAGCCGCCGCCACAACGCCTCATCATCGAGCAGCCGGCCGACCTGCTCGGCCAGGTCGCCCGAGTCCCATGCGCCGAAGGTCAGGCCCGCGGTCGGGGCGTCGGGCGATTCGCCGGCGCGGATCGCTTCGGTGATCCCGCCGTGGTCGGGCACGACGGCCGGCGTGCCGTAGGCCGCGGCTTCGACCGGCACCATGCCGAACGGCTCGCGGTGGATCGGCGGATACACCACCACGCGACTCGCGGCGAACAGGGCGTTGCGCAGCTCATCGCTGACATGCCGCTGCCAGATCACCGGCAATCGCAGGTCGTTGGCCATGCCGCGGATCACCCGCGCGTTGGATTCGCCGAACAGCGTGGGCCCGGCGATGGCCAGTTGAAACCGCTTGCCAGCGCGCCGAAGCAGGTTCGCTGCGTAGAGCAACAGGTCGATGCCTTTTTCCACGTCCTGCCGGCCGAGGTAGCTGATCAGCGGCAGTTGGGGGTCGTAGCCGCGCAGCTTGTCGGCCAGCAGGTTCGCCGCGGCGTCGCGCTCGATGGTGCGTTGTGTCGGCACGCCGGGGTGAATCGCGGTCAGACGATCGGCCGGCACGCCGATGTCGTCGATCACGCGCCGGCAGTAATCACGGCTGACCGCGATGGCCGGCCAGTCCGACGCCGAGGCGATCCCCCGCAGCCGATGGTACAGCCGCGGTTCGATGCGCGCCGCCCGGGCGTAGTTCACATAAAGCTCGTAGCCCTGGAACGTGACCAGTTGCTTCACCTCGCGCCTCAGCCGCGGGCCAGCGGCTTCGAGGTAGGCCCCCAACGCCGCGAGCATCGGCAGCATGTGCGTCACGCCCGAGGCGTTGAGCTGTCTGACGAAGCGGTCGAGCACGGGGCGGTCCCGCTCGACGCCGTCGGCGATGAGGGTGAGATAGCGCTGCATGATCGCGTTGCCCACGTCGGGCCGCTTCTGCAGCGAGCGGGCGCGCTTCGCGTCGGACCATATGCGGCACATGGCCCGGCCGATCTGCTCGTGCAGCCATCGCCCGCGTCGCCGGTAGTATCGAAAGCCGTTGAACCAGTCGTGCTGGACGATCGCCGGTCGCAGCGGCGGGTTGGCCGGCCGATCCATCGCCCACCACACATGCACGCCGTAGCCGCGGTCGGCCAGCTCGTTCGCCAGCCGCATGTCCCGCACCAGCGCGCCCGACAGCGAGCCGCCGAAGAGGATGAAACCAAAGATGGGCGTGCCGGTGTCGGCCATGAACCGAATGTTACTCGGTCTGGATGTTCACGTACCGCGCCGAGGTTTGGGTGTCGCCGGCGTCCAGCCAGGCCTCGATCCACCCCCGCCCCGCGGGCAGTTGGACCGACTCGAACCGATGTCGCTCTGTGCCGGCCCCCAGGTTCGCCACGTGCGCGCCGCCGGGCGTCTGAAGTATGAGTTTTGCATCCGCCTCGGCCGGAGCGACTTCGACCTCGATCGTGCAGGTCAGTTCACGCTCGACGCGAATGCGCCAGCCGCCGACGTGCTCGTCGCTCCAGCCGTCGGTCCCGTGGACGCGCCAGTCCTGTCGCGTCAGCGGTACCCGCGGCGCGGCGACGTTGCCGATCGCGATCGGCGGGGCGGCGAAGTTGTCGCCGCGGCTGTGCGAGACATCCGCCAACCAAGAATCGTACGCCTGCCGCAGCTCGTTCACCACGCCCGGGTGCTCGGCCGACACATCGTGCTGCTCGCTGGGGTCGGCCGGCATGTCGTACAGCTCGCGGCCGTCGACCAGCTTCCATCGCTGGGTGCGGACCGAGCAGTTGCGATAGGGCACGGGTGTATCGCCGCGGTGCCACTGCGTGAAAATCTGCCGGTCCGGCCAGTCGCTCGCCCCGGTCCGGCCGAACAGCAGCGGCGAGAGGTCAACGCCATCGATCTTCCGATCGCGAGGCAGCTCGACGTCAGCGATCGCCGCGAGCGTGGGCGGCACGTCGATCGGATTGGCGATGGCCGCGATGTCGCGCCCCGCCTCGATCCTGCCCGGCCAGCGCCAGAAGTGGGGTGCCTTCACGCCACCCTCGTAAACGTTCGTCTTCTGGCCGCGCAAATCGCCGTTCCAGCGGTTGTGGCCATCCACCATCGCCGAACCGCACGGACCGTGATCGGAGGTGTAGATCACGATCGTATCGGCGGCCAGATGCAGCTCGTCGAGTTTGTCCAACACCTTGCCGACGTTGTGGTCGATGTTCTCGACCATGCCGTACACGCGGGCCCACCGCTCGGGCAGGTCGCCGGCGTACCTGGACCACCATTCCTCGCCGATCTCGAACGGGCAGTGCGGGGCGTTGGTCGCAAAGTAAACGAAGAACGGTTCGTCGCGCGATTGCGCGATGAAATTCACCGCATGGTCGGCGAAGATGTCGGTGCAATAACCCTCGACGCGCTTGAACGTGCCATTGTGGTTGAGCAGAGGGTTGAAATAGCTGTCGCCGTCGTGAAAGTGTTCGAGGTTGCCCGGCTGGCGCAGGCCGCCACCGTGGTGGTAGAGGGCTTCATCGAAGCCCATGTCGATCGGCCGGCTGGGGTAGGTGTCGCCCAGGTGCCATTTGCCGCTGAGGCACGTTCGGTAGCCGGCGGCTTTGAGCATCTGCGCGAGGGTGATCTCGCCGGGGTCGATCGTGCTGCGGCCGCAGTAGGTATCGATGGCGCGGGTGCGGTAGGGATAGCGGCCGGTCATGATGCTTGCGCGGGCCGGCGTGCTGACCGGACCCGAGCAGTAGTTTGTCAACCGCGTGCTCTGGGCATGCAGGCGATCGAGGTGAGGTGTCCAAACGTGCGGATTGCCGTGGCAGGCCAGGTCGCCCCAGGCCAGATCATCCATGATGATCAGCACGATGTTGGGCGGTCGGCTGCCGGGAGCTTCGGACATGGCGGCGATGATAGCCGTGTCCAGCGACCTTGTCATCGCCGCTCAGTCGTAGCCGAGTTGCGCCAGGTCGTCCTCGTCCAGGCCGAAGTGGTGGCCGATCTCGTGGAGGATCGTGATGCGGATCTGCCGCCGCAGTTCGTCGTCATTCACGTAGCCATCGGCGTCGAGTCCGGCCTCGCTCGCCTGTGAGAGGATGCCTTCGCGGTAGATCATGACGTGCTCGGGCAGGCCGATCTCGCCGGCCTCGACCGAGCGGTCGGTCAGCGGGATGCCATCGTGCAGGCCGCACAACTCGTCGCGGTGCTCGAGTCCGAACTCCGCGATCACATCGTCTGACGGATGATCCTCGACGATCAGCGGCACCCGCTCGATCAGGTGGTGCAACTTGGGCGGCAGGGCGGCGACCTCGGCGTCGAGCAGTTCGTCGAAATACTGGCGGTCGGCCGGGTCCACGGGTGTTGGCTCGGGTGAGTTTCGATTCGGGTCGCAGATTCTATACTGTAGTCAATGGTCGAGCCCGCACCGCCGCCCCCGCTGCAGCCGCTGATCGTCAGCGCCCCGTTCGGCAACTACGTCCAGCCCGCCGGCACGACGCCGACGCTGGGCACGTTCACCGCCGCGGCCCGGCCGGGGCGCGTGTGGCGCATCATCAAGACCGTCCGTTACTACCGCCGCGTCGGCGCATGGGTCAACCGCATCGGCCTTCGCAACCCCGGCGTCGACTGGCTGGTGGCCAAGGCCGACGCGGGCAAGATCGACGTGGCCGACAAGCTCGTGAGCGTCCACGGCTTTGCCGCCGACGACTGGCGGGCGCTAATCGACAAGACCGCGGCCCTCAAGCCGCTGGGCATCGAGCTGAACATGAGCTGTCCGAACGTCGGCCAGATCGACTGGCCGGACGACCTGTTCACCCACGCCGCGGCGTGCGGGGCGCCGGTCGTCGTGAAGCTGCCGCCGGTGAACTACGAGCTGATCGTCGAGCAGGCGATCGGCGCGGGGCTTTCGACGTTTCACTGCTGCAACACGCTGCCCGTGCCGGCCGGCGGCATGAGCGGCAAGCCGCTTCTGCCCGTGGCATTGCAGTGCATCCGCGACCTGCGCCGCCGGCCGGGGGGCGAGGCGCTGCACCTGATCGGCGGGGGGGGCATCACCGCACCGGCCGACCTCGACGCCTACGCTGACGCGGGCGCCGACCGGTTCGCCGTGGGCACCAAGGTGATGCATCCGAAGTACCTGTACAGTGCCCGCGGGATCGAACCGCTGATCCGACGCGCCAACGAGTTGGTCGCCGACGCATGAACATCCGCCCCGCCACGATTGCCGATGTGCCCGCGACCGTCGCGGTGATCAACGAGTACGCCGAGCGCGGGCTGATGATCCACCGCAGCCGGGCTGAGTTCTTCGATCGCCTGCGCGACCTGCTGGTCGCCATCGAGGGCGGCGAGGTGGTCGGCGTGGTGGGTCTGCGCGTGATGTGGGCGAACCTGGCCGAGGTGTACGCCCTGGCGGTGCGCGGCGATCAGCGCGGCAAGGGCCTGGGCAGGCAACTGGTCGAGGCCGCGGTGAACGAGGCGCGATGCCTGGGCGTGCGCCGACTGTTTTCGCTGACCTACGAGCGTGCGTTCTTCGAGCGGTGCGGCTTTGCCGTGGTCGATCGGCGCACCTTGCCGATGAAGGTCTGGGGTGAGTGCATCCGATGCCCCAAGCACGAGGCGTGCGATGAGATCGCGATGACCCGCGTGCTCGACGACGTGCCCGACCACGACCAGGGCCAGCCCACCGGCCCGGCGGGTGCCGAGTATGATGTGCCCGTGCCACGCGTGACGCCCGCGACGCTCCGCGTCGATCGCGCCGCGGCCGACCACACGCCCCCCGACGTTTGACGTGGGGCGACAGCCCGCACCCCAGGCAACCACGGCTCGACAAGCGACCGCGGCGAACGATCATGCGCCAATGGCTGCAAGACTGGCTGACCAATCCCGCCTTGGCCGAATTGGCCGCGCGCGTGGCCGATGCGCGTCGGCTGGTGGTGCGCGGGCAGTGGGGCTCGAGCGCCCACCTGGTCGCCGGGGCGCTGCATCGACTGACCGGCCGGCCCGTGTTGCTGGTCCAGGCCCACCTCGACGACGCCGACGAAGCCGTGGATGACCTGGCCCTGTTCGACGAGATGGACGCCGCGACGTTCCCCGCGCTGGAAGTGATGCCCGGCGAGTCGAACGTGTCGCTGGAGTTGATGGCCGATCGGCTGGATCTGCTGGGCCGCCTGCATCGCGGCGACCAGCCGGGCGTGATCGTCGCGCCGGTGCAGGGGCTGATGCAGTCGGTGCCGCCGCTGGCGCAGATGAACCAGATGGTCCGGCAGATCGCGGTGGGCGACCAGATCGACCTGGCCGAGCTGGGCGGCTGGCTGACCGAGGCCGGCTACCACCGGGCCCAGGTGATCGAGCAGCCCGGCGATTTCGCGATCCGCGGCGGGATCCTCGACGTCTTCCCGCCCGGCGGCGACCAGGCCGTCCGCATCGATCTGTTCGGCGACCAGGTCGACGACCTGGCCGAGATCGACCTGGACTCGATGGGCTCGGACCGCAAGCTCCAGCGGGTCCGCCTGATCGGCACCCACACCGACGCGATGGACATCGGCGACCAGACCGCCGCGCTGTGGCAACTGCTCGACGCCCGCACCATCGTCGTCATGCAGGAGCCGCTCGAAATCGCCGAGCAGGCCCGCGGCTACTTCGAACGCCTGACCGACCCGATCGGCATCATCAGCCCGCCGGCGGTGATCCAGGGGCTGGACACGCTGAGCGTGATCGAGCTCAATCAGTTTGCCGGCCTGCGCGATCGGCCCGACCTCGAGCTGCCCGTGCGGCGGCTGGCCAACTTCGCCCAAGGCGCGACCGACGCCATCGCCGAGCTCGCCGAGATGGCGAGCGGCGAGGACGGCCCGGCACACCGCGTGATCGTGCTGTGCCAGAAGGACGCCGAGCGCGAACGCCTGCGTGAGCTGCTGGCGGAGCATCAGCCGCACGCGGCCGATCGGATCGCGCTGGAGGTGGGGTATCTGCATCGGGGGTTTGTGTGGGGAAGCGACGAAAGTGAGCAAACGGGCAGTGAATCAACCCTCCGTCGCTCCGTCGCTCCGTCGCTTCGTCGCTTGGCCCTGATCCCCCACCACGAGCTGTTCCACCGCTACGCGACGCGGCGGCGGCTGCGGCGGGTCAGCGGGATGCGGCAGGCCCGGGCCGAGACGTTCTTCGATCTCGAAGAGGGCAACTACGTCGTTCACAACGATCACGGCATCGCGGTGTTCTGCGGCATGCGGACGATGCGCAAGGCCGGTCGAGCCGAGGAGTACCTCACGCTGGAGTTCGCCGACCGGGTGCTGCTGCACGTGCCGGCCAGCGAAATCGAGCAGGTGCAGAAGTACATCGGCGGGTTCGCGGGCCGGCCGCCGCTATCGAAGCTCGGCGGCAAGCGGTGGAAGAAACAGAAGGCCGAGGTCGCCGAGGCGGTGAAGAATCTCGCGGCCGAGCTGCTGCGCGTGCAGGCGGCGCGGCAGTCGATGCCCGGGATCGCGTTCCCGGACGATTCGCCGTGGATGCATCAGTTCGAGGAGGAGTTCCCCTACGAAGAGACCGACGACCAGCTCGCGGCGATCGCGCAGGCCAAGCGCGACATGACCAGCGACCGGCCGATGGATCGGCTGCTGTGCGGCGACGTGGGCTTCGGCAAGACTGAGGTGGCGATGCGCGCCGCGTTCAAGGCCGTAGAGGCCGGCCGGCAGGTCGCGGTGCTCTGCCCGACCACCGTGCTGTGCGAGCAGCACGAGCGCACGTTCGCGCAGCGCATGGCCGACTACCCCGTCCGTGTCGAATCGATCAGCCGCTTCAAGACCGCCGGCCAGGCGTCGCGCATCATCGAGGCCGCGGCCGAGGGGCGCGTGGACATCCTCATCGGCACCCACCGCATCCTCTCCGACGATGTGCGATTCAGGGATCTGGGTCTCGTGGTGATCGACGAGGAGCAACGCTTCGGCGTGGAGCACAAGAACAAGCTGATGCGCTTTCGATTGACGGTCGACGTGCTGACGATGAGCGCCACACCGATCCCGCGGACGCTGCACATGGCGATGCTGGGCCTGCGCGACATCAGCTCGTTGAGCACGCCCCCGGCCGACCGCCGCGCGATCGTCACCGAGGTCATCCCGCACGACAACCAGCGCATCCGCGATGCGATCCTGCGTGAACTGAACCGCGACGGGCAGTGCTACTTCGTACACAACCGCGTACACAACATCCAGAGCGTGGCCGGCGACGTGCGCAAGCTCGTGCCCGAGGCGAAGGTGATCGTGGGCCACGGCCAGATGAAGCCGCGCGAGCTGGAGGACGTGATGCTGCGGTTCATCCGCGGCCAGGCCGACGTGCTGGTCTGCACCACGATCATCGAATCGGGCATCGACATCCCCACGGCCAATACGATGTTCATCGCCGACGCCGATCACTTCGGCCTGGCCGAGCTGCACCAGCTCCGCGGGCGCGTGGGCCGGCACAAGCACCGGGCGTACTGCTACATGCTGCTGCCGCTGACGCGGACGATCAGCGAGGTCGCGAGCAAACGCCTGCGGGCGATCGAGCAGTTCAGCATGCTCGGCGCGGGGTTCAAGATCGCGATGCGCGACATGGAGATCCGCGGCGTGGGCAACATCCTCGGCCCTGAGCAGTCGGGCCACATCGCCACCGTCGGGTATCAGATGTACTGCCAACTGCTCGAAGAGGCCACGCACAAGCTTCGCAACGAACCGGCGCCCCGGCCGGTCGACACCCACCTGGAATTGCAGATCGCCGGACAGTTGCCCAAGGCGTACATCCCCTCGGACAAACACCGCATGGAGATCTACCGCCGCATCCACCGCGCCACCGCCCTGGAATCGATCGAGCAGGTCGAGCGCGACCTGACCGAGGCCTACGGTGAGCCACCGGCGCCCGCGGCAACGCTGTTCGAGTTGGCTGAGATTCGTGTGGCGCTGCAGTCGCTGGGCGTCGAGTCGCTGACGCGGCACGATGAAGACCTGGTGTTCAGCACGCGCCACGTGCGCCGGCTTCAGGAGCGGCTGGCCGACGCGCCCGGCAGCGTTCGGCTGGTCGATTCGCCCACGGCCGATCAGCCCGGCACGGTTTACTTCCGCCCGCCGGGCAACTACCTGCAAACGCAGGCCACGCTGCTGGCCGTGCTGCGCAAGCTGCTGGTGCGACCGCTGCGGGAAAGCGTGCAGAAGCCGCGGGTCGTTGCGGCCGGTGGTTAGCGCCGCGGCCGATCGAGCTGCAGCGCGATGGGCAGTTCCGATAGCGAGCGGATGCGGATGGAGTTGGCCGGCATGGCCTGCTCGACCGCGTCGGCCTGATTGAGCCAGATGGCGCGCAGGCCGGCGCGGGTGGCGCCCATGACGTCGGCGTCGAGCAGGTCGCCGACGAACACCGCGTCGGCCGGCTCGACTTCCAGCTCGGCCAGGGCAAGCTCGAAGATGCGGCGATGGGGCTTGCGGTAGCCCACGTCGCAGGAGTAGATGCGCGTCGGGAAATACTCGAGCAGGCCCAGGCGTTCGAGGTGGCGGTCCATGACAAAGCCGGGCACGAAGGTATTGGACACGACCGCGAGCTGGTAGCCGCTTTTTCGCAGTTGTTCGAGCACCGGGCGCGCGGCGGGCTCGGGGCTGGCCACGTCGGCCAGCGGCCGGTACCACGCCCAGGCCAGTTCATCGAAGAAGTGGCTGGGCGCCTGCAGCCAGAGCTTGCGGCAGGCGCGGCGGATGTAGCGGATCGCGTCCAGCTCACGCCGCAGCACCAGCGTCTTGAGGTACGCCCAGCGGATGGCGAACCACTGGTGGGCGTAGTACCGCCGCCAGTCGGGCATGCGCTTCTGCCGCCGTGCCCACATGCGGTACGTCTGCCACGCGGCCTGCTTGAACAGCGCCCGCTTGTTGATCTGGCCGAAATGCACCAGCGTGTCGCCGAAGTCGAACAGCACGGCCCGGCGCGGTCGGGCGTGGTCGACCGGCCATCCGCCGCCGGCGTGATCGGCCAGCGAGGGTGTCGCGGTCGGGGTGGAAAGCTGCGTGCCGGACTGGGGCGTCAACGTCGCGCTCCGCGGAAGACTTGGGCCTGCTTCAGCATAGCCGCTCAGCCGCGCCGAGGGTAGGGCCGAACCATCGTTCAGTAGGTCAGCACCGCGTGGACCTTGTCGAACGGCGCGAGCTTGTCGCGGCCGTGAAGAAAGCCCAGCTCGATCAGCACCGACACGCCGATCACCGCCGCGCCCAGCTTGCCGGTCAGTTCGAGGCAGGCCTTCATCGTCCCGCCGGTCGCCAGCACGTCGTCGACCACGATCACGCGCTGGCCGGCACAGACCGCGTCCTGGTGGATCTCCAGCGCATCGGTGCCGTATTCGAGCTCGTACGCCATGCGATGGGTTTTCCACGGCAGCTTGCCGGGCTTTCGCACGGGCACGAAGCCCGCGCTGAGCGCCTGGGCGATCGCGGTGCCGAAGATGAAGCCGCGGCTCTCGGCGCCGATGACGATGTCGATGCCTTTGCCGCGGAAGGGATTGGCCATCCGCTCGACGGCCATCGCCAGCGCCCCGGGGCTGGCCAGCAGGGGGGTGATGTCCTTGAAGTTCACCCCGGGCTTGGGCCAGTCGGGGATGTCTCGGATGTGGGCGTTGAGGTCCATCGCTTGGGGTTTCCTTCGCGGGAGCGGCGTGGCGTATCGTCGTGCGGCCTCGTACAATAACGATTTTCCCTTACAATCGTCAGACCATGAGCGAAAGCAAGCCCCACACCACCGCGATGGAAACCGTCGAGCCGATCGGCATGCGTGTGCTGATCCGCAAGGACGAGGACCGCAAGCAGACCAAGAGCGGCATCCACCTGCCGGACAAGATCGAGATCCCCACACTCACCGGGCGGATCGTCGCGACCAGCGCGCAGGTCGCCCACGACGAGGACTATCCGATCCAGCGGTACGACAAGGTGCTGTTCAACCCCAAGGAAGCGATCCCCGTCGATTTCGAGGGGGACAATCGGCTGTTCGTCGTGCCGATCGAGAACATCGTCGCGGTGTTTCGCAAGGGCGAGTGATCCCCTGGGCCGCCCGCAACTCTGGTAACCTTCCCGCATGAGCAAGTTCTGGCGATTCGCCCGGCAGATGTTGCATTACCGGTCGCTGCTGGTGGTCGCCGCGGCCGGCGCGGTGCTCGACGCGCTGTGCCTGGCCAGCGGCATGGGCACGCTGCTGGCGCTGTTTCGCCAGCTCACCGGCGACCGCACCTTTCGCGACATGGTCGCCGACCAACTGAACAATCCCGATCTGCAACGGTACGTGGGCGACCTGTCGCCGATCATCGAATGGGTGCCCGACGACCCGTACTGGGCGTTCGCCGCGGCGCTGGGTCTGGTGCTGATCCTCACGATGCTCGGCTCGCTGGGCCGCGTCACGCACCAGTATTTCACCATGACCGTGGTGTACCGCACGGTGATGCGCATCCGCCGCGCGGCGTTCCACCGGCTGGTGCATTTGCCCATGGCCGTCGCGGCCAACGACAACATGGCCGACAACCTCGCCCGGCTGACCGGCAACACGATGCAGCTTTCGCGCGGGTTCAACGCGCTGTTGAGCAAGTCGATCCGCAACATTCTTCAGGGCCTGGTGTTCTTCGTCATCGCGCTGCTGGTCTCGTGGCAGTTGACGTGCATCTTCCTGGTCTGCGCGCCGGTGATCGGCGTGCTGGTGGGCGTCTTTGGCAAGCGGATCCGCAAGGCGACCAAGCGGGCGATGGTCGAAATGGGCCGCATGACCGGCGCGGTGCAGGAATCGCTGCAGGCCCTGGCGGTGGTCAAGGTCCATCAGGCCGAGGGGTACGAGCGGCGGCGGTTCCACCGGATCAACCGCGAGACCTACCGCCAGGAGATGGCCGCACGCTTCACCCGCGCGTTCAGTTCGCCGGCCATCGAGGTCGTGGCAATCGTCGGCGTGATCGGCGTGGCGATGGTCGCGGCGTGGTACATTTACCGCTCGTCGAGCCCGCAGGATCCCCAGACCCTCGTGGAAGTGCTGGTGATGCTGGCCCTGGCCGCTGGGGCATTCAAGCCCCTGAGCAACCTCAACAACGACCTGCAGGAAGCCGCCGCCGCGGCCGAGCGCGTCGACGAAGTCATGCGGTTGCCCGTCGAAGCCACCGTGCATCACGGCAGCCGCGCACGCGGCAAACGCCTGGCCAAGCACAAGACCTCGGTCGAGTTTCAGGGCGTCACGTTCACCTACCCCCGCGCCGCGACGCCGGCGATCGCCGAGATCGACCTGAAGGTGCGCTACGGCACGACGTGCGCGATCGTCGGCGGCAACGGCTCGGGCAAGAGCACGCTCGTGGGCCTGCTGCCCCGGCTCTACGAGCCGCAGCAGGGCCGCGTGCTGATCGACGGCCAGAACATCGGCGATTGCTCGCTGCGCAGCGTCCGTCGGCAGATGGCGATGGTGACCCAGGACACCGTGCTGTTCGACGGCACGATCGCCCAGAACCTGGCCTACGGCGCCCGCCGACCGACCGAGCAGCGCATCATCGAAGCCGCCACACGCGCCCACGCCCACGAGTTCATCACGCGCATGTCGGACGGTTACCAGACGCCCATCGGTGAGCGCGGCCAGCGACTGAGCGGTGGCCAACGCCAGCGCATCGCCATCGCCCGGGCGATCCTGCGCGACCCGGCGATCCTCATCCTCGATGAGGCGACCAGCCAGATCGACGCCGATTCCGAGGCGAAGATCAACGACGCCTTGGCCGAGCTGATGGCCGATCGCACGACGTTCGTCATCGCCCACCGCCTGAGCACGGTGGTCAACGCCGACATGATCGTGGTGATGGAAGACAGCCACATCGCGTCGATCGGCAAGCACGATGAACTGCTGGAAAAATCCGACGCCTACCGCGTGCTGTGTCGCACGCAGTTGCACGGCGCGATGGCGGGCGAAGCGTAGGCCCCGCGTGGATGCGGGGGCTCGATGCGGCCGGTGCTACTCGAACATCGCCAGTTGCTCACCCGGACGGGCGGCGGGGACCGCGACATGCACAGGCCGCAGCCAGCCGGTGGGCGTGTGCTGGCTGGTCAGCCGCAGGCGCGGGCCGAGCGTCGCGTCGTCGGCGTACAGCCGGCGAACCAGCTTCGGGCAGTTGCACTGGCGCGACAGGTGCAACAGCACGATGTGGGCCGGCGGCCGGGGCGAGCGGGCGATGATCTGCCGCACCGCGTCCAGCGCCTGGTCGTTGGACAGGTGCCCGTGCCCGCTGATGACGCGCCGCTTGAGCATCGCCGGCCGATCGCTGCCGAGCTGCATCGCATGGTCGTAATTCGACTCGATCGCCAGCAGATCGACGCCGGCGAACGACTCGATCAGCATCGCCGGCACATTACCCAGGTCCGTCGCGTAGCCCAGGCGGGCGTTGCCGTTCCGCACGACAAAACCGGTGGTGCCGGCGCGGTCGTGGCTTAGATGGATCGGCGCAACCGTGGCCGTGGCGGGCCGGTGTGGCCCGGCCACGGCGAACGGCTGGCCGTCGAACGTGTGCAGCAGCCCCGCCTCACCCAGCGCCCGTGCCGGCGGGGCGGTCGCGTGACGGCGCGTGATTTCGTGCAGCCGGCCCAGGTGCCGCCGGGCCAGATACACGCCGATGCCCAGCTTCAGCAGCGTCGCGCACCACGAGGGATTGAAGTGATCGCGGTCCAGGTGTGTCAGCAGCACCGCGTCGATGTCGGCCACCCCCACGCCCGTACCCGCCAGCCGCCTGGCGATTGCGCGCGGGCCGAAACCCGCATCGATCAGCAGCAAGCGCCCGCCGATGCGCACCAGCGAACTGTTGCCCGATGAGCCGCTACCCAGCACACACAATTCGATGGACATCCGTGTCCCTTCGCCGTTGGCGGCGCCTAGCCGATGATGGATTCGTCCCGTTGCTCGTTGCCGGCACCGGGGGTGACGCCGCGTTTGTTGCCGCGCACGAACGCGACGAACTCGCCCACCAGATCGCCGGCGCACTGTTCATCGGCCTCGATGCGTTCGATCGCGCGCCGCGCGGGCAGGGCCTGGTGGAAGAAGAGGTCAAAGCATCGCTTGAGCGCCGGGATCTGGTCCCGGTGCCCCGCGCGGCGCAGGCCGACCAGATTCAACCCGTCGACGCGCATCGAGCGGTGGAACACGACGCAGAACGGCGGCAGGTCTTTGTTGACGCCTCGGATGCCTGCGATCATCGCCATGCGCCCCACGCGGCAGGACTGATGCACCACGCCGTTGCCGCCGATAATCACGTTGTCGCCGATCGCCACGTGCCCGCCCAGCAGCGCGCCGTTGGCGAACATCACCTCATCGCCGACCACGCAGTCGTGGCCGACGTGGCTGTTGGCCATGTAGTACCCGCCGCTGCCGAGTGTCGTGGGCTTTTCGCCGGTGGCGCGGTGGATGGTGAAGCCCTCGCGGAAAATGTTGTCATCGCCGATGATCGTGCCGGCGCCGGGGGTATCGGGGGAGAACTTTCGATCCTGCGGCTCGTAGCCGATCACGGCGTTGGGATAGATGGTGTTGTTGGCGCCGATGGTCAGCGGCCCGCGCATCGAGACGCGGTGCATCAGCAGCGTGCCCGGGCCGATCGTGACGTTGCCTTCGAGGATGCACTGGGGCCCGACGATCGCGTCGTCGGCCAGTTGCGCGCGGTCGTCGACGATCGCCGAGGGATGCACTTGGGCCATGGCGCGTATCATACTTGGTTATGCCAGAGGTATCGACGCAAGACGACCAGCCGCTGCGGGTGCGCGACCTGGGCCGGATGGCCTACGGCGAAGCGCTGGCGATCCAGCGGCAGACCCACGCCGATGTGCTTGCCGGGCGGGCGGCCCAGACGCTGCTGTTGGTCGAGCACGAGCCGGTGGTCACGCTCGGCCGGCGACCGGGCTCGGAGCGGAACCTCGTGGCCAGCGAGGCGATGCTCGCGCGCGCCGGCGTGGCCGTGCACCCGACCGACCGCGGCGGCGACATCACCTATCACGGCCCGGGGCAACTGGTCGCCTACCCCATCGTCGCGCTCAATCGGCTTGCCCTGAACCTTCGCCGCTACGTTTGGCGACTGGAGCAGGCGATCATCGACACGCTCGCGGCATTCGACATCGACGCGGGCAGGGATGATTGCGCCGTGGGCGTGTGGGTCAAGCACCAAGGCCGGCCCGGCGCGAAGATCGCGGCGATCGGCGTGCGCGCCAGTCGGTGGGTGACCATGCACGGCCTGGCGTTGAACGTCGAAACCAACCTCGACCACTTCAAGCTCATCGTGCCCTGCGGCCTGGCGGGCCGGCCGGTGACCTCCATGAAGCAACTGCTCGGCGATGCCTGCCCGGGCGTGGACGATGTCAAGGCCGAGCTGACCCGCCGCTTGCTCGATCAACTCGACCCGGCCAACTGCGACGCCACGCCGCTGCCGCGCCCGCGTTGATCGCTTGTCGCTTCGGCACCGGCCCGCTAGATTCGTCTGAACAATTCCGACCGGCCCAGTCGACGTCGGTCTGTTGCAGATGAGGATGCATGATGGCTAAAGCCGCGAAGCAGCAATTCGCTCTGGGCGTGGACTACGGCACCGCCAGTTGTCGCGCGCTGATTGTGCGCACCGCCGATGGCAAGGAAGTCGCCTCGGCCAGCTACGCCTACAAGCACGGCGACGATGGGGTGCTGACCGATGCGAAAGACCCCAATCTCGCCCGCCAGAGCCCGACCGACTACACCCGGGGCTTCGAAACCGTCGTGGCCAAGGCGATCAAAGCCGCGAAGGATGTGAAGGGGTTTGACCCCAATCGCATCGTCGGCATCGGCATCGACGGCACCGGCTCCACGCCGATCCCCGTGGACGGCAACGCCAGACCGTTGGGCGCGACGGCCAAGTGGAAGCACGACCTCGACGCCCAGGCCTGGCTGTGGAAGGATCACACCGCCTGGGAGCAGGCCGAGGAGATCACCGCCAAGGCCGACGATGATCGCACCGGCTATCTGAGCAAGTGCGGCGGCACGTACAGCAGCGAGTGGTACTGGTCGAAGCTGCTGCGCTGCCAGCGGACCAACGCGAAGGTGTTCGACGCCGCGGCGAGTTGGGTCGAGTTGACCGACTGGGTGCCGGCGTGGCTGACCGGCGTGGAGCGGGTGGCGGACGTGGCCCGGTCGATCTGCCCGGCCGGCCACAAGGCGATGTATCACGAGCAGTGGGGCGGCTGGCCGGGCAAGGGGTTTCTCGCGTCGCTCTCGCCGGGCATCGCGGCGCTGCGGGACCGGCTGCCGCCCAACGCCACGCCGCTGGGGCAGACGATCGGCACGGTCGCCCCGTCGATCGCGAAGA
>CAZUHK010000009.1:0-38304 GCA_964620345.1 uncultured Planctomycetaceae bacterium
TCCAAGCGGTTTAAGCCGTGGCTTTTTACGATTGCGGCGAACAAGGCACGGGACATGCGGCGTCGGCGATCGCGTCGGCCGGCGGCGCCGCTGTCGGCGCCGGTGGGCGAGGCCGAGGGCCAGACCTTCGCCGATTTTCTCGAAGCCGACCTGCCCGACCCCGGCGAGGCGATGGCCGAGGCCGACACCGCCGCGCGGGTACGAACGGCCGTGGCGGAATTGCCCGATCATCTGCGGGAGATCCTGCTGCTGGCGTACTTTCAGAAGTTTGCCTACCAGGAGATCGCCGAGGTGCTGGGCATTCCTCTGGGCACGGTCAAGAGCCGGCTGCACGCGGCGGTCGGAGCGTTCGGACAAAAATGGAAATCTTCGAACCCCGGCGAGGGCCGGACGTAGAATCGCCAGAGGCAAATCGCCGCTGAGGGCATTTGGGAGACCCGTCAGGCCGCCCGAGCGTCCGGTAAACAGCACCCCAAGGCGAACGACATAGAGGTTTTTGCCCCGATGAACGATCCATCCGACACCGGTCTTTGCCCCGCCGATCAGCAGGCCCTGGACGCCTTGCTGGCCGCGGGGTTTGATGTCAGCAAAGTCCCGGCCGAGCATCGCGATCGCGCCCGGTGCCTCGGCCGGCTGCTGGGCCTGCTCGAAACGCTGCCGGCCGAAGAGCCGGGCGACCTGGTCGTGCAGCGCACGCTTGAGGCCGTGGCCCGGGCCCGGCAGACCCAGCGTGCCGCGGCGGCCCCACCACCGGCCGGCGGCGAGAACGAGCGGGCCCTGCCGTTCCGCTGGCCCGACATGGCGGCGGTGGCGGCGATGGTGCTGATCGCGCTCTCGCTGGCCCTGCCGATGCTCAACCACAGCCAGGAGCAGGCGCGGCAACTGGCCTGTCAGGCCAACCTCGCCACCGCGGGCATGGGCTTTGGGCGATACGCCGCGGCCCACGGCGGCGCCCTGCCGGCCGTCGCCGCCCACTCCGGCCACACCTGGTGGGACACCAACACCTTCAACCAGGATGGCTCGACCCGTTCCAACTCCGCCCATTACTTCCTGCTGATCCGCACCGGCTACGCCTCGCCCCGGCAACTGACCTGCGCCGCGCAGGAACACGGAACGACGCTCGTCCGCATCTCACGCGACGCCCGCGACTGGCCCAACCGACAGGCGATCCCCTTCAGTTACGCCAACCTCTTCGCCCAGCAAAAGCCCACGTGGGACGGGCCCCGCCGCGTGATCCTGGTCGATCGCAATCCGCTGTTCGTCACCGACAAGGGCATGGTCGCAAGCGTCGATCCGCAGGCGATCAGCCCACGCCACGCCGCGCTGGGCGTGCAGAACGTGCTGTTCAGCGATGGCAATGTCGCCGCGATCGATCGCCCCGTCCTCGACAACGGCGACAACATCTGGCAGCTCAAAGGCCACGACGGCGTCTACACCGGCACCGAAACCCCCGACGATCAGTCCGACACCTTCGTCGTCCCCTGATCCACCCTCGCCCCCCTCAAGCCAAGCCAGAGCGCAGCGGCGGCTTGGGTCCGCCCCACCCTTTACCCCGTACTCGTCCTCGCACCTCGTAAACGTCCTCGCGATCCCGCCAATCGACGGCCCAAGCCGAGTACGAGTGCGAATCGAAGAGCCGGGCACTTCCCAGCCGCCGCTGGTTTCCATATCATCGGCCTCATGCACACGCCCAACAGCGATCGTGTCGAGGTCATCATCCTCATGGGATCCGACAGCGACTGGGATGTGATGAGCAAGTGCCACGATCTGCTGCACGAGTTTGAGATTTCTCACGAGGTTCACGTCGCCAGCGCCCACCGCACCCCCGCGCGGGTGCTGCAGATCGTGGAAGGGGCGCCTGAGAAAGGCGTGAAGGTGTTCATCTGTGCCGCGGGCATGGCGGCACACCTGGGCGGGGTCGTCGCGGCACACGCCCATTGCCCGACCATCGGCGTGCCGATGAAGGGCGGGATGATGGACGGCCTGGACGCCCTGCTTTCGACCGTGCAGATGCCGCCGGGCGTGCCGGTCGCGACCGTCGGCGTCGGCGCGGCCGGCGCCAAGAACGCCGCCATCCTCGCGGCGCAGATCATCGGCCTGACCGACCAGACCACCGCCGCGCGCGTCGCCGACTATCGCGCCGCCCAGACCGCCGTCGTCGCTGAAAAGAACGCCAAGCTGCAAGAGAAAATGAAACAACACGACTGACGCCGCCAGAACACCCAGGGCCCCGGCGATACAAGGTTCCAGACCCATGGCCTCTTGAGTTGCCGGCGGTTCAACCCGGAAAGGACTCACGATGAAGATTGGCATTTGTGCCGGCCCCGAGCAGGCCCCCGCGTTCAAGGCCGCCGGCGGCGACTATCTCGAAGCCAACGTGCAGGGCTTGCTCAAGCCCGGAGACGACGACGCGGCGTTTGAAGCATCCCGCCGCGCCGCCGACGACTGCCCCCTGCCCATCCTCGCGGCTAACTGCTTCCTGCCCGGCGACCTGCCGTCGACCGGCAAGGACTACGCCCCCGCGGCGATCATCGATTACGCCACCGTCGCCTTCGCCCGCGCCAAGCAGATCGGCATCGAACACATCGTCTTCGGCTCCGGCGGCTCACGCGGGCTCAAAGACGACTTTCCCTACGACGAAGCCATCGATCAATTCGTCGACCTGTGCAGGCAGCTCGGTCCCATCGCGGCCGATCAGGCCGTGGTCATCGTGATCGAACCGCTGAGGCACCAGGAGTGCAACTTCATCAACACCGTCGCCGAGGGCGCGAGGATCTGCGAGCGGATCGGGCACCCGAGCGTGCAACTGCTGGCCGATGTGTACCACATGCTCCAGAACGATGAGCAGGCCCAGAGCATCGTCGATGCCGGTGCGTACCTGAGGCACGCCCACCTGGCGGAGATGAACGACCGCACCTGCCCGGGCATCGAGGGCGCCGATTTCGTGCCCTTTTTCAGGGCATTCAAGCAGGCCGGGTACACCGGCAACATCAGCATCGAAGGCAAGTGGCCCCACGGCGTGGAGCTCGACGGCGACAAGGCCGTGTCGATCCTGCGCGAGCAGATGGCCGAGGCGGGAATCGTGTGACGCCGATTGT
Organism: uncultured Planctomycetaceae bacterium; assembly: GCA_964620345.1. Lineage (GTDB taxonomy): Bacteria > Planctomycetota > Phycisphaerae > Phycisphaerales > Zrk34 > CAZUHK01. Next base: position 3,099 of record CAZUHK010000009.1, read on the forward strand.
CGATCGACCGAACGGGCCAAGCGTCTGGGGTGCCCAACGACGATCTGAAAATCGACAATCAAAAATCCTCATGTCCCTCATCATCGACGCCTACAACGTGCTGCACTGCACGCACACGCTGCCCGAGCGGTGGGCGCTGATGTCGGCAACGGACCTGTGCCGGGCGCTGGAGCAAAGCCGCTGGGCGGGTTCGAGCATGGCGGTGGTGTGCGATGGCAAGCCCAAGCCGGACGAGGGTGAGTACACCGGGCCGGTGCGGCTGATCTACTCGGGGCCGGGCAAAGACGCCGACAGCGTGATCGAGCAGTTGATCGCCGCCGATCACGGGCCGCGCGATCTGACGGTGGTGTCCAACGATCGCCGGGTGATTGCCGCGGCCAGGCGCCGCCGCGCCCGGCCGATGAGCGCCGAGGATTTTCTCCGTCAGCTCGTCGCCGACGCCTCGGGCGACCACAGCACCCCACCCCGCCGCGACATGGGCGACACCGATGAGTGGATGAAGGCATTCGGCTTCGAATGAGCGTCGTTCACCACCGCACGAGCCGCCCGCCGATCAGAACTTCACCTTCACCGCCGCGCGCACGTAGGGCATGTCGTCGACCTCCGTCTCGGCGGTGGTGTCCAGCGCGTGGAAGCCGTGGCTGAATTCCTGGTCGAACGCGAAGCCACCGGCGACCTCGAAGTCGATTCGCTTGTTCGGAATCCACTTCACACCGCCCTCGATGCGGCGCTGTTCGAAGAACACGCGGTCGTTGTCGCGCGCCGCGTCGAGGTGGAATGAATCGAAACGGTTTTCGAACGACGCGAACAACCGCCACTCGCGCGCCAGGGCGAACTGCGCCTTGATGTCCAGCTTCAGCGGCGGGGCGACGGTGACGTTGATGAACAGCGGAGCCGCCGGGCGCCAGAACAGCGTGCTGAACGGCAGGCCCAGCGTGTAAACCAGCCGGTCGCTTTCCACCACGCGGTAGGCCACCGCGGGCAGCGGGATGTCGGGGAAGACCGCGCGGTTGCCATCGTAGTTGAGCATGACCAGCCACGAGCGCTTTTCATCGACCTTGTACGTGCCGATCGCGGTGGCGTGGCCGTACCAGGCGTCGCCGTCGGAGTAGGGCGCGTCGCCGGCGAAGCCGACACCGGCGACCAGGTCGAACGTCCAGCCCTCCCACGATCCAATGCGTCCGCCGGCCGCGAGGCGCTGGTCGGTCAGGTCGTCGGGGATCCTCGGGTCCGGCGAGTCGATGTCCATGACCAGCACGTCCACACCGATCGCCAGGCCGTGCTGGCTGTCGGGATCGAAGCGGACGCGGCCCCGACCTTCGTAGATGTTCAGGTCGAAGTCCGCGTCGTTCTCGGTCTCGCCGGCGCCGAAGATCGTCGCGTCGAAGCGACCCTCGAACAGATGCGTGCCCGGGTCGCGCTCCATCCGCCAAGGCCTCATGACCAGCCCCGGGCCGGCCTGGGCCAGCACGCTCGAACCCAAGCCGCCGATCAGCAGCACGATGAGCAGGATGCGATACATCATCCTCCCATGTTCGCCGAACCTCGGGCCGGCCGCAACGGGTACCGCCGGGAATCTGGAAGGGGCCCGCCGGCATCCGCTCACGGCCCGCCGGCCAAGCCCGTCGCAGACCACCGCTGCGCGGCAAGCCCCAACCCGACGACAGCGCGAATGCCCCGGGGCCTGTGCTGCGACCAGTTCGCCGCGTCATACACGACGCTCTTGTTGAGCATGGACACGGCCTAAACCCGCCTTGCGTCAGTGTGGGCAGACACTTACACTACGCCGTCAAGTAAGCAGAGGCGTTCTCGACATCCAAAGAGTTCCCCGCCCGATCACGGCCTCGAACGCTCCGTCCATAGTTCGTGGGATGTGAACCTGGAGACCACTAATGCAGTTGCCATTGCCCCGCGTCCGAATCGCATCGGTTCTGTTTTTGTCGATGCTGATGTGTATCGCCACGCCGGCGTTTGCACAGAACGAATCCGCCAGCGCCTTGCTCCAGCAGGGTTTGGAACACCTGAACAACGGGCTTTGGACCCAAGCCCGCGACACGCTGGCGAAGGTCGATCGCGGCGAGCTGGACGACCAGGGCCGGCAGGCACTCGACACGGCGCTGGACCGGGTCGAGGCGTATTTCGACAACCGCGCCGCCGTGGAGCCGGCCGCCGCGCCGATCGCTCCGGCGCTGGAAGATGACCGCGCCGCCGAACCACGGGCCGATCAACCGGCCCCCCGGCCGGTCGCCGCGACCGACCAAGCGCAAGCCCCGGAGCACTCGGTGATCGCCGATGCCCGCGCGCTGCGCGCCCAGGAGCTGGTCGCCAAGGGCATGGAGGCCGAGAAGGCCGGCAACTACAACGAGGCCCGCAGCCACTACGAGCAGGCCCTGGCGATCTGGCCGAGCGATGAGGATGCGGTCGCCGGTGCCCAGCGCGTGCGGATGCTGCTGAACCAGGACACCGGTGGGGGCCAGGGCGTGCTGGGTTCGGTGGTGCAGAGCCAGAAGCTCAAGCTCGAACGCGCCAAAGCGCGCTACGACCTTCGCCTTCAGGAAGCCCAACAGGCCGAGGACGCCGGCAATTACGACAAGGCGATCGACGCGGCGACGGTGGCCAAGAACATCGTCGACATGAACCGCCAGTACTTCCCCGAGCAGGAGTGGCGCGAGAAGCGTGAGCGTGCCGCGGCGCTGGCCGACCGGCTCAAGTCCCAGAAGGAGCTGTCGCGCATCGAGATGCTTGAGCAGGAGCAGGCGAGCATCAGACAGCAGGCCCAGGCCGAACGCACCGCCGCCCAGGCACAGGCCCACGATCGCATCCAGGAGCTGCTCCGCCGCGCCCGCGACCTGTCCCGCGAACGCAAGTACGAGCAGTCCATCGAGCAGATCGACCAGATCCTCTTCATCGATCCCAACAACGCCGCGGCGAAGTACATGAAGGATCTGATCACCGATCAGATGATTCAGCTCCGCTGGGACGAGCTTCGGGCCAAGCGCGGCGTGGAAACGGCGCGGATACGCCTGCAGCACATGTCGGACATGATCCCCCACTCGGACCTGATCGTGTACCCGCCGGACTGGCCGGAGCTGACCTTCCGCCGCCTCTCGGCCCAGGATCAGTCGCTGGACAGCGAGGCCGACCGCATCGCCCGCGAAAAGCTGCAACAGCCGGTCCCCGTCGAGTTCAAGGCCAACAAGTTCGAGAACGTCATCGAATACATGCGGACGGTGACCGGCGCCAACTTCTTCGTGCAATGGCGCTCGCTCGAAGCCGCGGGCATCGACCGCGAGACGCCGGTCACCATGCAGTTGCAGAACGTCCCGGCCGAGAAAGCCCTGCGACTGGTGCTCGACGAGGCCGGCGGCGAACTGGTCAAGCTCGGCTTCACCATCGACGACGGCGTGATCGTCATCGCCACCCAGGAGTTTTTGTCCCAGAAGACCGATCTGCGGACCTACGACATCAAGGACCTGGTCGTGCAGATCCCCAGCTTCGCCGACGCGCCGGAGTTCGACCTGAACCAGATCGCGTCGGACACCGGCGGCGGCGGGGGCGGCGGCCAGAGCATCTTCGAAGACATCGACGACACCGATGCCGACGCCCTGCCCCGCTCCGAGCGGATCGCCCAGATCATGGACCTGGTGCGAAACTCCATCGACCCGGAGAACTGGCGCAGCGCCGGCGGCCTGACCTCCAGCATGGAAGAACTCAACGGCACGCTCATCGTCAACACCACCAGCGAAAACCATTCGGCGATCACTTCGCTGCTGGGCAAGCTCCGCGAGCAGCGGGCCCTGCAGATCGCCGTCGAGAGCCGCTTCCTCTTCGTCACCCAGAACTTCCTCGAAGAGGTGGGCATCGACGTGGACTTCGCCCTGGAGTTCGACGACGACGACCGGCCAAGCTTCCTCGCGAACAACCCCACGGCCTTCAACGCCTCGAACACACAAACCCAAAGTAGCAAAACGGGGGTTCAGGGATCGCTGGGTGATGCGCTGAGCACCGCGGCGCTGACGATCGGCGTCCCTTCTACTGCTGCTGCTGCGGGCGTGACGGGCATCGGCTTCCTCATCGACGACCTGCGCGTGGATGTGCTGATCCGCGCCACTCAGGCAGACAGCCGCAACATCACCGTCAACACCCCACGGATCACCTTCTTCAACGGCCAGCGGGCCTACGTCACCGTCAGCCGGCAGCTCGCGTTCGTCTCCGACCTCGAACCGGTCGTGGCGACCAACTCCGTCGCGTTCGACCCGGAAATCGACGTGGTCTCTTCCGGCATCGTGCTCGACGTGGAAGGCACGATCTCGGCCGACCGGCGGTACGTGACGCTGACCGTCCGCCCCTCGCTGGCACAGTTGACCAACATCCGAAACTTCGTCGTCTTCGGCGGCATCACGCAAGGCGGCGACGGGATCGACAACGACGGCGACGGCCAGATCGACGAAGAGCAGCCCGATGGCATCGATAACGACGGCGACGGCCAGATCGACGAGGACATCGGCACCCCCGCCGGCGGCGGCGGGCTGGGAAACACCGGCTTCATTCAGCAGCCGGAAATCCAGCTCACCTCCCTCCGCACCAGCGTGAGCGTGCCGGACAAGGGCACGTTGCTGCTGGGTGGCCAGCGGCTGACCGGCGAGGTCGAGATCGAATCCGGCGTGCCGGTGCTCAGCAAGATCCCGCTGATCAACCGCCTGTTCACCAACCGCTCGATGGCCCGCGATGAACGGACGCTGCTGATCTTCATCAAGCCGACCATCATCGTCCAGAGCGAGGAAGAGGACCGGCTGTTCCCCGGCCTCAACCAGTCGCCCGGCCTTTACACCGCCCCGTAACCCTCGCCCCCACCGAGGCGGGGCCTCCTTCGGGCCTCGCCTCGCTTGCGTCGCACGCCGCTCTGGCCGCGATACACCGCCGCGGCTATGATGCGGATCACTGTCGCCCCGATGCCCGATTTCACCGACCGACCCGTCACAGGAGCTTGCGATGTCCGGCGATCAATCCCGCTTGATGGTTCAGAAAGATCCCGAGGTGACCACCATCGAGTTCCTCGATCGCAACATCCTCGACGAGGCCAACATTCAGCAGATCGGCGAGGAGATCTCGCGGATCATCGACCAGTCGGGCGACCCGAAGATCCTCGTCAGCTTCGAGAACGTCGATCACATGGCGTCGGCGGCGCTGGGCACGCTGATCACGATCAACAACCGCGTCCGGCAGAAGGACGGCCAGCTCAAGCTGGCGAACATCTCGCCACAGATTTACGAGGTGTTCGTGATCACCAAGCTCAACAAGCTCTTCCAGATCTACAAGACCGCCGACGAGGCGCGCAAGGCGTTCAAGTGATCGACGTTTAGTTCGTGGAGGGACCGGCGCCTTGTCGCAACCGTTCGCCCAGGATCACATGGTCATCGCCAGCCGCTTTGACCAGGTCGCGCCGGTGCAGGACGCGATCCTCGCCGCCGCCTCGGCGCACGGGTTCGACCAGACCGCGCAGTTCGCCCTCAAGCTTTCGCTTGAAGAGGCCCTGACCAACGCGATCAAGCACGGCAACCAGCTCGACCCGGCCAAGCAGGTCGACATCGAGTTTGAGATCGACGCCGAGCAGGTGAAGATCACGGTCTGCGACGAAGGCCCGGGCTTTGCGCCCGACGCGGTGCCCGACCCGACGCTCGATGAGAACCTGGAAAAACCGTGCGGCCGGGGGGTCATGCTCATCCGCGCGTACATGACTCAGGCCAGCTACAACGACAAGGGCAACTGCCTGACCATGATCAAGCGGCGCGACTGCGACCTGCCTCAGCCCGACAGGGCCTGACCGCGTGCGGGCCCATGTCCGCCGGACCGATTCATCGTGGAGGATGCCGCCATGGACCCGTTCAGCGTCAGCATCGACCATCGCGACACCGGCGTGATCGCGCGCTTCGCCGGCCGGGCCGCCAACGCGCAGGCCGACGCGGTGCGTGATGCGCTGGGCGATCTGTTGCGTGATCGGCCCAGCCCGGTGGTGATCGACCTGGCGCGGCTGGAGTTCATCGCCTCCGCGGCGCTGGCCGAGCTGATCGGCTTCCGCCAGAACGTGCAGGCCTACGGCGGGCGGATGCGCCTGGCCGGTGCCCCGGATCACATCGCCAGCGTGTTCCGCGCCACCCGGCTGGTCGATCTGTTCCCCATGTACCGCGACGCCGAGGAGGCGCTGGGGTCAGCCCGGGCCTGAGCGCAGCGGGTGCCGATCGTCACCGCGACGGCGGGCGTGTCGACTTCAGGTCGACACGCAGCACCGGCGGTTGGTCGATGCCGCTGATGACCTGCCACAGCGGCGGCTCGTCGCCCTCGGCCCACCAGTTCCGAAAGGCCGGTTGCTCGGCCAGCGCCGGCGGACCGATGAACAGACAACGCGTGATCACCAGCAGATCCTCGCTGGCGTATTCCTGCTCGGCGGCCACGCCCATCATCGCGTCGGCGGCCTGGTGGAACAACTGCGGCTGTTCGCGGGCCAGCGTATCGGCCCCGTGCCAGATGATGTACCGGCGCTTGGTGCCGCGGCGGTGTCGCCGGCAGGTGTCGATCACGCCCTCGATCGTCGGCTCGACCGGTTGCATGGCCGGCATCGCGCGGCTGAGCGTGTACACCAGGTCGTCCAGGTTACGCACGAACCGACCGTAGATCGGGCAGACCTCCACGTCGGTCATCTGCTCGGCCTGGATCGCGACGTGCGTGCCGAAGTGGATGCGTGTCGCTTCGTCGTCGCTGACCGCCACGACGTGATGCTCGTCGAGCAGCGCCTCGCCCGCCGCGTGCCAGTCGCCGGTCATTTCGAAGGGGGTGGTGTCCATGGTGGGCCGCGACGATCGCACTACATTCGCTCGAGCACGTCGATGCCCAGCAAGCCCAGGCCGCGGGCGAGGGTGCGGGCGGTCAGGTCGGCCAGGCGCAGGCGGCTGTGGCGCATCGCCGCGTCGTCGGCGCGCAGCACCGGGCAGTTCTCGTAAAACCCGCTGAACGCAGTGGCCAGGTCATAAAGATAGTTGCACAGGTGGTGCGGCTCGAGCGTCTTGCCGACGCGCTGGGCCGTGGAGCCGAACTGCAACAGCTTGAGCACCAGCGTCCGTTCGTGCGGCTCGCGGGCCTCGATCGCCCCGCCTCGAATCGTCTGGGGGTCGATCTCCGCCTTGCGGAAGATCGCGCCAATGCGGGCGTAGGCGTACTGCAGGTACGGCGCGGTGTTGCCATCCATCGCGAGCATGCGGTCCCAACTGAACACATAATCTCGCACCCGATCGCTGGACAGGTCGGCGTACTTCATCGCGCCGATGCCGACCACGCGGGCGACCTGCTGCCGCTGCTCGCCGGTCAGGTCGGGGTTCTTGTCGGTCACGATGCGCGCCGCCCGCTGCTCGGCTTCGTCCAGCAGGTCCGACAGTTTTACGGTCTGGCCGCTGCGGGTCTTGAAGGGCTTGTTGTCCTCGCCCAGCACCGTGCCGAACGCGACGTGCTCGGCGGTGGCGCCATTCAACCAACCGATACGTTTGCCGGCGTCGAACAGCATGGCGAAGTGCTGGGCCTGGCGCGAGTCGGTCACGTAGATGATCCGATCGGCGTCGAGTTCCTCGACGCGGTACCTCAGGGCCGCCAGATCCGTCGCGTCGTAGCCGAAGCCGCCGTCGGTCTTTCGCACGATCATCGGGGCTTCGTAGCCCTCAACAGGGATGACGACCGCGCCTTCGCTCTGGCTGGCGATGCGGGCGTCCATTACCTGCTGGGTCACCGGCGACAAGTCGTTGTTGTAAAAGCTCTCGCCGCGAATATCGCCATCTTCGAGCATCACGCCCAGCCGGTCGTACGCAACATCAAAATGCTCCAACGACTCAATCGTGAGCGCTTGCCACAACGCAACGGTTTGGCTGTCGCCGCTCTGAAGCAGGACAACTCTTCTTCTCGCTCGTTCAGCGAAGTCGGCATCGCCGTCGAACTTCTGCTTTGCCTGCCGATAGAAATCGTTCAGGTCACCAATCGAGTAGTCTTCCGCGATGAGTCGATCTTGCGGAACCGACTCGATCAGATGTTCGATGAGCATGCCGAACTGCGTGCCCCAGTCGCCGATGTGGTTCTGGCGGATCACCTCGTGGCCCAGGGCTTCGAGGACACGGACCAGGCAATCGCCGATGACGGTCGATCGCAGGTGGCCGACGTGCATTTCCTTGGCGACGTTGGGGCTGGAGTAGTCGACGACGACCTTTTGGGGGGCTTGGGTCGGCACGCCCAGCCGCTGGTCGTCGGCGAGGTCGGCCGCGGCCTCGCTGATGAAGCCCGGCTCGAGCGTGAGGTTGATAAAGCCGGGCCCGGCGACCTGCGGAGCGGCGCAAACACCTGTCAGATTAATATTTTCAACGATCCTCTCGGCCACGTCGCGCGGCTTTTGGTCGACCTTCTTCGCCAGCGACATCGCGACATTGGCCTGATAATCGCCGAACTGCGGGTTCTGGGCCGGGCGGATGAGCGGGTCGACGTCGGCGTGCTCGGCCCCGAACGCCGCGGCGATGGCGTCGGCGAAGCGGTGTTGGAGCAGTGCCATCGGGTCATGCATGGTGGCGACAGTCTGGTTGGCCGGTCGTCGCCCGTCAAGACGCGACATCTCCGGCCGCCGCCGCGAAGCGGTCAACGACCAGTCGCACAAACACCCGGGCAGACCGAGCATCGGCCAGACAATCGATGGTCTGGCGGGCATGGGCGACGGGGCCGCCTTCGGTTTCGATCGTCCCACGGTTGTGGTCGATCACGCGCAGCATGTCGTCGGGTGAGAATCGGGATGGGCCTGGATGGCGACGACGTTGTCGCCGAGCGTGAAGCCATGGACTCGGCGGTGATCGTTGGCGTGGGGATGTGCGATGCCGGCGACGACTTGCCGAGGTCGCAGCCGGTCAACCGCGCTCAGCCGCGGACGCATCGTGGCCCCATCGCTTGACCGCGTCGCGGCGCGACAGTTTAATGTGACTGCACGGGCACTTGCGGCGATTTGGCGCCTCACGCGAACGACCGCGCCCGGCCCGCCGTACCGCTGATGTGTGCGGCCCACCGCGGCGGACGCTCAACACCCCGTCGTGTCGATCCTCAGGAGGCAGTTCATGCCCGGTACCAACGACTGTTGGGGCATCGAGGTCGGGTCCAACGCGATCAAGGCCATTCGACTCAGACGTTCGGGCGACGAGACCTCGGTCGTCGATTTCGAGGTCATCCCGTTCAAGCACATCCTCACCACCCCGGACCTGAACGTCGAGGAAGAGATCCGTGTGGGCCTGGACAAGTTCCTCAGCCGGCACGATCTGAAGAAGTCGACCGTGGTGGTGAGCATCCCCGGGCACATGGCGTTCGCCCGCTTCGCCAAGCTCCCGCCGGTCGAGCCCAAGCGCATCCCCGATATCGTGCGCTTCGAGGCGGTGCAGCAGATCCCCTTCCCCATCGAGCAGGTCGAGTGGGACTACCAGACGTTCCAGGACCCCGAGAGCCCGGACGTGGAGGTGGGCATCTTCGCGATCACCAAGGAGCGGCTGGCGCCGTGGCTGCAGAACTTCCAGGCCGTCGGGATGCCGGTGCACAGCATCGTGCTCTCGCCGGTCGCGGCGTTCAACGCCATGAGCCACGACCTGGACTTGGCCGAGCGGTCCGAGGGCACGATCTTCATGGACATCGGCACGCTCGCGACGGACCTGATCATCACCGAGGGCGGGCGGGTGTGGCTGCGGACGATCCCCATCGGCGGCAACCACTTCACCGAGGCGCTGGTCAAGGGTTTCAAGCTCAGCTTCCGCAAGGCCGAGAAGCTCAAGCGCGAGGCCGCCAGCAGCAAGTACGCCCGGCAGATCTTCCAGGCGATGCGGCCGGTGTTCGTCGACCTTGTGCAGGAAGTGCAGAAGTCGCTGGGCTACTACCAGTCGCTCAATCGCGATGCGAACCTGACCAAGCTGGTCGGCCTGGGCTCGACGTGGCGGCTGCCGGGGCTGCAGACGTTCCTCAAGCAACAGCTTCAGACCGAAGTGACCCGGCTGGACAGCTTCCGCAAGATCGAAGCCGAGGGCCGCGACGCCGCGACCTTTGCCGACAACACGATCTCGCTGGCGCCGGCGTACGGTCTGGCGTTGCAGGGGATCAACCTGGAAGCGGTCACATGCAACCTGCTGCCGGCGCCGGTCATCCGCCGGCAGTTGTGGAAGGCCAAGGCCAAGTGGTTCGTCGCGGCCGCGGCGATCGTCCTGCTGGGCGTGGGCGTGGCCCTGGGCAACCTGATGCTCATGCGGGCCAGCTACAACGCCGCGGAGAACCAGTCGGCCCGGCGACAGGTGCAGCAGATCATCACGCAGACCGACCAGGCGCTGCGCGACTGGCAGAAGGTGGAGGACGCCGAAGACCCCCGGCCTCGCATCGGCAACATCAACGGCATGCTCGACTACCGCTCGCTGTGGCCGGCGCTGTTGCGCGACGTGGACGAGGCGATCCTCTCGCTCAAGCCCCAGGCCGCGCTGCTCGGCGGCGACGTCGACACGATCAAACAGATCGATCGGCGTCAACGCCGCATCGTCTACATCGAAGACCTCACCGCGGTGTACCAGTACCAGCCGGCGGGCGACGAGCGCGGCGGCTCGACCGGCGCGGTCGGCGTGGTCGGGCCCAACGACCTCGAAGGCGATCCGAACAACTGGCAGAACAACCCGCCCAGCTACCTGGTGACGCTGGTGGGCACCACGCCGTACGACCAGCCCGGCCAACCGGCCACCGATTTCCTCGAGGACAACCTCGTGGCGTTTCTCAAGCAGAACGCCGAGCGTGCCGGCCGGCCCTACCGCATCGCCACCGACTCGGTGAAGATCAAGCGCATCACGCGAATCACCGGCGAGGACGCAAAACCCGACGGCGGCGCCCCGGCCCCCGACGCGCCCGGCGGGTTCGGCGGGCCCGGCGGACCCGGCGGGTTCGGCGGCTTCGGCGCGATGCCCGATGAAGATCAACCCGACATCGCCGGCGACACGGGCGATGTGTTCAACCAACTTCGACCCCGGCAGGTGATCGAAAAACTCGTCCAGCCCGGCGACACCCGCTTCGAGATTCAGTGGCGTCTGCTCTACCGCCCCCCGGGCTCGGAGACCGCCCCGCCGGCCCAAGCGCAGCCCGACCAGCCCGACCACGCCGACACGGAGGACCAGGCATGAACAAGGTGCTGTTCTGGATTCGTGACAACCTGGTCATCTTCATCAGCATCGTCGTGATGGTCATCGCCATCGCGGCGCTGTTCTTGGCGATCGGCGGGCAAAGCGCCGCGTTCCAGGAAGAACTCGAAGACGCCAAGCGGGTGCAGAGCCAGATTCGCGCCCATCTCAACCGCAAGATCGACATCCCCTCGGCCGACCCCTCGACGCCCAAACAGTCGGTCAGCCACACGGTCAACCCCAACGACGTCGAGGCGCTGCGGCAGATATTCGAGCGGATGAACAGCGGCTACGAGTCGCTGGCCGAGCAGGCCGAGGCGTTCAACCGCACCGGCCCGGGCGGGCAGAACCCCCACGAGCCGCTGGTCGAGGGCCTGTTCCCCACCCCCCGCGCCACGTCGATCCTCTTCAACGCCCGCGACATCGCCTACTTTGATGCGTTCGAGCGGATGTACAAGACGCTCGACGCCGGCATCCCGCCGACCGAAGCGCAGATCGCGGCGCGGATGGCGCAGGTCGAGCGCAAGACCGATACAAACATGCTGCCCGGCGCCGACGGCGACCCCGAGCTGGCCCGACGCAAGGCCGAGGCGAGAATCGACCTGCTCATTCAGCGTGCCCAGCGCATCGACATCTACGCCCGGCCGCTGGTCGGCAGGGGCGCGCGGGTGTCGCCGGGCGTGTTTCAGATCGGCGAATGGGCCAGCCGCGAAGACCAGCCCGACATCGCCGACCTGTGGGAAGGGCAGATGCAGACGTGGATTCAGCAGGACATGGTCATGGCGATCCGCCTGGCCAACCGGCCCACGCCCGGCGCCGAAGACAGCGTGCTGACATTGCCGGTCAAGCGGCTGTTGAAGCTGTCGGTCGAGCCGGGCTACGTCGGCCGGGGCGGCGGCGAGTCGCGCGGCCGCGACGCGGCGGCCCCACCGGCACCGGCCCAACCGATCGAGGTGCAGCTCGACCAGCCGCTGACGCCCAACTTCACCGCGTGGCGCACCGGTCGCGTGACCAATCCGCTGTACGATGTCCGCCTGGCGCGGATGTCGGTGATCGTCGACGCCCAGCGCATCCCCGAACTGCTCAACGCCATCACCCAGGTCAATCTGATGACGCCGCTGGTCGAGCGGATCACGATGATCGACCAGGAAGCGCACTTCCTGGATGGCTACGTGTACGGCGACGGGGTGGACGTGGTGCAAATGGACCTGCTGATCGAAACGATCTGGCTGCGTAGCTGGACGGCCGGCAGCTACGATCGGGCCAGCGCCGAGCGGCTGGGCGAGCCGTTCGAGCCGGGCCTGATGCCCGACAAGGTGCGTGCGAAGCTCGATCTGCCGCCGCGCGACCCGAACTTCGACGCCGACGCCGCGACCGGCGGCGAGTTCGGATCGTCCGACAACATGAGGCGATTCGAGGACGAGCGCGGGCCGCGCTGACGTGGGTTGTGGTCTTGCCTGATGCGCCGCGCCCCGACGCGCGACGCGGGAGTACGACGGTATGAAGCTCAAAGAAGCCAACTTCCTCGACCTGCACGCCGAGAAGCTCGCGATCGGCCTGGGGGCGGCGTTCGTCGCCTACGTGGTCTGGGCTTACGTGATCGGCCACACCCACCAGGTGGAGCTCAACGGCCAGCCGGTGCCCGCGGCGCAGGTCGACCCGAAGCTGCTCGACGAGGCCCAGCGTCTTCAGAATCGTCTCGATGCCCCGGCCCACGAGGCGCTGCGCGAATTCCCCGTGCCCGATTACGCCGCGGTCTTCCGTAATCGCCGCCAGACCCCGCCCACCCCGCCGGGCGACATCAGTGATCTGCCGGCCAACATGTTCGCCATGGGCCCGACCAATCTCAACCGCTTGCGCATCGGCGGCGAGCGCCGGCCCCTACCGGGTGAGCGGCCCTATCAGCCGCTGTCCATCCCGGCGCCCCAGCGCATCGTCGTCCGACCCGGCATGGGCGCGATCGACCTCGAAGCCATCGCCCCGGCCCGGCGCGAGCCGATCGTGGCCGCCTTCGGCCAGCGCACGCCGCTCGACCAGCAATGGGTCTCGCTCGCGGCGCAACTGGACCTGGCCTCGATCGCCCGCCAGTTGCAGGTCGACGCCCTGGAGGCCGACCGCCGGTCGATCCCCGCGTCACTGATGGCCGAAGCATTCGCGTTCGTCGACGTGCAGGTCGAGCGCCGTCGCGTGCTGGGGCCCGATCGCTACGGCGAACCGGAGCCGGTCGGCTCCATGCCCGGCCGCGTCTCGGTGCGTGGCAACCTGGCGGAGGTGACCCTGGGCAACGTCGGCGACATGATCGGCTTTGTCCGCCAGAACCGCGGCGAGATCCTCCAACCCACGATGTACCCGTTGCTCAATCGCCAGTGGGTGCCGCCGCAGTTCGCCATCGAGATGGACGACCCGGCCCGGCCCGACGAAGCGCCGCAGGACGAGCCGGCCGAAGTGACCGACCTCAGGCGACAGCTTCGCCTGGCCCACAACCGCGTGCGGTACATCCAGGGTCAGATCAGCCGATTTACCCAAGCCAATCAGCCGACGCCCGAGCGACTGCAGCGCCAGCTCGATCAGGCCCGCCAGCAGGCGCAGGAGATCGAAGAACAGTTGCAGCAGGCCGGCGTGCGTACCGAAAACCCGCCACCGGCGCGCCCGAGCACGCGCCCAACGACACGGCCGGACGGTTTTGCAGAGTTCGCACCGGGCGTTGTCGATAACGACCGCCCCGCCGACGAGGAAGGTAATGGCGGGCCGGCCCAGCCCACCGACAGCGGCCTGGGCGCCGCGGGGCTCACCGGCCCCACCCTCGAAGTCTGGGCCCACGACTTCGACACCCAACCCGGCCAGACCTACCAGTATCGCGTCCGCCTGATCGCGGCCAACCCGCTGTTCGGCCGGCGCGTGCCCAAGGAGCAGATCGACCTGGCCAAGCGGTTCACGCTGGTCGGCGACTGGTCGGACTGGTCGGACCCGGTCGGCACGCCGCGGATGGAGTACTTCTTCCTCACCGCCGCCCAGCAACAGGTCGGCCGGGCGCAGGTGGAGGTGTGGAAGTTCCACGGCGGTCTGTGGCGGGCCGCGGAGTTCTCCGTGGAACCGGGCGACCCGATCGGCCGGTCCACGCGCGACGCTCAGCCGATGCAACCGTCCGCGAGCGACGACGCGGCGGTGACCCCAATGATCGATTTCTCCACCGGCGCGGTCGTGGTCAACCTCGACTTCAGACACAAGCTGGCCGACGCCGACGGCCTGGGCCTGGCCCGCACGACGCTGCGCATGCTCTACGCGCGGGCCGATACGCTGGACGCCCGGCTCGAAGCCGACGACGGCGCCCGGCGCGACCGGCTCATGCGCGAACTGGAGCTGAGCGAGCCCGGCGAGGCCGAGGTGGTGCCCGACCCGACGGATCGGCCACCGGACTTCGAGCGCTACGAGGAGCAAGACTTCGAGCGGCCCGACCCGCGCTACAGAGAGCAATGGGGCCCTTGACCCCCTTGGCCCCCGGCCGACTCGGCGGACCGATTCAGCCGGTCCCCCCGAACAGCGCCTGACGGATTTGCTCGCTGCGCCATTGCCAGCGGCGCTGTTCGCCGCCGTGCAGGCGTTGGGCGACCTGCTGGGCGTGATGGGCCAGCGTCGCATCGCAGACCAGCAGCGTCAGCGGGCTGGCCAATTGCTGCCGCCGCGCCAGCCGCCACAGCCACCATTGATCGGCCCAGCCCAGCCGCGCCTGCCGCGCCACGTCCCGATACGCCCGCAGCGGCGCCAGCTTCACCCGCCACCGCCCCCACGCCAGCCACCCCTGCCTCGCCAACAGCAGCCCCAGCACGACCGACGCCACCACGAGCATCGGCCGCAGCGGCAGCGTCGCGTCGTCCGGCCAGAAGCCGTGCTCGGCGACGTGATCGAAAAAGTTGTTGGCCAATATCCGCATCGTGATCGCTCGGGCCCGCTCAGCTCGCAGTGCGCTTGTGGTTGAGCTGGCCCGCGGCGATGTCGCGCACCAGCCGCAGCGCCCGGCGCCGCACCTTCGGCTGGACGTCGTGACGGGCCAGTTCGGCCACCTCCTGCACCAGCGGCAGCAACCCCAGCCGCTCGACCACCCACAGCGCGCTGATGCGATGGGTCGGGTCGCCATCGGTCAGCATCCGCTGAAGCTGGGGCATCGCGTCGGCCAGCGGCAGTTCGAGCAGCGCCTTGATCGCCGTGGCCCGGCTGCGGTTGCCCCGGCCCCCGGCGATGTGCTCGAGCCGATCCCGCACCGCCGCGGTTCGCTTCATCTGCTCCAACGCCTCGATCGCGTTGGCGCGCACGCGGTCGTCCTCGTGGTTGAGCGCCGCGCCCAGCGCCTCGGCCGCGGGCTGGGACTCGGCAATCTCCCCCAGCGCCTTGACCGCGGCCGACGCCACGCGCTTATCGGCGTCGCGCGACAGGCGCACCAGGTGCGGCTCGAAGTAGCTGGCCTGATCGAGCGCGCGGCACATCATCACCGCCTGCAGCCGCTGGTCCGCCGCGTCGCTGGCCATGCGCTCGGCCAGCTTGCGCAGGAAGCCCGGGTCGATCTTCATCAGCGCCCGGCCCGCCGTGGCCCGCATCGACGGGCTCAGGCCCGGCCAGTTCGACCAGTACCGATCGAAGCCCACCGGCCCGAGCTGCCGCTCGGCCAGGCGGCGCAGCCCCGCGTGCGGCGAGCCGACCAGCCGCACCATCAGCCGGCCCAGGCCCGACCAGCGGCGGCGGATCAGGTGGCGCAGCGCGATGCGCGCGATCGGCTCACGGGCGTCGAAGCACATCGCGGCGATCACGTCGTCGGCCCCGGCCTGATCGATCCCCAGCAGCTCGCGCAGGGCCAGCAGGCGAGCGATCGGTTCGTCGCTGCCGACCAGCTTGGCCAGCTCGGCCAGCCGGCCGGCCTCGTCGATCGGCAACGCCGCCAGCCATCGCGGCAGCCGCCGGGTCTGCGCCGCGGTGAACCGGCCCAGACCGTACACCGTCGGCCGCAGGTGATCGGCCCGCTTGACCTTGCCCAGCGTCACCCGCACGGCCGGGCACGACAGCAGATGCGCCGATTCGACCATCAGCGGCAGGTGCGCCCCGCATGCGGGCGTCGCCAGGCCGCGCGACACCGGCTCGCGCAGCGGCTCGAACGCCCCCAGCGCCAGCAAGGCCCGCACCGTCGCGGGATGGTCGGCCTGGGCGACCAGCTCCGCCGCCGGCTGGTACGCCGCGCCACGCCGGTCGGCGATGTGTCGCAACAGCAGGTTGCTGGGCTGGTGAGCGAAGTACATCGCCGCCAGCAGCACGCCCCGGCGGCGGTGCTGGTGGAAACAGGCGCACGCCTCGACCACCGCGGCCTGCACGTCGTCGCGCTCAGCCTTCGACTCGGGTGTACGTCGCGTGCCGAACCGCCGGGCCAGGTGCAACAGCCCGCGGCCGCGGCCCGGGTCAGCCGACTGTCGCCCGAATGAAGCTGCCGCGCGAGCAGATAGCTCAGCCGCGTCGCCGCCGCGGCGTCGATGATCGCGATCATGTTCAGCCGGGCCTGCACGTCGTCCAGCTCCGCCGCGTCCTGCAGGCCCTTGCCAAGCCGGTCCATCGCCCGGATCAGCATGCGGCGGTGCGACTCGTCGAAGTGATGAAACTGGCGGACCAGACCGACCAGCCCAGCGGGCCGGCCGCGGTCCAGCAGCAGGGGAATCAGCCGCCGAAGCGTTCGGCCGTCCGCCGTGGGCAGCGCATCGACCATGGCCGGGTCCGCCACCGGGTCGGCCAGGGCCGCGATCCGCTCAAGATGGGGGGTGAGCTGGCTCATGGCGACGCGTAAACCGTGACAAAACGTCCAAAGTGAACAGAATCAAGGCATCGGTCCGATATTCGATATCGGCTTGACAGCCGGGCGACCTGCAACCGGCAACAAAGCTCACAAATTTTTCCCGATTCACAAGTTATCTAGTGAAATCAGCGCAGTAGTTTCCTAACATGGCGGCACATTCAGACCCGGTCCCGCAAACAGAATCAGGGTGAACCACGACATGAGCGTCCCGAATCGTTCCACCAGCGCACAAATGTTCCGCCTTATGCTCTATGAGCGTGCCCTGCACCCCGAATTGTTCCGCATTCAGGGGCGTCGCACGATCCAGAGCCCCGATTACGAGCTGGAAGCGTGGATCATGCCCGCCGGCCACGCCCTGCGGTTCCAGACCGCCGGCCAGTGCCTGACCGAGGTGGTGACTGACCAGGATCTGGCCCTGCCCGAGCGCGGTCTGCTGCAGACCGTGCCGTGCATCGGCGAAAAAGAGCACGACCAGGCACTGGACGATGCGATCAACTTCGTCACGGCCGTGCAGACGGAGAACCTTTCAGACAACCTGTACACCGCGACTTATAACGAGATGCGCGACTTCGCCGCCGAGTCCCAAGCGATGACCCACGCCTGGAGCGATGAGGACGGCGGGCGCAATCTTTCCGTGCTCGACCTGCAGCGGTTCAAGGGCGAAGTTCACGCCCAGGCCTACCACCTGCTGGCCAACGGTGGGTTCGTCCTGCGAACGCAGACGATTTTCGAGTTGATCTGAACCCTGCCGCCCGTTCGCCCTGACCGCGCGTCGGGGCGCTGCTTGTTGTGATTCGGTCCGCCACGCCTGATAATGGGCCTGTTGTCCGCTTCACCATGAGTCGATCCGCCGCACGAACGTGGAACCAGGTGCTCAGCACCGCCGACCGGGCCGACGTGCCCGAGGGGCTGTGGATGCGCTGCCCGGGCTGCGAGGCGATGATCTACCGCAAGCTGGTCGATCGGAACCTGTGGGTCTGCACCGAGTGCGAGCATCACTTCCGCGTCTGCGCCGCCCAACGGGTGGCGCAGTTGTGCGACCCCGACAGCTTCGAGGTGCGCTGGGCCGACCTGCACGCGACCGACCCGCTGAACTTCAAAGACCTGCGGACCTACAAGGAGCGGCTCAAGCGCGAGGCGGGCAAGGTCAACCACCCCGATGCGGTCGTCGCGGGCACCGGCTACATCAAGGGCCGCAGAGTCGCCCTGGCGTGCATGGATTCGCAGTTCATGATGGGCTCGATGGGCAGCGTGGTCGGCGAGGTGATCACCCGCACGATCGAGCACGCCGATGAGAACAATCTGCCGCTGATCATCGTGGCCTGCTCCGGCGGGGCGCGGATGCAGGAGTCGGCCCTGTCGCTGATGCAGATGGCCAAGACCGCCGCCGCCCTCGGCCGATTCGACGACAACCGCGGGCTGTTCATCTCTGTCCTGGCCGATCCGACCTCCGGCGGGGTCACCGCGTCGTTCGCCATGCTCGGCGACGTGATCTTCGCCGAGCCCAAGGCGCTGGTCTGCTTCTCCGGACCCCGGGTCGTGGCCAACACCCTCAAGCGCGACCTGCCCGATGGCTTCCAGCGAGCCGAGTTCCTGCTCGAGCACGGGTTCGTCGATCGCGTGGTCCACCGCAAACACCTGCGCAGCGAAATCTCCCGCGTGATCGACTACGCCGGCAAGTGACGCGCGATCCCGGATTAAAAACTTGATCCCCCAAGCCCGGTCATGGCCGAGTCCGTGAGGCCTTGGCCGGGATAAACCGACCGATCGCGATCGGTCAATCAGTCAGTCAGTGGCCCGAATCAGGCCGGCCGCATGATTGCCATTCAACAGATTGACCCGTCGCCCCGTCGTCAGGCCGCGCCCTGCCACATTGCCCCTTCGCCGCCGCTGCCCTATCCTCCTTTCAGTCGTTACAGAATCGCGAGGAGCATCGTATGGATCTCTCCCCCGTTCAGCAGAAGTTCATCCTCCACTGGGGCGAGATGGGCACGAGATGGGGCGTGAACCGCACGGTCGCGCAGATTCACGCGCTGCTGTACATCTGGCCCCAGCCGCTCAACGCCGAGCAGATCACCGAGACGCTGGGCGTGGCGCGGTCGAACGTGTCCAACTCCATCCGCGAGCTGCAGGGCTGGGGCATCGTGAAGACCGCTCACGTGATGGGCGACCGTCGCGACTACTTCACCACCATGACCGACGTGTGGGAGCTGTTCGCGACGATCATGGACGAGCGCAAGAAACGCGAGATCGACCCGACGCTCGCGGTGCTCACCGAGTGCGTGGCCGAGGCCCAGAACGCACGCCGGCCCGACGAGACCACCATCGAACGGCTCAAGGCGATGCTCGAGTTCTTCCAGTCCACCAGCCGCTGGTACGAGAGCATCCGCAAGCTCCCGCGCGGCGCCATGCGCAAGTTCGTCCGCATGGGCGACAGGATGAAAAAGCTCATCGGCGGCTGAGCGGCATCACTGCTCGATCACCGTCGTCTCGTACCGCACGCCGTCGGGCACCGGCACGGGTTGGTTGACCGTCACGCCGTGGTCGCCAGCGGTCGTCGTGAGCGAATCCACGGCGATGAACGCGGTGAACTCGCTCATCAGGTCGAACTGCAGCGCGGTGTCGCGAATCTGCCGCGCCAGCATCGGGTCGTCGCTGTAGGTGGTCTGGTCGTACAGCTCGGCGAGGCGTGCGCGGGCCCAGACGCTGGGAATGCCCGGGTGCTTGGCCGTCGCGCCCGCGACCTCGGTGGGAATGACGATGTTGACCGTCCGCCCGCCGGCTCGACCGGTGACGCGCACCCCGTCGTCGAGTTGCCCGTCGAATCGTCCGGTGATTACGACCGGTCGGCCGAGGAACAGGTCGGGAATCCGCGCGGGGTACACGTCGCTCACCCGGGCGTTACCGAAGTCGAGCGTGATGTCGGTCAGCGCCGGGCGGCTGATGCGCCCGAAGAAGCGGTCCATCACCTCATCGCCTTGGTCGTTGAGCGACAGGTACGCCACGGCCCCGCGACCGAGCCGGGCCATGCGGTCCATCAGGTAGCGGTTGGGCGACGAGCCGACGCCGAAGCTGAAGATACGGCTGTCGCCCACGCGGCGCTTGACTTGGCCGAGGATCTGCCGATCGTTGCCGATGTAGCCGTCGGTCATGAAGCTCACGACGCGCAAACGTTCTGGATCGTGCGGGAAGTCGAGCGCGGCCTTGATGCCCTCGATCATCATCGTGCCGCCCGAGCCGTTGAGCTGCTTCACATAGCGCACCGCGTCGCGGACGTCGCGGGGCCGAGCCGGAACGGGTTCGGGCCCGAACTGCGAGGCGTTGCTGGAAAAGCGGATGACCTGGAACGTGTCGCCCGGCCGCAGTTGCCGCAGGCCGTGGGTGATCGCGTCCTTGGCCTGGTCGATCGGCCTGCCGTTCATCGAGCCCGAGCAGTCGAGCACGAACACCATCTCCATCGGACTGCGCTCAAGGCGCCGGAGGTCTTGCGGCGGATAGAGCACGAGCGTGAAGAACCCCCCGCGCTCGTCGCGATAGGTCAGCACGTTGGTCTTGATCCGCTCGCCGGCGATCTTCCAGCGCAGGACGAAGTCCTTGTTGGGCAGCGTGTCGAACGGCGAGAGCTTCACTTGGACACCGCGCGTCTTCATGTCGCCGACCGTATCGATGTGTAAGGCCGGGCCGCCGTAGGACGGGCTGTCAAAGGGCTTGCCGATGAGCACCTTGTGATTGACCGACTCCATGGCTTCGATCGTAACTCCGGCATCAACGTCAACCGTCAGCGCGATATCGTGTCCGCTGCGCTCGGTCGGCCGCAGGTACTGCACCTCGGTCGGCTGCCCCGAGGCACCGCGCCGGCCGCGGGCGACGGCGCCGATGCCCTCGGAAAACGCCGGCGGGTTGAACCGCGGCCCCACCACCATCGGAAAGACGAACTCGTACCAGCCATCGTCGAACGCCAGCGTGTTCAAGTAACGGATGTTGACGTCGATCTGCCTGCCCGGCTCGATGTTGGCGACCTTCTGCGTAAAGATGTTGGGCCGCTCCTGCGTCAGCAGCGATGCGACGTGGCCTTGGGCGCGGGCCTCTTCGTAGATCCGCTCGGCTTCCTCGCGCTGGCGGATGAGGCCGCGGATCCTCCGATCGCCGATGGTCATGATGAACTCGTTCACCGCGGCGTTCTGGGGCAGCGGGAAGACATACACCGCTTCGATCTTCTGGTCGAAGGGGTTGTGAAACTGCTGGGTGACATCGACGGTGGCGAGGTACGCGCTGATCTGTGCCTTGACCGACGTGTGCTTGAGGGGCATGGGCACGGGCTGGGTCTGGCCTGGCAGCGTGGTGAGCATCGCGCCGGTGCCGGGCGTCTGGTCGTCCGAGCCACGCTGCATCGCGCCGGCGACGTGCGATGATTCGACAAGGCGCGATGATTCGACGCCCTCGGGCCGGGCGATGACCCACAGCTCATCGACCGGCGTGCCGGACGCCGCGAGCCCCCCGCCGCCGCCCGCCTCATCTCTCGCAAGCGCCGTCGACATCGGACGGCTGGTGGTGGTCGAACCGGCGTACTTGGCCCCCTCGCAACCGGTGAACAACAGCACCGCCGCGCCGAGGGCGAATGAAGCGACCGCGATGATCGAAAGATGAAGCGTGCGAGTCATGGTTGGCTACCCCGTTGAACCTGGAAGGTGAGTCTGGCGGCGATGGGCACGCCGGCGGCATCGGCCGCGGCGATGAGTTGCGTGCGGTATTCAACCGGCGCTTCGCCGGTGACGCGCAGGTGTACGGTGGCCAGGCGTGTCCTGCCGGTCGGCAGTTGCTCCGGCGCCAGCGTCGAGTAAGCCGCGATGATGATGCGGTCGGCACGGCGCTGGTTCACGGCGGTGCGGTCGTAGAAGGGTGCGGCGCCGAACGCCGCGTGCTCACCGTTCTCCACGCCCACGACCTGCACCCGACCGTGAGCATCATCGAGTTGCACCTGATAGGCGCTCAGCGGCGTGTCGGCCGAATCGACGAACAGATGCACGGCCTCGAACCGCGTCGGCGGCTCGATCGGCTCGGGCTGCAGGCCGGTGGCGACATTCAGCCCCAGCACCGTACCGCCGACCAGCAGCGTCGTGATGAGCAGTGCACGCCGCATCAGAATCGCTCTTCATCGTAGAAATTCTTCAGGTCCACCACGCGCATCGCGATCAGGCCGGCGTCGATACGATCCACCGTCCCATCGTCGTTCAGATCCCACTGCTCGACCTGCGTGGCCTGACCGTTTTGCTCGACGCGCCGGGCGAGCACCATGGCATCGATGATGTTCACCTGCCCGTCGCCGGTGATGTCCTCCGCGGCGAACTCATCGAGCATCTGCGCCTGCTGCGCCGGCTGGCGATCGGGGTCGAGCATGTTCAGCGTGATGATGCCGGCCAGCAGCAGCATCGCCGCCGAGCCGACCGCCGCGAGCACCCACCAGTCGCGCCGCGGCTGAGCCGTGGTCTGGGCCAGGTGCGACCGCGCCGCGGCGAGCACCGCCTCATCGCGGTTCGGCGGCACGGCCACACGGGCCTCGGCGAGCTTCGCCAGGTCGTCGGCCAGGGCCGGCGGCAGCGAAGGGTCGGATTCGGCGGTGGGTCGGTCGTCGTGTGTCATGGCTTCACCTCATGCAGCGGCCGCGCGCGGCGGCCGGTTCACTGGGGCTCGAAATATTTCCGTACCGCCGGGTCGTCGCGCAGCTTCGCGATCGCGTGATGCAGCCGGCTCTTGACCGTGCCCGCGGGGATGTCCAGGGCCCGGCCGATCTCCGCCATGCTCAGGTCGTCCACGAAGCGCAGCAGCACGACCTCGCGATGGATCTCCGGCAGGCCGTCCAGCACCGCCGCCAGATCGTCCAGCCGCCCCTGGGCCGGGGCGGGCGTCCACTCGCCCTGCTCCAGCGCCGGCGAATCGCTGGGCATCTCCCGCCGACGCTTGTCGCGCTGGGCGATCGACAGGTGCTTGACCGCGGGGTAGACAAAGGTCTTGAAGCGGCAGGTCAGCGTGAAGCCGGGAAACTTTCTCAGCACGTAGCTGAACGTCTCCTGCATCACATCCAGCGCATCGTCGCGGTTGCCGGTGAACCGCATGCCCAGCGACACGACCCAGTCGCGGTAGCGGCGGTAGAGCGCCTCGAAGGCCTCGACCGAGCCGGCGTTGATCGCGGCGATGAGCTGTTGATCGGTTCGCGGGTCGTCCGGCGGCATGGCCAACGAGCATACACGATTCCCCCGCCGCCGCGCCTCGATCAGCCGCCGGTCGTCCGTCCGTCCGTCCGGGCAAACTCCGAAAAAGCAACCGCATCGGCGACGCTTCCGCTTCAGGCCAGCGGGGACATTTCTACTTCGGCTCTCGCAAGACTGGGATGTGTTTTGAAGGCCACGCCGCCAACTGATAACCTCTGCCGGGAGTCTGCCACGAGTCAGCGGGCCTTTCGGGTCGAGGTTCTTGAGTGGGTTCACCTTCCAAACCCGTGCTGTGCGGCGAGCAGCGGACCGGCGGTCAGCAATGGCTGCCGGTGGCGGCGATCGCGCTGGCGCTGGCCGGTCTGTATGCTCTGCTGGCCGGGACCACCACGCTGTGGGATCGAGATGAGCCGCGGTACGCCCGGACCGCGGTGGAGGTCTGGGAGGGCGGCAATTGGCTGGTCCCGCAGATCAACGATAAACCCCGGCTGCGCAAACCCCCGCTGATTTACTGGATCATGGCGCCGCTGGTGGGCCTGATGGGGCCGACCACGCTGGCGGTGCGCCTCTGTTCGATCCTGGCGATGACCGGCACGGCGGTGTTGACCTACCTGTGCGCGCGGCGGATGTTCACGCCCCGTGTCGGTCGCTGGGCGATGGCGATGTTCGGCACCTCGGGCCTGGCGATTTACATGGGCGCCGCGGCGATGATCGACGCCACCATGATCCTGTTCACCACCGCGGCGATCTACGTGTTCATCGACGCGGTCTATCGGCGGGCGACGTGGTGGCACTGGCCGGTGATGTTGGCGAGCTTTTGCGCCATCACGCTGCTCAAAGGGCCGCTGGTCTGGCCGATCCCCCTGCTGGCGATGATCGGCGCCGCGGTGCTGGGGCGTTCGCAGGTTCGACTCTCGCGCGCCTGGTGGTTGGGCACATCGGTCTGTGCGGTCACGGGTTTGCTGAGTCTGCTGGCCTGGGCGATCCCGGCAAACATCGCGACCGGCGGGGCGCTGTACGAGATCGGCTTCCGCGAGCACGTGGTCAAGCGCATGACCACCGGCATGGAAGGCCACGGCAGCAGCAACCTTCTGGAATACGTGCTGATGCTGCCGCTGTACGTGCCGCTGCTGATCGGCGTGTTCTTTCCCTGGACGCTGCACCTGCCCGGCGCGGTCCGCTCGGTGATCAGCCGCACGCTCGGCGGCCGACGTGAACGGGCCATACTCATCGGCGCGACGGTGCCGTGGTTCGTGATGGCATCGTTGGCCGGCACGAAACTGCCGCACTACCTGCTGCCGATCTTTCCGTTCCTGGCGATCCTCACCGCCGCGGGCCTGGCGGCGCGGCGGCAAGATCGGATGATCGAGGCCGACCGCGACTGGCTGCGGGGCGGCATCTGGTTCTTCAGCCCGGTGGTTGTCGGGGCGATCGGTGCATTGCTCGCCTTGCCGTGGGTGCTGGACGCATCGGGCCTGCTGCCGGTGGTGATCGTCACCGTGGTGGTCGGCGGGGTGTGGGCGGCGGTGGCGATCCGGCTCCAGTTGCGGGAGAACATCCGGACGAGCACGCGGCTGCTTGCCATCGGGATGCCGGTGTTGATCGTCTGGGTCGTGCTGACCGTCATCCCCACCGTGGAAGACAAGCTCAAGGCCTCGGCCGACCTGGCCCAAGCGGTTCACCAGCACGTTCAATCCACCGATCCGCTGTACATGATCGACTACGATGAGCCCACGATGTTTTTCTATCTGAATCGGCCGGTGGGATACCCCGTGGTCGGGCTCAGCGCGGCCGAGGTCGCCGATTGGGCGTTGGGGCGAGGGGCGTTCGCCGCCGCCGGCGGGCCGCCGGACGATCCGCACGATCGTCGCGAACCCGGCGGCGTGCTGATCATCGGCCGCATTACGCTGGACAACATCGAGGCGGAGCACGGCCCGCTGGCGGTCCGGAATATCTGGGCCAAGCCGATCATCGATTACTCCAAACGCGCCCGCCAAGACGAGATCCTGTTGGTCACGCCGACCGCCGCGCCGGCGCGGTGAGCGCGTGCCCGGCGGCCAGCACCCCAACACTGCGCCACCGCCGTGCCGCGACTCACCGCTGATCCGGCCAACACGCGCCCAGCCGACCGAGGTTCAGGGTCGGCCGGGCGTAGAAGTAAGCGACCGCCGACTCGATTTCACCGACCAACGCGACCGCGTTACGTCCGAACAACCCTTCAGCGACGCCCTCGACCTGGTCGAGCACCGCCAGGCAGGCGTCGGTCACCTCGTACAACTCACCACGCACGCACGTCGCGTCGTCGCCGGTCGTTTCGATCAGGCCCGGATATTCCCCACAATCAACCAGCGCGTAGCGCGGCGCCGTACACGCCTCGCCGACAAACCGCTGGCCCGCGAGGTATCGCTGGCGGCATCGCCCGCGCATCAGCGTGCCATAGGTGAACAGAAGCCGCATGGTGAATGATTGGCCACGAAGCACACAAAGTCACAAAGACGCGAAACGCATCACGAAGCGGCCTGTCTTTCTTTGTAGTAGCCGCTGCTTGATCTGACAGTTGCCCCGCACGGTCTTGCGGTGTTGCGGTGGCTGTCGGTTGTTATCCGGCATTTTCTGTCTGACCGGGTCGGTTGAATCGTTGAACGTCTGCATTGGGGTTGTACCGCAGCGGTGCTTGCCGCGGTGGGTTGTTTCTCATTGCACTCGACTCGCCGGACATTGCGATCGGCCTGGAGGTGTTGCAGGGACATGCACGCATGTTTGCGGACCGCGATCTGGTAGCATGAGTTGCAAGTTTCGCAGTAGACAGCACCGATTGCCGCATTGCTTTGCGCGCATGCATTGCCTGCCAACAGAAAAGACGCCATGAACAAACGACCTCACCTCGTCATTTTCAACCCCGACCAGTGGCGGGGCGATGCGCTGGCGCATCTGGGCCACCCCGCCGTGCAGACGCCGAACCTTGACCGCATGGTCGCGGAGGACGCGGTCAGTTTCCGCCACGCCTATGCGCAGAACCCCGTCTGCACGCCCAGCCGCTGCTCGTTCATGAGCGGCTGGTATCCGCATGTGCGGGGGCATCGCAGCATGGTCCGGATGCTTCATCAGCCCACCGAGCAGTGCCTGCTGAAGGTGCTGAAGGACAACGGCTACTTTGTTTTCTGGGGCGGCAAGAACGACCTGATCCCCAGCCAGGACGGGTTCGAGGACGTCTGCGACGTGAAGTACAACCGCGGCTACGGCGCCTGCACAAGCCCCGATGTGCCGGACCCGATGAACCTCTACGCGACCGATCAGAACTGGCGTGCCGCGGAGGGCAGCCCGCATTACTACTCGTTCTACGGCGGCGAGATCGATAAGGGCCATGCGGCGTACTACCGCGATATGGACTGGTCGGCCGTCGAGGGTGCGGTGGAGCAGATTCGCAACGCGCCCGAGGACCAGCCGCTGTGCATCTTCCTCGCCCTTGCCTACCCCCACCCCCCCTACGTGGTGGAACAGCCCTGGTACGGACTGACCGACCGCAACGCGGTACCGCAACGCGCGCCGGGGCCTGACAACTGGCAGGGCAAGTGCCACTTCTTCCACGCGTACCACGGGCGTCTGGGATGCGGCGGACTCAGCGACGAGCAGTGGCGGGAACTGCAGGCGACCTATTTCGACCAGTGTGCCCGCGTCGATCACCAGGTCGGGGTCATCGTGGAAGCGTTGCGAGAACAGGGCATGTACGACGACACCGCGTTGTTCTTTTTCTCCGATCATGGCGACTACACGGGGGACTACGAGCTCGTGGAGAAGCACGCGATCTGCTTCGAGGATTGCCTCACGCGGGTGCCCTTCGTGGTCAAACCGCCCAAGGGCACCCCGATCGAGCCGGGCATCCGCGACACGCTCGTCGAACTGGTCGACTTCCCCGCCACGGTTGAAGCGCTCACCGGCGTTCGCATGCCGCAGGTCCACTTCGGACGCTCGCTGCTGCCCGCGCTGGCCGACCCGGCCGTCCGGCACCGCGAACACGTGCTCTGCGAAGGCGGCAAGCTCGACCCTGAGTGGCGCGCGATCCAGGGCGAAATGCAAGGCGAGGCGCCTCAACCCGGCGGGGCTTACTATCCTAAACAAAGTCTGGCCTATGAAGACCTGCGCCACATCGGCAAGGCCACGATGCTCCGCACGGAAACCCACAAGCTCGTGAAGCGACTCTACGAACCCGACGAGCTGTACGACCTGCAGGCCGACCCGTTCGAGGTGCATAACGTTTGCGAAGACCCGACCTACGCGGATGTGCGTGCGGAGCTCGAACAACGTCTGCTCGAAACACTGTTTGCGACCTGCGACATCACCCCCATGTCGATAGACAAGCGGGAATGACGCCAGCAATAGGCAAAAGGTGGCGTGGGCGACAAAACCACAGCGATGAAAAGCGTCCGGAACTTCGCGCAATCAGATGTGAACGGCATCGCCAGAGTTTCATCGGGCCGGGGGCTAGCCGCCGACCTCTTCCCGGCCGGTTTGACAAGCGGTGAAAGTCCCCAGTGATTCTGAGGGGCCAAAGACAAAACGGCTTGCCTGGCTTCGCGTCTTCGTGTCCCTCGTGTGCTTCGTGGTTGTCGGGGATTTTCAGTTGTGCGTCAGCGCCGCGTCGATGGCTGGCTGGTGAATCTTCTTCTGCTTGCCATCGGCCGACACGGTGGTCAGCATGTAGTTCTCCGCGGCGGTACCGAACACGGGGCGCTTGGCGATGTAGAGCACGGTCTTGTCGTTGTACCAGTCGGGGTACACCTTGACCGAGTTCATCTGCGCCCCGGCCTCGGCGGCGACGTCGGTCGCAACCGTCACGTCGTTGGTGAATTGCAGATCGGTCACGATCAGCGACATGCCATCCACGTCGGTCGCGCCGATCAGCACCTTCGTCTGGTTCGGGCTGAACATACCGAAGCTCGCCTCGTCGCGGGCGAGCTTGACCGTCCCGGCCTTGATATCCACGGCGAACAGGCCGGTCGCCGGCTTCTGGTTGTTGTTCTGGCCCATGTCGGGGTCTTTGAGTTTCTCACCCGCCGCGCTGGCCGCGGCGGCGGTGAACAGCGCCTGGTCGCCCTGCGGGCTGACATCCATGTGCATCGGGTTCTGGCCGATCAGGTTCGCCAGCGCATCGCCCTTGCCCGACTCGGGATCGACTTTCATCAGCTTGCCGCGGTACAGGTCGGTCTCGGCGATCTTGCTGTCCAGCTCCACCACGTGCAGCGCCTTGCCATCGGCCGACCAGCGATGGATCGTGCCCACGGCATCGGCGATCTTCTTCGCGCCCCCACCGCTCAAGCTGATCACGTGCAGCTCCGGCAGGTTCTCATCAAACCCCTGGGCCTTCCCGTCGGCCACGCGCGTGAACGAGACGTGATCGCCCGTCGGCGACACCTGCACGTACGTCACGTTGCTCGCCGCGTGCAGTTGCTTCGCCTTGCCGGCCTTATTCACGTAGTGCAGCGTGAAGCTGCGGCCCATGTTGCCCGCGTCGTCGGTGGTCACCGTGACGATGCCTCCGCGATTGGGTACGGCCACGGCGAACACCGGTGCCGCGCCCGTCTTCATCGCCGGCGTCACCTTGCCCGTGCCCGGATCGTAGTACACCACCCCCTCGGATCGCGGGATCACCACCCGACCATCGCCGGTCACGTCCAGATCGATCGGCAGGCACCCGGCCAGCAGGCCCAGACCACACAGTGCAAACAGGCAACGTTTCATGGATCGATCCCCTTGATCGGTTAGTCGCGCGGCATTGTACCCCAGCCACGCCTGGCTCGACACACGATGCGTCACCTGAAGGTGTCGAGGGCTCGGGAGTCGATTCGGGTTTCCCGATCCCTTTGCCGCTCCCAGGAGCAGAGGCCGTTTGACAAACGCGGGGAAAGTCTTGTCAACGGATCGCGAAGCGTTGCGTTGTCGGGCGTGAGGTGCGAGCAAGTCAGGCGAGGGTCTTTTCGGCTTCGAGGCACAGATTGGCGCCCGATTCGTGAGGGGCGGCCTCGGCGCGGTCCGGTTCGAAAAAGTGCATGCGATCGGTATTCAGATACACCGTCAACGCGGCGTCCGCCTGCAGGCCGCGATGGGCTTCGATTCGCGCCACGAAGTGATCGTGCTGGGCCGTGGCCAGGTAGACGTCCATCTTGTCGCCGAGCGGCTCGACGACATTGATGGTCACTTTCAGCGCGTTGTCCGACTGATCCGCGTAGGCGGTTTCACTGACGGCTTCGGGACGGATGCCCAGCGTGAGCGGCGAGCCGACCTTGCCCTGCAGGTCGTCGGCCGCCCAGTCCGGGACGGCGATCTTCTGCGTGCCCTCGTCGAACCACAGCCGCTCGCCCTCGCTGACGATCGAACCCTCAAAGAAGTTCATCGGCGGCGTGCCGAGGAACCCGGCCACAAACAGATTGACCGGATGGCGGTAGATGTCCAGCGGCGAGCCGACCTGCATGATGTAGCCATCCTTCATCACAACCACGCGATCGCCGAGTGTCATGGCCTCTTCCTGGTCGTGCGTGACGTAGACGGTCGTGGTCTGCAGTTGCATGTGCAGGCGTTTGAGTTCGGCGCGCATCTGCACGCGGAGTTTGGCGTCGAGGTTGGAAAGCGGCTCGTCGAACAGGAAGCAGGCCGGATCTCGCACGATGGCGCGGCCCAGGGCGACGCGCTGGCGCTGGCCGCCAGATAGTTGCCGGGGCTTGCGGTCCAGCAGCTCGGTGATGCCCAGAATCTTCGCCGCGTCGCGCACTTTCTCGTCGAGCTGTTTCTTGGGCATTCGCCGCAGCTTCAACCCGAACGCCATGTTCTTGTACACCGTCATGTGCGGGTACAGCGCGTAATTCTGAAAGACCATGGCGATGTCGCGATCCTTGGGCGCCACGTCGTTGACCAGCCGGTCGGCGATGCTGATGGTGCCGCCGCTGATCTCCTCGAGCCCGGCGATCATGCGCAGCGTGGTCGACTTGCCGCACCCGGACGGCCCGACGAACACGACGAACTCACGATCGGCGATGTCCAGGTCGAAATCGTGAACCGCTTCAACCCCGTTGGGATACACCTTCTTGACCTGTTCCAACTGGACGCGCGCCATGGGCTTCCTCGCTGCTGAAAGAACCAGACTGAGCCACCCAATCTTACCCGCCCATCGCCGACGTTGCAGCCCCGGGTGTGGACAAATGGCGGCCGGCTGCGCCATGGCCGAGCGCGGGTCTTATCATGGTCCCGAGCCAAACACGTTCCTCGAACCGTCCATCCCATGCCCATATCCCGCCCGCGTAAAGGATACTGACATGACACGCCCAAACCTGGTCACCCTGTTCAGCTTGTGCGTCATTCCGGCTCTGCTCGGCAGTGCCGCGGCGGCGGCCGACAACCTTCCACAAGCCCACTTCGCCGATGACATCTGGGGCAACAACTATGCGAAGTATCCGCACTTCCAGTTCCACCGGGGCGCGACCTACATCGCGCTGTCGGCAACCGATCGCGATGAGCCGATGGTCTGGGCCTACGACCACGACGCCGGGACGTGGCAGGGGCCGGTGCAGGTCGGTGAAAACCAGTTGCCCTCGAACGATCAGCACGGCAACCCGAGTCTGCTCGTCGACGATGATGGATACATCCACGTCTGGTACGGCGGGCACGGCCACAAGACTTCCGAGCGCGTGTACGCGCGGTCGGCCAAGCCGCGCGACATCGCCAAATGGATCCACCCCGAGTTCGACACCAAGATGACCTATCCGATGCCCACCGTCCTGGGCGACGGGACCATCGCGGTGATGTACCGGCGGGGCAACCACTCGATGCCGGGGTCGGACCCGTGGCTGTACCGGTTTTCCAAGGACAACGGCCAGACCTGGAGCGATCCGCGCGTGATCGTGCAGCGCATGAGCCGTCGAAACGGCAAGGCGGACGTGTACTGCGTGCCGGCGAAGTTCCCCAACCGAGACCGGATCGCCGTGGGCATCAGCGATGAGTACCACGAGGGCGTCAAGGATCGTCGCCACACCAGCGATGCAATCTTTTACCTCGAATACGACGCGACCGAAGACAAGATTTACAATGCCGCGGGCGAGGCGATCGACGCGCCCCGGGGCGTGAGCCACGAGCAGATGCTTGAGCACTGCCTAATCGCCGATTACGCGGCGCTGGGCAACAAGAGTTACCGCATCTCGGCGCGGCCCGCGATCGCGGACGATGGCACGATCTATGTGCTGTCGCCCAACGGCGATCCAGCGGGATTCGACCGCAATCCCGGCAAGAGCTACGGCGGCCTGCCGCGCATCTGGCGGTGGCTGCCGCAGCACAAGCGGTGGACTCACGCCGACCCGGGCCGCGGCCTGGCTTACTGGCTGCGCTGTGTTGACGGCAAGCTGGTCAATTACGCAAATACCGCCGACCACCGCCACGCCCGTCTGGTCAGCGCCGACCATGGCAAGAGCTGGCAGGTTGCGGCGGTGATCCACATTCCACGCCTGGCCGACAAGCGTTTTGTGACCTTATACAACGCCGCCCGCGGCAAGTTCCACCCCGATGCCCGGGCGATTTTATACGGCCGCGACCGCACCGACCGCCGCGCGTTGCTCTGGGGGGACACGGGCTTCTGTGAACAGCGGCCAAGCGAAGCGGAAGCCGGCCAATCGCCGCGTTGACGGGTCGGATTCCGCACGCGCGTATCAGCGGCCTGACCGCACCGCGCCACGAATGCGCACGAATGCTGTCGATCAGATTAGCCGAGTGATTCTCGGTGTGCTGCCGCGTGCTTCTGCGAAGGTCAGTCGATCAGTCCAGCATCGCCACGAATTTCTCGTACTCGTCGGGCCTGGCTTCGACCACGTGCTTGGCTTCAGGGTAGGCACCGGAATCGACATCGTGCTTGAACTCGCCGAAGGCGGCGATGCGCTCCTGCTGCAGCCGGTCGTATTCGGCGGCGAAGTCGCGGTAGACCTTGGCATGGCGGGGCACATGGCCGCGGTTGACGCCCAGAATATCCTCGGCAAACAGGTACTGGGCATCGCCGCCGCTGCCGGCGCCCATCGAGATGATCATGATGCTCACCCGCCGGGCGATCTCGCTGGCCATCTGGAACGGCACCACCTCCATCTCCACGCCCACGGCGCCGGCGTCCTCGTATCGCCGGGTGTCGTCGTAGACCCGTTTGGCTTCCTCGGCCGTCTTGCCCACCGCGCGGTTGCCGCCGAACCACGTCGAACGGTACGGCACGAACCCGACGTGGCCAAACACCGGCACCCACTCGCGGGCCATCTGCGCCACCCGCTCGACGCTGGCGTTGGTGTAGACCGCGTCGCCGCCGTCGGCCATGATCTGGTAGCCGGCCTCGATCGCCTTGGCCTCGCTGGCGCCGTAGGGGCCGACCAGCCCGCCGGTGAGGAACACGCTGGGCGCAGCGGCACGGATCGTCTTCACATGGCTGGCGACGGTGACAAGCATATCGATGCCCGCCGCGTCGCAGGCCGCCGCCTCATCGGAGTCCATGGTAAAGACCTCCGTCAGTTGCCGCTTGCCTTTAAGATCGCGCAGGTCCGCGACGGTGAGTTTGCTGGCCATGCCGACTCCATTGAATTGTGCATGAGACATTCTGAACACACGTGGTTCTACCGACGGCTGCCGACGCCTGCAACCGGCAGAGTGAGCTTCCCCCGCCACAGCCGGTCGCGGCGGATGTGACGCGCGGTGGATCAGTCGGCTGGATCGGCCGGCGGGCGTAGCCCGGACAAGCGGCGGACCGCATGCTCGGGCTTGGGGGGCGTACGCCGTGGTGGCTTAACCCGTGACGCGAGCCGGTCGATAGTGGAGGGGACGGCGTACGGATGCGCCGGGGTTGTCGGTTCGGGGCAGGAGGCACGCGGTTGGTTACGGCGGTGCGCAATCGCACGTTTGCGGTGCTCGACGTGGCCGGCGAGGGCGACTTCACCAGCCGCTTTGTCGACATCGCCATCATGGGACTGATCATCGCCAACGTGGTGGCGGTGATTCTGGAGACCGTGCCGTCGCTGGCCGCGGCCCACGCGGGGTTTTTTCATGCCTTCGATCTGCTCAGCGTGATGGTGTTCACGATCGAGTATGCGCTTCGGCTGTGGTCATGCACGAGCAACCCGCACTACCGCCACCCGGTCACGGGGCGGCTTCGATTCGCGGCGCGGCCGATGCTCGTGATCGATCTGCTGGCGATCCTGCCGTTCTACCTGCCGATGCTCCTGCCGATGGACATGCGGATGATGCGCGTGCTGCGGCTGTTCCGCATCCTGCGGCTGTTCAAGCTGGCGCGGTATTGGACCGCGTTGGATCTGATGGTCCGCGTACTGCGTCAGAAGAAGGAAGAGCTGATCGTGGGCTTTGCGGTCATGGGCATGGTGCTGATCTTCGCGGCGAGTCTGATGCATATGGTGGAGCACAAAGAGCAGCCCGAGGCGTTCGGCAGCATCCCCGCTGCGATGTGGTGGGCGGTGGCGACGCTGTCCACGGTGGGCTATGGGGATGTGTATCCGATCACGCCGCTGGGCAAGTTCGCCGGGGCGTTGATCGCGCTGGTGGGGGTGGGCATGTTCGCCATGCCCGCGGGCATTCTCTCCTCGGGTTTCGCCGAGGAATACCGCCGCCGCCGCGGCACCCGCCCGCCGATGCGATGCCCGCATTGCCAGAAGATGGTACACGGCCAGCGCGACGGCGACGTGATGCTCGATGAACTGGACGAGGACTGAGCCGTCCAAGACACCCGAAGCTGCGATTATCCGCAAGCCGGCGGGCGGGTCGCTTCCCCCGGCTGAAATTCGGGGTAGACTTTCATCGGCATGACCGACCAGCGCCCAAAGTCGACCGACCCGCCGGTGAATCCGATCGCCAATCTGAAGATTGGCGATCGGCTGGGTCGCTTCAAGGTCACCGGCAAGCTGGGTCGCGGCTCGATGGGCTGGGTGGTCAAGGCCCAGGACATCACGCTCAAGCGTCAGGTCGCGCTGAAGCTGGTGCCCTACCAGTCCGACGACCCCGAGCAGCGGCAGTTCGCCGAGCAGTTCATCCGCGAGGCCCGGGCCGCGGCGTCGCTGATCCACCCGGGGATCGTGCAGATTTTCGAGGTCGGCGTGGACAAGGGGATGATCTTCATCGCGATGGAGATCCTCAACGGCGGCACGCTGGAGGACATCGTCGATGAGAGTGGGCCGATGCAATGGCCGCGCGCCGTCGAGCTGTGCATTCAGGCCGCCGAGGGCCTGGCCTACGCCCACGGCCGGGGCCTGGTCCACCGCGACATCAAGCCGGCCAACATCATGCTCGCCGACTCGGGCCACTGTAAAGTGACCGACTTCGGCCTGGCGCACTTCGACGCAGCCGACGAGCAGACCAGCGCCCCGTGGACCGTCGTGGGCACGCCCTACTACATGGCGCCCGAGGCGGGGCGCGGCCAGGCCACGGCGCAGTCGGACATCTTCTCGCTGGCCGGCGTGCTGTGGTTCATGCTCATCGGCAAGCCGCCGTTCGACATCCGCCATCTGTCCGACGTGCTGAAGGTGGGCCGGGAACTGCCGCTGGCGTCACTCAAGCACGAGCGGCCGGACGTGCCGGACAAGCTCGTGCGGATTCTCGAAGCCGCGCTGTCGCACGAGCAGGACTTCCGTCATCAGACGGCGCAAGAGTTTGGCAAGGAGCTGCGCACGCTGCTCAACAAGGCCGAACGCACCGCGGTGGCCAAACCCGTAAAGCGAAAGCGGCGTGGTCCGGTGGTCGCGATGGTAGTGGTGCTGCTGCTGATCGCGGCGGCCAGTGGCGGCATCTGGTTCGCCACGCGCAGCAACGACGTCCCGGCCGACACACCGTCGGCCAACAACCAGCCCCAGCCCCCCCCGCCCGAACCCCTACCGCCGGACACACCACCCGATGATCCTGCGCCGCCCGAGCCCCAGATCGAGGCCATCCCCGACGGCGGG
>CAZUHK010000010.1:0-34240 GCA_964620345.1 uncultured Planctomycetaceae bacterium
TGCTCTACGGCGACGGCGTGTTCGAAGGCATCCGCGTGTACGGAGGCCGCGTGCTGAAGATGCGCACCCACCTGGCGCGTTTGGTGGAGTCCGGTCGGTCCATCGCGCTGGACATGACCTACAGCATTGATGAACTCGAGGCGGCGATCCGTCAAACCGTCCAGACCAACGGCATCCGCGATGGCTACATCCGCCTGTGCGTCACGCGCGGCATCGGCACCCTGGGGCTCAACCCCTACCTGTGCAAGCACAACACCACGTTCATCATCGCCGATGCGATCCAGCTCTACCCCCGCGAGCTGTACGAGAAGGGCCTTGAGATCATCACCGCCGCGACGGTGCGCAACCACCCCTCGGCCCTGAGCCCGCGGATCAAGAGCATGAACTACCTGAACAACATCATGGCCAAGATCGAAGCGGTCCGGGCCGGGTGTGTCGAGGCGCTGATGCTCAATCACCAGGGCTTTGTCAGCGAGTGTACGGGCGACAACCTGTTCATCGTGCGCCAGGATCGGCTGCTCACCCCGCCGCTGCACGCGGGCATCCTCGAAGGCGTCACGCGAAACCTGGTGATCGACCTGGCCCGCGAGCTGGGGATCGAGGTGGCGGAGGTCGACCTGACC
Source organism: uncultured Planctomycetaceae bacterium (assembly GCA_964620345.1). Classification (GTDB taxonomy): domain Bacteria; phylum Planctomycetota; class Phycisphaerae; order Phycisphaerales; family Zrk34; genus CAZUHK01. Next base: position 624 of record CAZUHK010000010.1, read on the forward strand.
CGGCACGATGTGTACATCGCCGGCGAGTGCTTCCTCACGGGCACCGCGGCGGAGGTGGTGCCGGTGGTGAAACTCGACAGCCGGGCGATCGGCGATGGCACGCCCGGGCCGATCACCCTCAAACTGCTCGACGCATACAAGCGACTGGTCGCCAACGCGCCCGAGGATTGAGCCGACCGCCGCTCGTGCGATCCTTCAGCCCACAGGCGGCCGGACCGACACCGACCCGCCGATGCCCTCAAACTCCCCATCGCCTCGCGGGGGCGGAGTTCTTCGGATGCGTGTTCTTCTCACCGGCGTCGCCGGCAAGCTCGGAAGCGACACCGCGCCGCGCCTGATCGAGGCCGGGTTCGACGTCCTGTGCACTGACATCACCAAGGGCAGCCAAACGCCCGAACCGTTCGAGCCGGCCGACCTGACCGACCTGTTCGCCGTGTACAAGCTCGTCGCGGGCTGCGACGCGATCGTGCATCTGGGCAACTGCCCGGACGAGCGGCCGGACATCCGCCAGTGCTACCACAACAACGTCACGGCCAACATGAACGTCTTTCGCGCAGCGGTCGATCGCGGTGTGAAGCGCATCGTCTTCGCCAGCTCGATCCAGGCGATGTGCGGCACGCGGCGGTTGCAGGAGAGCGTGCCGAGCAAGCTGCCCTACCTGCCGCTGGACAGCAACATGCCGACCAACCCGTCGAACCACTACGGCCTGGGCAAAGTCGCTGGCGAGCAGGCGCTGCAAGCGCTGTGCACGTGGAACGACATGGTCGGCTACGCCCTTCGCCTGCCGATGCTTGTTCCCGACCGCCACCGGCGGCGCGTCACGCGGCGCTTCGACGGCCCACCGGAGCGGTACCGGCTGGACGAGGCGATGAGCTGGCTGACCACGGCCGACGCGGCGCGGCTGATCATCGCCTGCCTACAGGCCGACCGCCCCGCCGACCAGCCCTACCGCTGCTACCTGCCCGGCGCCCGCGGCTGCGTGTACGGCATGAGTTGGGACGAGGCGATCCAGCGGTTCTACCCCAACGTGCCGGTCCGCACCGACCCCAACGAGCTGGATTCGCTGGTCGATATCCGCCAGATCACCGCCGAGACCGGCTGGGAACCGCAGGATTCGCTGGAAAATTTGCTGGCAGATTGCGAGTCGGCGTAACCGGCTCAGGCGAACACACCGTTGGAACGCATGCCGTCGATCCGGGGCTGCAGGGCGTTGCCCGGGCAACTGGTCGCGCCCAGCTCCCGGTGGGTGTGGATCGAACGGACCGCGACGCGATGCTTGAGCCGAAGCGACCGGGTGAACCGGGCGACGGTCTGGAGTTGGGCGTCGCTGGGCGTCTGGATGTTAAAATTCCCCAGGCACATCACGCCGATGTTGTGGGAGTTGTGGTCTTTGACGTGGGCGCCCTGGAGGTTGAGCGGGCGGGCTTCCCAGACGCGGCCGGCCCGGTCGATGATGTAGTGGTAGCCGATGTCGCCCCAGCCGCGGTCGAGGTGGAACTGGCGGATCAACTCGATGCGGCGAGCGGTGGTTTTGGCGTCGGCAAACAGCACCGGGGCGTTGGGCGAGCCCTCGTGGTGCAGCGTGATGTGGCGGATGCCGCCCATGGGGTTGACGCGCTGGGCGATGGGCCGTGTCCGGGTCCATTCGCTTCGGCGCATGACCTGGCCGAGCTCAGCCGTGTCGGTCATCGGCGGGCGGTAGCCGCTCTCGGTCGCCTCGGGCCGGGCGTGGACCCGCGGCCAAGGCACGCCCGGCAGGCCGCTGGTCTTGCTCGCCTGGTTGCACCCCGCGAACAGAAGGCCGACGCCGGCGCCCATGCCCGCCCGGATCACCTGTCGTCTGGAAAGTCGCATAGCTCTTTGTATCGCCTGCCGATCGTGTCTCTCATGAGTTTTCGTCGGCTGATGCGCCGCCGACCTTTGACATCGATTTACTTGACGTCCGCCAGCTTCACCCAAGCTCGCTCACGGGCCGAAACCACCGCCGCGGCCAGCACGCGCTGGGTCTGGTAGGCGTCCTCGAAATCAGGCATCGCCACCTCCATCTTCTTACCGCCGATGGCGCTGAACATGCAAGAAGAAAGATTGATAAACCCGTGTTCGTAGCCGAGGATGTGGGCGTCGGGCCACCAGGCGTGGGCGAAGGGGTGCCGGCCGGCGTCGGTGACCACGATCCGCTGCCAGCCGGCCCGCTGGGGGTCGTCGGCGGCGTTGTAGTACCACAGCACGTTCATGTCCTCGAAATCCCATTTGATCGCGCCCTTCTCGCCGTGAATCTCGAGCTTGTTGTTGTTCTGGCAGCCGATGGCGAAACGTGTGGCCTCGAAGCTCGCCACCGCCCCGCCGCTGAACCGCGCCAGGAACATCACCGTGTCGTCAACGGTGACCTTGCCCTTCTTCTGCGTCCGCTTCGTATCCTTGCCGCGGACGCCCTTGATGTTGCCGCCCTCGGCCTCGGGCAGGAGGCGCTGCTTGATGAACGTTTCCTCGATCGACCCGCAAATCTCGGTGATCTCCTCGCCGGTGACGAAGCGGGCGGCGTCGATCGAGTGGGCGCCCAGGTCGCCGTGGCTGCCCGAGCCGGCCACGTCGCCGCGGAAACGCCAGACCAGCGGTGTGTCCGGCCCGGCCCAGCCCTGCAGGTAATTGGCGCGGACGTGGTAAATCCGCCCGATCTTGCCCTGTCGCACCAGCTCCCGCGCCAGGCCCAGCGCCGGGCAGCCGCGGTAGCTGAACCAGACGAAGGTCTGCTGATTCTTCCTGGCCGCCTTCTTCGCCGCGTCGCGCATCTCGCGGGCTTCGTCCAGCGTGTAGCTCAGCGGCTTCTCGCACGCCACGTGTTTGCCGTGCTCCAGGGCCGCGATCGCGATGTCCTTGTGCATGTTGTTCGGCGTGCAGACATCGACCAGGTCGATCTCATCACTGGCCACCAGCGATTGCCAGTCGGTCGAGCTGTTCTGCCAGCCCCACCGCGCGGCGAACGCGGGCGTCTGCTTCGGATCGCGGGCGCAGACGGTGTGCATCACCGGCCGCACCGGCAGGTCGAAAAATTTGCCCACCTTCAGATAGGCGTTGGAGTGGGCCCGGCCCATGAACTTGGTCCCGATCAGGGCGACGTTGATATCTCGCTTTTTCGCCATGGGTAATGCCTCCAGATGGTGTTCACTGCGTCGCCCGTAAGTGTATCAAATCGCTCCTGGAACACACCAACGCCCGCCGCGGGGTGAAGACATTTACCTTGGCGGACGGGCGGATGGGGTGCTGATGCTCCGATGGGGGTGATCCTCGACCGGATGCTGCGCCATTTCCAAGCCGTGGCCGACCCGCGACGATCCATCCTTCATCCACATCCAACTCCACCCGATCCACCGACCACGGGGCCACCAGCCCCAACACCTGCTGATAGAGTTCCGTGTCTTGCATGAGCGCGCTCCCAACGTGAGAAGGCACTCGTTCTACCTGCAATCCGACCCACGGAAAGCCCGGAAGGACCGATTGTTCTGGCAATGGCCAGATCGGCGTGTCCTTGCCCCTGTTTCTGAACCAGAATCGAAGGTTGCGTTGGGCGCGCGAGGACGGTGCCAGGATTTCTGCTCGCACACCAGCAGATTTCACCCCGCCTGGCGGATGATTTTTCTTGACGGGCGACCGATCTTGAGATAAGATTCTGGCAGTCGGTGGGACCTAACCCCGCCCATCGACAGTGTCTCAAGGCACCATGTGCCTCAGCCGGGCGGTGGAGGTGAGAGACCACCGCCGGGAAGAGACCCGAGAGAGCAGGCTGGTTGAGTCGAGAGAGTAAAGGCTGGGGTCGGAGAGAGAACCCTCGAGTTCTCTCTCTTTTTTTGCGCCAACCCCATGTGGGCTTAACCAGTTTCCTCACGTTCAACAGTTTGACATCCAGCGGACGCCGGCCACGCGCGTCAGCCCGGTCATCGGCCTGCGAGGAGAACTCCGTGGGGGATCACCATACAAGGCCAAGCACAATCTTGACGCACCGTAGTCGGGCGATTCCTCGAACCGAGCCGCACCCGGGAAGCACCCGATGAAGCCAGATCGCCGCACAACTGCGGCACAACGAGCGTGCCTTGCGGCGGGATGTGACGCGCTGCCGGTTCAGCCCTTGCGTAGGATCAACGGACCCAACCAACCTCAGTCGAACGTTTGCCCGATCTGCTCAACGGCGTAACAATGCAAGCGAGCGGTAGCGATCCTGCCCTGCGACGCATGCTCTGCGAATCGCTACGTAGAGCGGAGAGGGGCGCTTCGCTACGCAGCACGAGTGATGGCAGCGCCGACTGGCCATGATTCCTGCGCTAAGACCACGAATGATATGAAATCATGCGCAAAGCGAAGCGGATCTACAATTGAACGATCGCTTCTAGTCCTGGTGGGGTGGCCGAGCGGTTGAAGGCACCGGTCTTGAAAACCGGCGTGGCCCGACGGGTCACCGTGGGTTCGAATCCCACCCCCACCGTTTTTCCCTATGGTAAGTCGCCACATCAGAGTCGGACTCAGACAGGTGACCCGGCCGCAATGTTGACCGCCGGCCTGTGGGCAACCAACCGCGAAGCGCCGGTTCGCCGCCGCGTATGATTCATCAAGGGCGGCTCGTAACCGGGTGCGCAAAATAAGCCAGCGTGAACCGGGGAGATTTCACGCTGGCCTGCCCGAAGTACACGGTCGGCGGCGGGTTGCCGGCGCCTGCCGACCGGTCATCGTGAAGCGTCGAGCGCGCCGCCAGACGCGCCCGCCGCTGGGGTTCCCACTCCGCCCCGTCAGCGGCTGGTACCCGTGGCGTTCCGCGACACCAGCCGGCGCGGAATCGGGCACGGACCCACCTCTCCACACCAGCTTGTGCCCACTGATTCGGTGCGCGTCGGTCATCTTCTGGGGTCGGCCCGCCGGGGCACCGTCGGCCGAGCACGCGTCTTCATCCTCCTCCGACGAAGCGAAGAGCATAGGCCGTGCCAATGCGACCCGGCCGTTTCGCTCAATCTCATATGTGCTATCCCAATCCATACTTGCGGCGACCGCTAGGGTTTGGTTATCGCCACGGTTGGGCAAATACCCCAACAAGTGGGGGTCGGGCGCGGGCCATTCCCCAGCGCCGGGCTTCTGCAGGGTGTACTTCTTGATGCGGTAGCGAAGGTGATCGCACGTGAGGTCGGGATTTCTCGCTGCGGTCGCCTGGTTCCAGTCGGTCTCGTCCCGGGCCTCGGCGATTCGGGCCTTGCAGTGGTCGGCCAAACGCAAGCCGCCGCGGAATGGGCAACTCCTGATGTTTCGCGACTGGCTGTGATGTGTGATGTTGCGGCGTGTAAAGGAAAGTGGGCGGATGGGGCTGTTCCGCCGGTCAACGGTCGGATTGCAGGCAGAGCGGCGGACCGCTTGGCCGGGCTTGGTTGGGGCCGACTTGCGGGGTTGGCCCGAGCGTTCAGCCCAGGCCGCCTTTGAGGCCGCTGTCGCCGGAGCCGAACTTGTCCATGAGCGAGCCGAGCGAGTCGCCGCTGACGGGCTTGCGGGATTCGTTGACGACGTACTTCTTCATGTCCTGCCGGTCGGCCTTGCCGCGTCGGCCGCCAGCGGAATCGGCCGGGGCGGTCAGGGCCTTGATGCTCAGGGCGATGCGGCGTTTGCCCGCGTCGGCGTGGAGCACCTTCGCCTTGACGGTCTGGCCTTCCTTCACGACCTCGTCGACGGTGCCGACCCGCTTGTCCGACAGCTCGGAGATGTGGATCATGCCCTCGACGCCCGGCCGCAGCTCGACGAACGCGCCGAAGTCGGCGATGCGGGTCACCGTGCCCTCGACCACGCTGTCGGGGGCGAACTCGCTGTCGGCCACGGCCCAGGGGTCTTCGCTCATCTGCTTGAGCGACAGGGTGATTCGCTGGCGCTGCGGGTCGATTTCGAGAACCTTGACGGTGACCATCTGGCCGGTCGTGAGGACGGTGGAAGGTTTGGCGATGCGGTCCCAGCTCAGCTCGCTCATGGGGACCAGGCCTTCGACGCCGGGCTCGAGCTCGACGAACGCGCCGAACGCCGCGAGCTTGGTCACCGCGCCGCTGACATTGGACCCCTCGGCGTACTTGGCGCGCACGCCGTCCCACGGGTCGGGGCCGACGGCCTTCATGCTCAGGGAGATCCGTTCGCCGGCGTCGTCGATCTTCATGACCTTGACGCGGACGCGATCGCCGACCTTTACCACGTCTTCGGTTTTCTTGACCCGCTCGTAGGACAGGTCGGAGATATGCACCAGGCCGTCCACGCCGCCGAGGTCGACGAACGCGCCGAACTGCTGGACGTTGCGAACGGTGCCCTCGCGCTCATCGCCGACCTTGATCTGGGCCAGGAGTTTTTCGCGGTCGGCCTTCTGCTGCTCTTCGAGCACGGCGCGGCGGGAGAGGACGATTTTCTTGCCGCGGCGGTCGAGCTCGATAACCCGGCACGTGAGCTTCTGGTTGAGCAACTCGTTCATCTTCTCGACGCGGTGGATGTCGATCTGGCTGGCGGGCATGAAGGCGCGCTGTCCGGCGACCTTGAGCTCGAGGCCGCCGGTGTTCGAGCCGGTGACGCGGGCCTCGATGGTCATGCCGCGCTGCAGCGACTGCCACGTCGCCTTCTCGACGGCGCCGCGGCGGGAGAGCTTGATCAGCCCCTCGTCGCCCAGCACGCTTTCGATGACGAACTCCATCTGCGAGCCCAGCTCGGGCTTCTCGTCGAACTGGTTGAGCGGGATGATGCCCTGGCTCTTGCCGCCGAGCTCGACGAACACATCCTCGTCGTGGATGGCGACGATGGTGCCCTTGGTCATCTTGGGTTCGTCGGTGTGGACGGCGGGCGCGGGCGCGGCGGCGTCTTCGTCGCCGGGCTCGTCAACCAGGTCCATTACCGAAAAGTCTCCCAGCGCCTGGGCGATCTCTTTTTCGAGTTCGCCGCCTTCGCCGGACGTTGGACGGTCCTTTGGGTCGGTCATCAGTTCCATCTCTGTCACTACCGGGGATTGCGAGCCCGCCCGCGCCGCCCACGAACAACGCGGGCGCCTCACGCTGTTCCCTTATAGTAATCGGCTCGGAGGGTATTGTGAAAGACCGACGTTTGAGAATGATTAATTGTGGATTGCGAAGGTGTGTGGAATGGCTCAGTCGGGCGCACGGGCGGGATCGGGGCGGCTGGACCGCGGCGGGGCCTTGGCGCCGCAGCCCGCGGTGCCGCAGCCGCAGCCCGAGGCACCGCGACGGGCCTTGCGCCAGGCCCGATAGCCCAGGTAGGCCAGGGCCCCGGCGACCGCGCCGATCACGAACAGCCACTGGTCCATCACGCCACCGCCCCGGCGATCGCATGACCGGCCTGGTAGGTGATCACCGCCCCGACCCAGGCGATCGCGGTCATCCAGATGAACGCGGCCACGGCCCACGTCCAGCCGATCTCCCGGCCCATCACCGCCACCGTCGCCCCGCATTGCAGGCACAGGGCGAAGAACACCATCACCGCCAGGGCCACGGGGATGGTGAACACCGGCCGGCCGTCCGGCCAGGTCGAGGCCTGCATGTTGCTGATCAGGCCGGGGTCTTCTTCGTCGACGTCGCCGCCGAGGTTGTAGAGGATGCCCAGCGTCGCGATGATCACCTCGCGAGCGGGGAACGAGCCGACCACGCCGACCGTGATCTTCCAGTCGAACCCCGCGGGCGCGAAGATCGGCTGAATCGCCTTGCCCATGCGGCCCAAGGCGCTCTGCTCGAGGTACGCGCCCGAGAGCTTGTGCTCGAGTTCGGCGGCGTATTCTTCCTGCTCGACGATCATCAGCTGAGCTCGCGCGGCATCAACACCGGCGACCTGTGCGACTTGGGTGGTGTACGCCGCGGTCACTTCCCGCTCGACCGACTCGGGCCGGGGGAAGTAGCTCAGGGCCCAGATGACGACGCTCATGGCGAAGATGACGGTGCCGGCGGTGGTGAGGAAGTCTTTGCCCTTGAGCCACATCCGCCAGGCGACATCGCGAACCTGGGGCACGCGGTAGCTGGGCATTTCCATGACGAACGGCGTGCGCTTGACGCGGAAGATCATGCGGTTGAGCAGCCAGGCGATGGGCATGGCCACCGCCAGGCCCAGCACGTGCATGCCGAACAGCAGCGTCGCGGCGATGGTGGCGCCGTAGGTCGGCTCGATGAATGCGCCGATCAGCAGTACGTACACCGGCAGGCGGGCCGAGCAGCTCATCAGCGGCGCGATCAGTACGGTGGTGGTGCGGGCGCGGGGGTTGTCGATCGTCCGCGCGCCCATGATCGCCGGCACGGCGCAGGCGTAGCTCGACAGCAGCGGGACGAAGCTCTTGCCATTCAGCCCGCACCAGGCGAACAGCTTGTCCATCAGGTACGCCGCCCGGGCCATGTAGCCGGTGTCTTCCAGCAACGCGATGAAGAAGAAGAGGATCAGAATCTGCGGCAGGAAGATGACCACGCTGCCCACGCCGGCGATCATGCCATCGACGATCAGTGATTGGAGCATCGGCCGGGCTTCGATAAAGCCCACGGCGCTGACCCATTCGCCCAGCGCGCCGAAGGTCGTTTCGATGCCGTCCATCATCGGCGCCGCGCCGGTGTAGATCGACCAGAACACGCCGAACATCAGCCCCGTAAAGACGACCAGCCCCCACAGCCGGTGCGTGAGGATCGAATCGATCGACTCGGTGCCGGTGGCCTTGCGCACGGCCGGGCGGGTGACTACGCCTTCGGTGAGCTGCGCCAGGCGGGCGTAGCGGACGATGGCTTCGACAGCGTAGGGGGCGTGGCCGCCGTCGCGGACGATGCGGCGGGCATGATCGATATAGCTCGCCGCGTCCTTGGCCGACCAGCCCACGCGGTCGGCCACCGCCGAGTCGTGGTCGAAAAGCATGCGCTGTAGCTCGGCACGGGTGATGCCCTCGACGTCGGCCGGCAGTTGGGCGTGGAGATATTCCTCGGCCCGGGTCACCGCCTCGGGCCAGTCGGGCGTGGTCAGGCAGGCGCCGTGTTCGAGGGCCTGGTCGATCGCGTGGCGCAGTTCATCGTTGCCCTGCCCGCGCGAGGCGACGGTCGCGACGACCGGCACGCCCAGCCGCTCGCTGAGCAGCTTGGTGTCGATGGCGATGCCGCGCTCGCGCGCCGCGTCGATCATGTTCAGCGCGATGACGATCGGCACGCCGGTGTCCGCCACCTGGCTGGCGAGGAACAGGTGGCGGATGAGGTTGGTCGCATCGACGACGCAGACGACCGCGTCGGGCCGCTGCACGCCGGCGTGGCCGGTGAGCACGTCGACAACGATGCGTTCATCGGCGCTGGCCGCGGCCAACGAATAGGTGCCCGGCAGATCGAGCAAGCTGATGCTGCGCGAGCCCAGCATCATCCGGCCGACCTTCTTCTCCACCGTGACGCCGGGGTAGTTGCCGGTGCGTTGTCGCGTGCCGGTGAGGCGATTGAACAGCGTGGTCTTGCCGGAGTTGGGGTTGCCCACGAGGGCGACTTGCAACGAGCGGGCGGCGGCGATGGGAGCGGAGCCGGCAAGCGTGGTCATCGGCACGGGCCTTGGGTTGGGCGTTGGCAGCGTTCGGTGACGTTGTGCGGGTCAGGCGGTCTCGATGGTGAGCGAAGCGGCCTCTTCACGCCGCAAGCTCATGCGACAGTCGTTGAGTTCGACCATCATCGGGTCGCCCAGCGGCGCCACGCCGATCACCCGCACCTGCGCGCCGGGCAGCACGCCCAAGGCCCGCAACCGCCCGGCGACGGGGCTGTCCCCGACGATATCCACGATGCGAGCCGACTGCTTGGGCCGAAGCTGGCTGAGCGTGAACATACGGGCCTCCAAGAAAACGAGTGGTGCGGACGCCGATTGAAACTGACTCGCAACGACAACGCTGGCAATATAGTCCCTCGCCGCGTGCCGGTCAATACCAGACAAGTTGCATTGGATATCCAGCATCGCTCGTGGGCGGGCAGGAATTGTCTACCCCCGCGTGTGAACATGTGCTACCATTCTGCTGTCGGGCTTGCGAACAACACCCAAGTGGAGAGAGACACCATGTTTAATCGTATCATCGGGCTGCGGTCTGTCATCGCCGTGAGCGTCTTGTCAGCAGGGCTGATCGTTGGTGCGTCGCCCGTCGGGGCCGCGTTCACCAGCATCGCCGACACGACCGACGGCTTCACGGCGTTCAGTTCGAGCACGCCGTGGATCAACAACCTTGGCACCGTCGCGTTCGGCGCGATCCCCAACGGGACCAACTTCCAGGGCGTGTACACCGGCGACGGCGGACCGATCGCGGCGGTCGCGCAGGGCGGTATCTTCTTCAGCGTGGGCAACCCGTCGATCAACGATGCGGGCGTGGTCGCGTTCAGTGGGTTCGTCAGCACCGGCGGCTCGAGCGTGATGACCAACACCTCTTCACCGGCGACCACCATCGCCGATTCGCTCGGCGCGTTTGCCGGCTTCGGCAAGGTATCGATCGGCAGCAGCGGATTGGTCGGCTTCCTTGCCACACTCGACGGCGGCGCGGGCAGCGGCTTCTTTGCCGATACCGATGGCACGACCGTCCTCGTCCAGACCGACGCGACGTTCCAAAGCGTCATCCCCGGCTATGGCTTGAGCGACGCCGACGCAGGCAGCTTCTATGCGGCCCACACCGACGGCACCACCAAGGGCATCTACATCGGTGATGGCACGACCGTCCAAACCGTGACGGACAACACCGGCCCGACGTTCGTGAATTTTCCCAATCGATCGCCGATGATCAGCAGCGACGGCACGGTCGCGTTCCTGGGCTTCCTGACCGGTGGCGGGCAGGCGGTCGCCACCGGCAACGCCGGCGGCTTCGCGATCTTTGCCGACACCAGCGGTGCCTTCGACGGCTTTGCCAGTGCCGCGACCAACGCCTCGGGCTCGGTCGTCTTCCAGGCCACGCTCGACGCCGGCGGTGGTGGCATCTATCACGGCCCGACGCCCGCGGACAAAATCATCGGCATCGGCGACCCGCTGTTCGGCTCGACTGTCACCAACCTCGTATTCGATCATGCCCTGAACAATCAGAATCAGATCGCCTTCTGGTACGAGCTGGCCAGTGGCGTGCAGGGCATTGCGGTCACGGAAGTACCCGAGCCGACGACCTTGGCACTGCTTGGCGTGTTCGCGACGGTTTGGGTCGGCCGACGGCGTTGAACAGCGGGTTGGACCGGCGCGAGCCGCTCTCTATAATCCATCGCTTGGCCTGAACGAAAGGAACCGCGTCGCGATGGGCATTGAAATCGCCGCTGACAATTATGTGACCACGCAACTGCGCAAGGTCGTCAACTGGGCCCGGCGTTCGAGCGTCTGGCCCATGCCGTTCGCCACCGCGTGCTGCGGGATCGAGCTGATGGCCACCGCGTCCAGCCGGTACGATCTGGCCCGCTTCGGTGCCGAGGTGATGCGCTTCAGCCCGCGGCAGTCGGACCTGCTGATCGTCGCCGGGCGGGTGAGCATCAAGATGATGCCGGTGCTCCAACGCATCTATCAGCAGATGACCGAGCCCAAGTGGGTGGTTTCGATGGGCGCGTGCGCGTCGACCGGCGGGGTGTTCGACACCTATGCCGTGGTCCAGGGCGTCGATCAATTCCTGCCGGTGGATGTCTATGTGCCCGGCTGCCCGCCGCGGCCCGAGACGCTCATGGAAGGGATCATGACCATCCAGAAGATCATCGACGCCGATGGCATGCCCCCGACGGACGGCGGCCAGCGTGCGCCGCTGAACATCGCCCTGCAGCCCAGCCACGAAGTCCGCCCCCAGCCGGTGCCGCTGAATATCAGCGTGAACTGAGCGATCCCGGTTGGATCGATCACCCACGCGGGACATTTCTGATCGGCATGAGTGCATCCGAGAGATTCACTGGTCGAGGATCAACTGCAAGTCGTGCGTGCCGGCGGGGAGAGTGAGCGTGGCTTGGCCGGGCTCGATCAACTCGACCTTGACGTCTTCGCCGTTGAGCCGAACCCCGGCGAGGTCCGGGTGCATCAGCGTCAGCTTTGCCGCCGCGGCGCTGGCAATCCGCCCACCCAGCCCCCGCATGAACAGGGTGACGGGTCGATCGCTGCGGAACCCCGAGCCGTCGGCCTCGAAGTGTCGACCGTGGCGGACGAACCAGAACACGGTTTGATCGGCGTGGGCGCGTCGCAGCACCGCCTTGGCCCGCAGTCGCATCCGGTCAATCACGACCTGCCGATCGGGGTCGGCTGCGCCGGCGGTGTCGATCAAGCCCTTGGGCAGGTCCAGGCGAATGCCGTCAAATCCCGGTGTCTTGAGCCGGGCGAGCCGCACCGGCCGCTCGCGGCGCTCGGTCTGCTGCCATGGGTAGAACACGGTCAGAATCCGTTGACCTCCCTGAGCGTCGGTCGGGTGAACGGTCGTGATTCGTGTGTGCCGACCCGACCTCGGGCTTCGCTCCAGCAGGCCCGAGGGCACGGTGTCAACGGTCGCGTCGGCCGGCTTGGGGGCCTGAAAGATTCGCAGGTGAACCCCGGGTACCTGGGCGTGGTGGTCGATGGGGGCGGCGAAACCCTCTTCCAGCGGGTCGAGGCCCGGGGTGAGTCCGCTCTCGTTGGCCGGGTGCCAGAAACTATGCACTCGCTCGCCAGGGTCGGCGTCCACTTCGTCGATGGTCACGAAGTAGCCGCTCACGCCGTCCTGGCCGTGCACGAACAGGAGACTGCGGTCGAATGCATCGTCGCCCAGCGCCTGGCCGGAGTGGCCGCAGGCGTAAGCGAAGCCCTCGGCCAGCAGGCCCTCGGTGAGTCCGGCGCCGAACCGCCGCTTGTGGCGTCGGCCGTTGATGCTCAGGGTGTTGTTCATCGCGGCGGCCTGGGTGGAGTCTCCCAACCAGCCGCCGTTGACCAGCAGGCGGTTGCCGTAGCCGGCCAAGCTCAGCCCGTTGGTCTCCTCGTGAGCGTGCCAGCCGGGGCTGCCAACGATGTTGTACAGCATGGCCCCCAGACTCATCGGTGAGTCTTCGGGCTCACGCAGCACCGCCGCTCCGTCCATGAACAGTCGGCTGCCGGGCACCTTCGCCTCGGGCAGCGGGGATTGGGCCACGACATAGGCCAGCACGTGCCCCGGCGGATCCTTGCCCTCCAACAGCCAGGCGGCGTACGCAGCGGCTTGCTCGTCGAAGCGCCCCACCCGCCGCATCAGCGCCGAGTTGGGCGGACGCCAGTAGGGGGCCACGTCGCCGAACATGTAGTATTCCTTGGCCGGCGTCACGCTGTAGCCGAAGAGGAAGCGGTAGAACCGCTTGAGCCGAGGGTGATCGTAGTAGCGCTTGTCCACGCCGGTGAACTCCAGCACATCGGCGAACCCGGTCTTCTGCGGCCGACCGTCCCCCGAGCCCAAGCGAGAGAACGCGTAGATGGGCGAAACGGTGCTCACCCCCTCGGGGGTCATCTGACGCAGATAGTGTTCATAGAACGGCTCGACGTAATTCCGGCGGTAGGCGGGGGTCTGACCGACGCTTGGGTTCTTGAACAGCTCCCAAGTGCCGTGGGTGCCCAGCCGAGCTGCCAGCCACGCCCCGCGCGGTGAAATCTTGCCGATCTGCTGCTCGATCAGGGCCCCGGCCGACTCGATCTGCTTTGAGCTTAGATCATTGTAGACGATGTCCAACGCCACGATCGCCACGAAGGCGGCGCCCATCGCGGGCACCGTGCCGTCCCACGTCATGGACGGATCGAAGGCAACGTCCTTCAGCCGCGTGATCCCTTCGTAGATCCGCTGGGCCAACCCCGGGCGTTGCTCGGGCTCGGCGGTGAGGTACTGCACCGTCAGCGCTCCCAGGTAGCGGTTCAGGGCGTACGCGGCATGGCGGCCGGGTGGTAGGGGCGCTTCGCCCAGCTTCTGAACCATCGCATCGGCGGCGGCTCGTATCGACTTCCACGGCTCACGCTCGGCCCGGGCCTTGAGCTGGGCAAACTGATCGGCGGTGCATAGCAGAAACGGGTGGCTCGGCAGAGGTGGGGTTTCACTCAGGAGTTGATCCTCCAGCATCAAGCGACCTCCGTCCCGGTCAACGGTTTCGTACAAAGGCAGGTTGGCCACCGCGACCGGAACGTCCTCGCTCCGCCGCAGCTCCGCCTTGGTGAGGATTTTGCCCTCCCCGCTCCACAGCGTCACCGACTGGCCCGCCGCCTGGGGCTCGGCGTAGATCACCGCTCGGGCCGAGGGGCTCCAGATCGACTCCCACCGGGCGTAGGCCCGGTCCGGCGGCGAGGGCTGCTCGGCCAGACGGATCGTGTTCATCCGCTGGCTGTCCTGCGCTGCCCCCACGGCCGGGTACCACACCGCGTGATCGGTCTGGTCGTACCCGCTGCCCGGCTCGTCGTTGTCGTTGATGCTCAGTTGGAAGGCGGTCAGCGTGCCCCGCTCGGGGGCGACCCCCAAGTTTTTCCAGGGCAGTCGGACCTCCAACAGCGCCTTCTGCCCGTCCCGCACGCGGGCCGCCTCCACCTTCAGCTCGGCTCCCTTCCGCTTTGGTCGGTCGCGGAGGTTGACCCGCATTTCCGGCAGGTCGTCGCTCATCCCCGGGGCGATGACCACCTGGTAGCGCTGTTCGGAGCCGACCGACTCGGCCGCGTAGATCTCCACGCTGTCGTACCGCCATGTGTTCTTGGCCGACTCCACCCAGCGGTCGTCTTCGAGGGTCAGCCGCACCAGCAGGCCGCGCTCGTCCCAGCCCAGCCGGATCGATTGGCCCGGGTGCGGTTCCAACTGACCGTGGCCGCGGCGGTGCCCCTCGACCCGCCGCAGCATCCGAATCTCAAAGCCCCGCTCGCCCCAGTCCGCGCCCCGGCCGTCGATGGCGATGCCTTCAACTCGGGGGATGTCAAAGACGCGGCCGGACCCTGCCCCCGACCCGGCAGCGAACAGAGGCGGGCCCAGGACGCTGAGCAACAGTAAAACGGTCAGTGTCGAGCGGCACAGCATGCTGTCTCCAATGCAACGGCGAGCGACTGTCTTGGCCGGCCTGAAAAAAATGCACCGGCCTCAATGACAGTCGGTACTGTAGTGGGTTCTCTGAATAACCATCCGTTTGGCGGCCCGGTGGCCAACGGATGAAAGGTTACCACTTTCGGGCAGGCGGGCAAGCCCCTGGCTGGACACCGTTTTGCGTGTTGTTGTCCTGTCGGCTGCCGAAAAACCTCCCCTTGCGCACCTCGGCGCGCACCGATCGCGCTCAGGTGGCCGGTTCGAAGAGACTGGGCCGAGCAACTGGGCCGAGCAACTGGGGCATCACTGAGGATTGACGGTGTCGATGCGGGGGTCGACCAAGCTGTAGGCGAGGTCGACCAGGAGGTTGAAGACGATGAGCATCGCGGCGTAGACCAGGACAACGCCCATGATGAGAAACAGGTCTTTGTTGAGCACGGCATCGACGAAGTGCTGGCCCATGCCGGGGATGTTGAAGACCTTTTCGACGACGAACGAGCCGGTCATCGCGGCCGCGGCGGCGGGGCCCAGGAAGCTGAGCACGGGCAGGAACGCGACCTTCAGCGCGTGGCGGCTGACCACGCGGCGCTCGCTGACGCCCTTGGCCCGGGCGGTGCGGACGTAGTCGCTTGAGAGCACCTCGGTCATGCCCATGCGCGTCAGCCGCGCGATGTAGGCCGCGAAGGGCAGGGCCAGCGTGATCGCCGGGAGGATCGCCTGGCCCGGCGTGCCCCAGCCGCCGACCGGCAGCAGGGGGATCATGATCGCGAAGATCAGCAGCAGCGCCGAGCCGGTGACGAAGGTGGGCAGGGAGATGCCGATCAGCGCCACGCCCAGGGTCGCGGCGTCGGCCGGGGAGCCGCGGCAGACCGCGCCCAGCACGCCCGCCCCGACACCGATCAGCATCGCCAGCAGGATCGCCGCGGCGCCCAACTGCACGCTGACCGGCAACGCCCCGGCAATGATCTCGCTCACCGTCCAGTCCTTGTACACCAACGAAGGCCCGAAGCGCCCGCGGCTGACGTCCGCGAGGTACTCGAAGTAAAACGCGAGCGGATCGTCGAGGTTCCACTGCGCCCGCATGGCCGCCTCGATCGCCGGGTCGGGCTTGCGCCCCTCGGCCTGAAGCGGATTGCCCGGCGTGACCCACGCCAGCACGAACGTGACGGTGTAGATCACGATCAGCAGGACCGGCAGTTGCACGATGCGCCAGAACACGAGGCGTGCCATGCGACCAGATTACCCCGCCGCCGGTTTAGCCGCGACCCGCCTCCACGTTTAGCCGCGACACGAGTCCGCGAGGAGGAGCGCGCCCACGCGAACACCGCCCCGTCACCGCCCCACCACCGACATCCGATGAAAAAACTGCAACCCCCGCGGGTGCATCGACACGCCCTTGACGCGGGCCGGGTCGAACAGATGCACGAGCATGTAATGATACAGGGGCACCATCGGCATCATCCGGTTCATCGCCAGCGCCTCGGCCTCGCCCAGCACCTTCATCCGCGCCACCGGGTCGGCCATCGTCGAAGCCCGGGCGAGCAGCGCATCGTACCGCTCGTTGGAAAAGCCCGTGTCGTTGTTGCCGTTGCCCGTGGCGAACAGGTCGAGGAACGTGGTCGGGTCGGCGTAGTCGCCAAACCAGCTTGCGCGGGCGACCATGTACCGGCCGTTGGAATACTCATCGAGGAACACCTTCCACTCGTGCGTCTTGAACTGCACGCCAACGCCCAGCGCCTGATGCCACATCTGCGCGACGGCCTGAGCCGTGTCCTCGTGGCCCCCGCCGGTGTTGTGCATGAGAACGACGGTCGGGAAGGGGTTGGTCGGCCCGTACCCGGCCTCGGCCAGCAGCGCGCGGGCCGCGTCGATCATCTCGTCGCGCTGCGGCGGTGTTTGAGCGTCGCTCAGGCAGTCCAGACCCTCGGGCACGGGATAGTGGGGGAACGAGTCGGGCGGGATGAACCGCCGCGCGACGGTCTGGTTGAGGCGGGTGACCTTCTCGACGATCGCCCGCTTGTCGATGGTCATTGCGAACGCGCGGCGCACGCGCGGGTCGGCGAAGGGATTGGGCGAGCCGTCGGCGAGCGTGGACCGGCAGTTGAAGGCGTAGAAGTACGTGCCCCACATGTCGTTGGGATGCACGTCGTCGCGTTCGCCCGCACGGGCGTCGGCGACGAGCTTGTCGCGGAAGGTCGGCACGGCGCCGAGGATCAGATCGACCGCGCCGCTGCGAAAGGCGTTGTACGCCGCGTTGTGATCGAGGAAGTTCATCAGCCGCACCGTCCGCGGCATGTCCGGCCAGTCGCGCCAGTAGTGGGGATTGGCTTCGAGGACGACCTGCTGCTTGAACCGCCAGTCGGCCAGTCGGTACGGGCCGTTGCAGACGATGCGGCCGGGCTTGGTCCATTGGGGATCGCGCTTGAGCAGGCCGGTGCTCGGTTCGAACGTCGCGGCGTCGATCGCTTCGGGCGGCAGCGGAAACAGCGGCCAGCAGGCGACGAGCTGGATGAAGTACGGCGTGGGTTGATCGAGCGTGACGATGAGCGTGCGATCGTCCGGCGCCTTGACGCCGACCAGCTCGTCGAACAACTTCGCGGCCTCGGCGGCGCGGGTCTGGTCCCTGGGCAATCGATCGGCGCAGGCCTGGAAGTAGGCCTGGGCCCCGGCGAAGTACATCAGGAACTTGTGATACTCCGCGGCGAAGTCGGGCATCATGTTCTGCCGCCACGCCGCGCGAAAATCGCGGGCCGTCACCGGCCGGCCGCTCGACCACCTCGCGTCGGGCCGAAGGTGAAAGGTGTAAGTGAGCTGGTCTTCGCTGACCTCCCACCGCTCGGCGACGCCGGGCTCGACGGTGAAGGTGTACGGATCGACCGTCGCCAGCCCTTCGAACAGCGCGTAACTGAGGCGCACGTCTTCGGAGGCCTGCACGCGCGTGGGGTCGAGCGTCTGGATGGAGACGTAGCTGAGGGTGAGCTGGGCCCGGGGCTGATCCACATCCCACGCCAGCGCGGCGATCAGCGGCGCGAGCACGAGCAGGATCAGCAGCAGCGGTCGCATGGGCTTCACTCAACCGGCAAGGTGCCGCGATGGAATCATTGCCCGGCGTTGGCCTGCTCGCCGTCGGCCGCGGCCTGAGGCAGGGCCAGCTCGGCCGCGGGGATGTTCAGCGGGTCGCCGGTGAGCCGCGGTTTCCACTCGCCGACCTGCCAGGCGAACTCGTCGTACTTGCCATCGGCCAGGCGCCGGGCGATCGCCGGGCCCGGCTGGTCCGCCCCGTGCACCTGCAGCGTCTGGTCGAGCAGGCGGTTGACGGTGTTGATCAGATCGCCAGCCACCGGCAGGCCCGCCTCGTCGTTGCGCAACACCTTGATGTCGCGCGCGACGAGCTGGGCGAAGTTGTAGCCGCTGCGGGCCAGGGCTTTGAGCTCGTTCTTGATCGGTTCGATATCGCCGCCGGCGTTGCGTTCGACGACGTACCGCTTGAGCAACACGCTGGACAACTGCGCCAGACCGGTGGCCTCGGCCCGCAGCGCCGCCGAAGCGCCGTCGTTCACATACCGGGCCAGGGCCGCGTCGAGCGCGGCGATCAGCGTCACCCGCGCATCGGGCAGGTCCAGCCGGGCCAGCGTGATGTACATCTGCTGGCGGATGTCGGGCCACCGCTCCTGGCCGACCACCGCGCGCAGGGCGGCGAGCATGTTGCGCTGTTGGGTCGGGTTGAGCAGCGGCGCATCGGCCCGGCTGCTGCGCTGGGCGTACTGCGCCGCGGCCGACGCCGCCCAGAATTGCACCGCCGGGTGCGGATCGTCCAGCGCGCCCGTGGCCAGGTCCACGCCCGACACGCCCTGCAACGCCGCGACGCAGATCAACGCATTGAGGCGAATCAGGTCGTTTTCACTCGCGTCCAGCCCGTCCAGCGCGATGGCCAGGCGGTCGGAATACTGGCCCTGAAAATCAACCGTGGCGCCGGGGCGCTCCAGCGGCTCGCGCAGCTTCTTGCGCTTGTCGGCGATGGTGGCCGGCGCGTCGCCCTCGGCGAACATCCAGCGGTTGATGTAAGCGATCGCATCGTCGCGCTGTGAATCGGTCCACTGGCCCTCGACTCGGGTGACCGACGAAGGCAGCGTGTCCTGCGCCAAAGCCGGCGAGGGCACCGACACGATCACCGCGATGGCCAGGCACGCGACCAACAGTCCAAGAGTTTGGGGCATCGGCATCACTCCGATCGGCCGGGCCGACGTCGCGGCCCGTTCGTTTGCCTCGAATCCACCGCGTGCGACGCCAAGCCGCACCGCACGATTGAATGCTCGCAGAATTGCACCGCGCGGGCAAGTCCCGCCTCCGGTTGTACTTGCGAGTCGCCACGCTACCCCACCACGCGATTGTCGATCAGGCGGACCCGGTCGACCCGACCGGCGACCAGCAGCACCACCGGCGCCGCGGCAGGATCGATCGCGTCGATCGGTCCCAGCGTGCGGGCATCGCGCACCGTCGCGTAATCGACCGCCACGTCATGGCTGGCCATCGTCTGCTGCATCGATCGCTCGACCAGGCCCGGCTCGGTCGCGCCCCGGCCGATCATCGCCGCCGCCTCCTTCAGCGCGTGACTCAGCGACAGGGCCCGCTCTCGCTGGGCCGCGTCGAGATAAATATTGCGACTGCTCATCGCCAGGCCGTCCGGCTCACGCAGGGTATCGCACGGCTCGATGCGGATCGGCATCGCCAGGCCCGCGACCATCGCCTCGATCACCTTGAGCTGCTGATAATCCTTGCGACCGAAGCAGGCGATGTCGGGCTGGACGATGTGGAACAGCTTGGCCACGACGCGACAGACCCCGCCGAAGAAGTGCGGCCGATGCTCGCCTTCGAGGATGCGCCCCAAGGCCGGCACCTCGACGCTCACCGGCAGCTCGTCCGGCGGGTA
Source organism: uncultured Planctomycetaceae bacterium (assembly GCA_964620345.1). GTDB lineage: Bacteria > Planctomycetota > Phycisphaerae > Phycisphaerales > Zrk34 > CAZUHK01. The sequence goes on from CAZUHK010000010.1 coordinate 20,537, forward strand.
GATCTCATCCACGCCGGGGTTGAACGCGAGGTCGACGCCGAGCTTCTCGCACGCCGCGAGGTCGGCCTCGACGGGCCGGGGGTACTTGTCCAGGTCTTCGTGCGGCGCGAACTGCGCGGGATTCACAAAGATCGATACGACCACCGCGTCGGCCAGCGTTTTCGCCCGCCGGATCAGCGAAAGGTGCCCCTCGTGCAACGCCCCCATCGTCGGCACGAACGCCACACGCCCCAGCGCCGCGCGATGCCGGCGACAGTCCGCGATGGTCTTGCTGACGATCATGGAATCAAGATTACCACAGAGGCGCCGAGGGGACAGAGACGCGCCGAAGCAGAAGAATGAAACAATGTAGACCGGATGGACAGGATCGGCAGAATTGACCAAGCTGATCGCCGGCGCACCTGAAGCATCTCATCGTCCGGTTAATCCTGTCTGCCAAATGTCGTTCTCCGCGGCTCCGCGGTGCTCCGCTATTCACGCCTCGAACTTGAGCGGTTCGCCGACGAGCTGGCGGTAGACTTCGAGCGTGTCGGCGACGAACGCGGCGGGGCTGAAGTGGTCGCGGATGTAGGCCTGGCCGCCCTCGCCGAGCTGACGCCAGGGCACCGGGTCGGCCGCGGCTTGGCGGACCAGGCGCGTCCAGTCGCCCGCGGTGGCATCGGGGATCAGCCGCGCCGTCTGACCGTCGATCAGGAAGTCGGCCATTTCGCTGGGCGCGGCGATTACCGGCCGGGCCCCCGCCATCGCCTGCGGCAGGAACGACCGCATCATCCCCACCGCCTGCGGCACCAGCACCAGGTCCGCCCGGATCGCCAGCCGCTGCGAGCCGGCGTCCGCCCCCACCAGGTTCGCCTGCCCGGCCAACCCCAGCTTCGACGCCAGTTGCCACAGCCGGTGCGGCGGGTGCTCGGTCGCATACACAAACACCTGCAACTGCTCCAGTTCCTTCGCCGCCGCCGCCAGGCCGTGCAGCGCGTTGATCGTCGCCGCGTCCACCCGTCCGTCCAAGATCAGCAGACAGCACAACATCTGCTCGGGCTCGTTCAGCGGCGGCGGTGCATCCGACCGCATCACCCCCGGGCGAAGCACGCGCATCACCGGCCCGGCGACCTTGTCCGCCGCGGCGCGATACATCGGCGTGGTCGGCACCAGCAGTGCGCTGCTCGCATCGCACACCCGCCCCGCCGCCACCGCCTGCCCCAGCGACCAGGAGTTGCACGCCAGCGGCACGCCCAGCGATTTGGCCAGCGACATCGCCGGCGCCGCCAGCGACCCGTCCAGCGCGTGCAGCAGATCGATCTGTTGATCGGCCAGATCGCCGCCCAGCCGACGCAGCCGCCAGCGACTGACCCACGCCGCCGGCCCCGGCCGATACGTGATCCGCTCGTCGGTCAACACCTGCTCCCCCAGCCGCGCCCCCTCGGGCACCACCGCCACGAACCGCACCGACTCATCGGCCAGCCCCACCGTCAGATGCCGCAACAACCGCGCCTCGTGCCGCAGCCATGACTCGTCAGCGATCAGAGCGACCTTCATGCGTGCATCGTACCAGCTACCTGCTCTATCGCTCTCCGACATGCCCACAGGATATATGTCTATACCGTGTTCATCGCCCGCGCCGCGCTGGCTTATCCACACCGATTCCGCTACAATACTCAGCTTACGTTCCTCCTGTGTTTTCAGGGGTGAAAGGCACTTTTTGGCCACCTCAGGGATTGCTTGATTCATGGACGAAAACATTACGCCGCCGGTCGGAACCGGGGCCATCGGACCGGCCTACAACGAAGAGTCGATCAAGGTGCTCGAGGGCCTGGCCGCGGTGCGGAAGCGGCCGGGGATGTACATCGGCGACACCACGCTGCGCGGCCTGCACCACCTGGTGTACGAGGTGGTTGACAACGCCATCGACGAGGCCATGGCCGGCCACTGCGACGAGACGCACATCGTCATCAACGCCGACAACTCGGTCACCGTGACCGACAACGGTCGCGGCATCCCCGTCGGGCCCTACCGGCATGAGAACCCGATGCTGGACGGTAAGCCGACCGTCGAGATCGTGATGACCGTGCTGCACGCCGGCGGCAAGTTCGATCGCGATTCGTACAAGGTTTCCGGCGGGTTGCACGGCGTGGGCGTGTCGGTTGTCAACGCCCTGAGCGAATGGACCGAGGTCGAAGTCGCGCGCAACGGCAAGGTCTACGCCATCAAGTTCGAGCGCGGCGCCACAAGCGAGCCGCTGCATGAGGTTGGCGAGTCTCAGCAGACCGATGATCGCAGCGATTCGGGCACGCGCGTCACGTTCCGCCCCGACGGCGAGATATTCCCCGACATCAACTTCAACTACGACACCCTCGCGGCCCGCATGCGCGAGCTGGCCTATCTCAACCCGGGCCTGACCATTCACATCGCCGACGAGCGGCCGGGCGGCAAGAAGGATTCCTTCCGTTTCGACGAGGGCATCATCGCCTTCGTCAACCACCTCAACGATGGCAAGCCGGTGCTGCACGAGCCGCCGATCTACTTACGCAGGGAGGTCGAACAGGGCGGGCTGGTCTGCGAAGTGGCGATGCAGTACAACGACACCTTCAACGAAGCCACCGCGACGTTCGCCAACAACATCCACACGATCGAGGGCGGCACGCACCTGTCGGGCTTCAAGACCGCGCTGACGCGCACCTTCAACAGTTACGCCCGCAACCATAACCTGATCAAGGGCGACGTCAGCCCCGCCGGTGACGACTGGCGCGAGGGCCTGACCGCGGTGATCAGCGTCAAGGTCTCCGAGCCGCAGTTCGAAGGCCAGACCAAGACCAAGCTGGGCAACAGCGAGGTCGAGAGGTTTGTCATCGCCGCGGTCAACGAATCGCTGAGTCAGTGGTGTGAGGAACACCCGGCCGACGCGAAGCGCATCGTGCACAAGGGCATGCTGGCCTCGCAGGCGCGCGAGGCGGCGCGCAAGGCCCGCGAGTTGACCCGGCGCAAGGGCGCGCTGGATTCCGGCGGCCTGCCGGGCAAGCTGGCCGACTGCACCAGTAAAGACGTCGAGCACTCCGAGCTGTACGTGGTCGAGGGCGACTCGGCGGCCGGCCCGGCCAAGCAGGGCCGCGACCGCGACTACCAGGCCATCCTCCCGATCAAGGGCAAGATCATCAACGTCGAGAAAGCCCGGCTGGACAAGATACTGGGCTTTGCCGAGGTGCGCATCCTCATCCAGGCCCTGCGCTGCGGCATCGGCGACGACTTCGACCTGGCCAAGCTGCGCTATGGCAAGATCATCATCATGACCGACGCCGACGTAGACGGCTCGCACATCCGCACGCTGCTGCTGACGTTCTTCTTCCGGCAGATGCCCGAGCTGATCCGCTCGGGCCGCATCTACATCGCCCAGCCGCCGCTGTACCAGGTCAGCCGCGGCCGCAAGAGCGAGTACGTGCTCAACGAAGCCCGGATGAAAACCGTGCTGACCGACCTGGGCGTCGACGGCACGGCGCTGTTCTTCCGCGATGACGAGGGCAACGAAACCCGGCGCGTGACCGGCGACGACCTCAAGGCGATCGTGAAGCTGCTGGACCAGCTCGACGAGCTGGTCACGATCATCCAGCGGCGCGGCGTGCCGTTCACCGACTTCCTCGCCCTGCGCCGCGACGACCCCGAAGACCGCGAGCGATTCCCCCGCTATCGCGTGCAGATTCCCGGCCAGGAACTGTTCTACTGGAACGAGCACGACATGCTGGCCGATCTCAAAAAGCGCGGCATCGCCTACGACGCGATCACCAACGAGGCCTATCAACTCACCGCTGACGGCGCCAAGCGCCCGATCCCCGCGACCGAACTGCACGAGGTCAAGGAACTGGAAAAGCTGCTGGTGCGCCTCGAAGACACCGGCCTGCCCATCGACGACTACGCGCTGGTGCAGGAGCAGGCGGTCAGCGGCGAGTGGCTGCCGACCAAGTACGCCCTGTCGATCGGCGGCTCGGACGCGGGCGATCGCAAGATCATCGACGTCGCCAGCGTCGGCGAAATGCTCCACGCCATTCACGATCTCGGCCGCCAGGGCATGGAGATCAAACGCTTCAAGGGCCTGGGCGAGATGAACGCCGACCAGCTTTGGAACACGACCATGGACCCCGAGCGGCGCACGCTGCTCAAGGTGACCTGGGACGATGCGTCCGACGCCCAGAAGCTGTTCAGCGTCCTGATGGGCGACGAGGTCGAACCCCGCCGCAAGTTCATCGAAGAACACGCCCTGGAAGTGAAGAACCTGGACGTGTAACAACTCTGGCAGGAGACCGTCATGAAATTACGGGTCGTGCTCGAGCGCAGTGAGGAAGGCGGCTTCACGGTGTATGCACCGTCCTTGCCCGGCTGCATCAGCGAAGGTGACAGCCGCGAAGAGGCACTGGCCAACATCCGCGAGGCGATCGAGCTTTACCTCGAACCGATCGATGACGACGCCACCATCGACGAAGGCGTGGAGATCGAGGAACTGTTCGTGTGAGCAAAGTTCCTTCGCTGAACTATCGCGAAGTCGTTGGTGCGCTGCGGCGCGGCGCGATGGCTGGATCGTCGTCCGCCAGCGGGGCAGTCACATCCGAATGCAAAAACGCACCGGCGAGCAGCTACTCAAGATCACCGTGCCGGCCCACCGGCCGATCAAGCGATCGACGTTAAGCCATCTGCTCAAGGACGCGCGACTATCCGTGGACGATTTGCTGCGGCTGTTGACGTGATCGGGATAACACGGCGTATCATCCGAGGCAGGTGCGATGCAATCAGATTCGGCATCACGCAACCGGGGTTTGCGGTCTTGACCGACGAATCGGCAATCCTCGCGATCGCCCTGCTATCATTCAAGCTATGGCCACCAGAACCCGCACACCGCCCGACATCCACAGCGTCGCTTTCGTCTCGCTGGGTTGCCCCAAGAACCTGATTGACAGCGAGAAGATGCTCGGCCTGCTTGCGCAGCACGGCCTGACGCCCACGGGCGACGAGCAAGCCGCCGACGCGATCGTCGTGAACACCTGCGGCTTCCTCGAAGCCAGCAAGGAAGAATCGATCGACGTGATCAACGAGGCCGCTGAACGCAAGAAAGACGGCTCGCTCAAGCGGCTGATCGTCGCCGGCTGCCTCGTGCAGCGCCACCGGGCGAAGCTGTTGGAGTGGTGCCCGGACATCGACGCGCTGGTCGGCGTGTTCGACCGCGACCGCATCGCCGAGGCGGTCCGAGGGCCCCGCGACCCCGCCCCCGGCGCGGTCGCTTCAGCGACCACGGCGTCCACGGCGACCACGCCCGCCGCCGACGACGCGCCGGTCTATTCCTCCATCGCCGCCACCGCCGCGCTGCGCAAACAGCGCGACCACATCGACGCGGCGGGTTACTTCGAGTCCGACGCGGCGCGCCTGCGCCTCACGCCGCGGCATTACGCATACCTGCGCATCAGCGAGGGCTGCAATCAGAACTGCGCCTTCTGCACCATCCCCTCGATCCGCGGCAAGATGCGCTCCAAGCCGCTGGAGCCGCTGATTGCCGAGGCGCGGGAGCTGTTCAACGACGGCGCGTTCGAGCTGAATCTCATCGGCCAGGACACCACCAGCTATGGGCGAGACATCGGCTACGCCCCGGGCCTGACCGGCATGCTTGCCGAGCTCGACGGCGAGGCCAGTTCGCACGGCGGGGCCTGGCTGCGGCTGATGTATGCCTACCCCTCCTGCTTCACCGATGCGATGATCGACACGCTCGCCGGCCTGCCGCACGTGGTGAAGTACATCGACATGCCCCTGCAGCACATCAACGATCGCGTGCTGGATTCGATGCGCCGCAAGACGAGCCGGCGATTGATCGAGACGCTGCTGGGCAAGCTGCGCGACCGCGCGCGGGGCATCACGATCCGCACGACGTTCATCACCGGCTACCCCGGCGAGACCGACGCCGAGCACGAAGAACTTGTGCAGTTCATCCGGGACTTCGGCTTCGACGCCATGGGCGTGTTCGGCTACTCCCCCGAGCCGGGCACCCCCGCGGGCACCGCTCACGCCGACGGCCAGGCCGTGCCCGAAGACGTGATCGACCAGCGGATTGAGGAGCTGATGCTCGCCCAGCAGGACGTGGCGTTCGCGGCCAACGCGGCGCTGGTCCAGCGCCAGGCCCAGGTCGAGGTGCTGATCGACGCGGCGGTCGAGCAACAGGGTCAGACCTTCTACGCCGGCCGCACGCAGGCCCAGGCGCCCGACATCGACGGCGCAACTTATGTGATCAGCGACCAGCCGCTGTCGCCCGGCGAGGTGGTGAGATGCCACGTCACCGACTGGCGCGACTACGATCTGGTCGCCACGCCGATCGTTGCGTGAGCGGCCAAAGAGACGAACGCGAAGAACGCGAAGGGCGCGAAGCAGAGATTTGTCATGCTTCGCGCCCTTCGCGCGCTTTTGCGTTCGTCCCGAGACTCAGCGGCCGCGCCGCCGCCGCAGCAGCGCCACGCCGCCCAGACCGATCAAGGCGAGCGTGGTCGGCTCGGGCACGAAATTGCCGGAGTTGGCGTTGAAGTTGTCGAAGTAGGCCTGGCCGGGGTCGAAGTCGAAGCCCTCGCCGCGGCCGCCGAAGCCGACCAGCAGCTCCGTCGCCCCGCCCCACTCGTCGGTAATCAGGTCTTCGAAGTCGTGGCTGATCGACAGTTCGTCGATGCTGCCGACCAGCGATTCGGCCGACACGTCGTAGGTCATGCGGAAGGTGATGGTGGTCGGCAGGTCGGTGAGCGACGGGCCGCTGTCCAGGTCGATGTTGGTCTGCACGTCGCTCTCACGGAACGCCGCGGCGGCGCGGCTGATCGTGCCCAAGATGCCGCCGTTGCCCAAGCCCCAGGCGATGCCGGCCGAGTCCTCGCCCTCAGGGTCCAGCCCGACGCCGAACGCGAAGCCAAACAGGTCGCCGGTCGATCCGACGCTCGTGAAGCCGGTCATCGTGAAGCTGATGCTGATGTCGAAGTCCTGGTTGGTCTTGAGCACGAAGCCGGCCGGGCCATCGGAGAAGAAGAACGCGTCGTCCTTCTCGCCCGCCGAGCCGTCAGTCACGACCTCAACGCGCTGGTTGATCTCGTCGATATCCAATTGCCCGGGCTTGTCCACCTCGAGAACCCAGATCGGCGACGGGTCGTTGTCGTTGAAATCATCGGTCAGGCCGAACGCCGGCGTCGCGCAAACCAACAACGCCACCGCCACACCTCTGGTCCACATACAAATCATCGGGGTGCTCCCTTGCTCTCTTTACCGGGTTGGGCGAAACCGTTCGCCTGTCGTTGCCAGAATATACATCACTACCGGCTCGTGGGCCAGCGTAATCCATCGGGTATAATGTTGCCGCCCCAAATCAAGGGAGTCCTGCCATGGCCAGCCGATTTACCGCCGCAGTGTTTGTATGTATCGCCCTCGCCGCGCCGTTGTGGGCTGAGGATGAGTCGAAGGACGACCAGGCCGCCGAGGACCGCGTGCCTGTTCCCGCCGTGCTGGATTTCGAGCTGACCACGCTCGACGGCGAAACGACCCGCCTGGCCAAGTACCACGGCAAGGTGATCCTGCTGGTCAACGTCGCGAGCAAGTGCGGCCTGACGCCGCAGTACGAGCCGCTCCAGCAGTTGCACGAGAAGTACGCCGAGCCGGGCCTGGTCGTGCTCGGCGTGCCGGCCAACGACTTCGGCAAGCAGGAGCCCGGCAGCAACGAACAGATCAAGCAATTCTGCGAGACCAAGTTCGGCGTGGGGTTCGACATGCTGGCCAAGGTTAGCGTCAAGGGCGAGCGGATGACGCCGCTGTACCAGTATCTCACGAGTGAGGAAACCAACCCCGACTTCGCCGGGCCGATCAAGTGGAACTTCACCAAGTTCCTCATCAGCCGCGAGGGCAAAGTGATCGCTCGCTTCGAGCCGCGCCTCACGCCCGACAGCAAGAAGGTGATCGAAGCGATCGAAGCGGCACTGGAGCAAGCGGTTCCGGATGCGTTGTGCGCAGAGGCCATCGCCGCGAACCAGGCGGCGGAGGAAGAGGACGCCGACGATTGATGTGGTTCAGCGACTCAGCGAAGGCGTGCTACCGAGTTCGGCAGATCACTTGACCACGAGTTTGCGGTGTATGAGCTGCGCATTCTGTGACGATCGGCCGCTTCGACTCAAAAGTCGCTGTAATTCGCGGGACGCTTGAACTTCTGATGTCAAAGTGTCGGTGAGCAGCTCCCATTCGCGCTGTGTCGGAGTGAGGTCCCGCTGAATCATCATGAAATCGAAGTAGGCCCCGTGCTTTAGCAGGCGCCACGGCATTATCGATTCCCCCCAGTTCCCGATCGCGATGCCGTATCGCAGATACGGATGGATATGCTTGTGCGTTGATGCCTTTGTGCTGTAGGTAAGCGCGTCATGCGTTGATACAGCCCCCAACTTGAGCTCCAACACGACTCTCGGAATCCACGATCCATCGGCATGACGGTCCACAACCAAGATGTCGGTTTGATAGCACGATTCACGGATCTTCGCCTCATTGTGAGTTGAGTATGACAGAACCTCGTGGGAATACGCCAGTCGTTTGCTGGCCTCAACGCCCACTGCCACCTCCCCATGCCACAGACCCTTTAGACCCGGGTCCAACCGCTCTCTCAGCGATTCCATCCATTCGCGTTCAGTCATCTGGTGCATCCCAGTTTGGCTGCATCGAGCTCACGTCTCACGTGCCAGTTCCGCCGCATATGCGAGCGCCGCGTCGATGTGCTCGGATTTCAGCGCGGGATAGCTCCGTAGAATCTCCTCTCGCGTCGCGCCCTCGGCGATGCTGTCGAGGATGTTGGTTACGAACACCCGCGTCCCGGTGGCGCAGAGCGAGCCGTGGCACACATCACCATCACGAGTCAACCATTCACGCCAGTCAGTCATCGGGGTGCTCCGTTGAACGCAGACCATTCTATCCCGAGGCCGAACCCAACCAACTGATCCGATTGCGATCGCGCTAAATGCCGTACTCCCCCCACCGCCGGTCTACCTGATCCCTGATCGCCTTGCTCATTTCCAGGATCGGCGGGAACGGGCGGACAGCGTGGCCCCCTACCGCTTCTTCGGGCAGTTTCCTGGTCGCGTCGAAGCCGATCTTCGTGCCGGCGCCGATCTGCGGGGCGGCGTGATCGAGGATGTCCAGCGGGCCGGTGACCATTTCCACATCCCGGCCGGGGTCGCAGTTGGCGCACAGGTGGAACAGCACCCGCTCGTGGTCGTGTACGTCCACGTCTTCATCGACGACGACGATCATCTTCGTCCACGCCATCTGGCCGGCGCCCCAGATCGCGTGCATCACCCGCCGGGCTTGAAGCGGGTATTCCTTGCGGATCTTCACGAACACGCAGTTGTGAAACGCGCCGAACATCGGCAGGTCGTAGTCGAGGATGTCGTGGATCAGCGTTTGCAGCAGGGGCAGGAAGATGCGCTCGGTCGCCTTGCCCAGGTAGTAATCCTCCTGCGGGGGCAGGCCGACGATCGTGGTCGGGTAGATCGGTTCCCGCCGATGCGTGATCGCGGTGACGGTGAAGATCGGATAGCGATCGGGCAGGGAGTAGAAGCCGGTGTGGTCGCCGAAGGGGCCTTCGAGGACGGCGTGGCCAGCTTCGATTTTCGATTTTTGATTTTCGATCTGCTCGGGCGTGAGGCCGACGCCGCTCGCTTGGGTGGACACATATCCCTCGATGACGATCTCGCTGTTGGCCGGGACGTGCAGGTCGATGGTCTGGCACTTGACCAGTTCGATCGCTTTATCGTTGAGGAAGCCGGCGAACAGCAGCTCGCTGATGCCCGGCGGCAGCGGCGCGGTCGCGGCGTAGGGTAGCACGCTCTGGCCGCCCAGCGCGATCGCCAGGGGCATCGGCTCGCCCGAGCGTTGCTTCTTCCACGCCCGCCAGTGCCGCGCGCCATCGTGATGGACGTGCCAGTGCATCGCGGTGCGGTTGCGGTCGATCAGTTGGGCGCGGTACATGCCGAGGTTGCGGCTTGGGCGCGGCGTGCCGTCGGGCTTGCCCGCGTCATCGGGGTGGATCGTGTACATCCCGCCGAAGGTGATGTACCGGCCCTGCCCCCCCGCCGTGCCGGCCTGCTCGGCGTCGAGCGGCCAGCCGACCGCGGCCGGGTCGCCGTCCCGCGGCCAGCACTTGATCAGCGGCAGCGCAAACAGGTTCACCTCGTCGCCACGCTTGACCACCTGCTGGCAGATGCCGCTTCGTACAACCTTGGGCCCCATGCCCGCGAGCTTGGCGAAGTCCAGACCCTTGCGCACCTTTTCCATGATGCCGGTGGGCGGCTCGGGCTTGGCGATCTCTGCGACCTTTGCCGCCAGCGCCTCGAACCCGCCGTCCGTGCAGCCCAGCGCCATCTCCATCCGCCGGTAGCTGCCGAAGGTGTTGATCGCGACGGGCATGTCGCTGCCCTCGACGTTGTTGAACAGCAGCGCCTTGCCCCCGCCTTGGAAGTGCCTCGGGTCGGTCTGCCCGGCGGCCGGCGAAACCGACGGCGCGGGCGATTTGCTCACCCGGTCCGCAATTTCGCTGATCTCCAGCACCGGCGACACCATCGCGTCCACGCGCGACAGCTCGCCCGCGTCATCCAGCACCTCAAAAAAATCACGCAGCGTGGGATAGCTCATGTGAGCAGATTACCCCGGCAGATTGCGAATGAACAGACACCCCCGCCGCTTGCGACTTCGCGCCGGCATCGGCGCGAGTCGGCCCGGACGCCGGACCGGCCGCGGCCGCGAAGCCGCAAGCGGCCCGATCCACGATCGTTTACCGCTGGCTCTTACGCAACACGTGGTCCAGACTCATCCGTCCGCCGCCGACCACGACCACCCACAGGCACAGGGTCATCAGAATCACATTGGGATGGAACGGCCCGCTGGCCCCGGCTTGGGGGAAGCCCACCTTCATCCACAGCGCGATCGTGAACGAGAGGATCATCAATGTCGTGACCACCGCGGTCCAACGCGTGAACAGGCCGACGATCAGCAGCGCCCCCACCGCGATCTCCAGAAACGGGATCGCATACCCATACGGCCTGGCCAGCAGGTCCGGCAGGAAGTCCGGCTGCAGGCCCTTGAACGAGTTCTCGTAAAAGTTGCCCACGCCCCCGAGAACCTTGCCGACCCCGGCCAGCAGCATGTAGGCGCCCAGGGCGATCCGGTTGATCAGCAACATCGACGCGGCAGAGACAGACATGGCCATAATGGTGCTCCGGTGAGGATGCGATGGCCGTAGTGTAACACGTTCGCCTGCGTCGATCCGCCGCAGCGCTCAGCCGTCGATCCACTGCTCGGCCGACCGGTCCCAGTCGACAATCTCGGCGTCGGCGAACCACAGGGCCAGCTCGCGCTCGGCGGATTCGGGGCTGTCCGAGCCGTGCACGAGGTTGGTCGATTTGCTGATGCCAAAGTCGCCGCGGATCGTGCCGGGCGCCGCCTCCTTGCCATCGGTCTTGCCGATGAGCGTGCGGCAGACGCCGACCGCCTCTGGCCCGCGCACCGCAAGCACCAGGACCGGGGCGGACGTGATGAACTGAATCAGGTTGTCGAAGAACGGTTTGTCCTCGTGCTCGGCGTAGTGTTTCTTCGCGAGCACTTCGGATACCTGGATGAACTTGCCGCCGACGATCTTCAGGCCCTTGCGCTCGAAGCGCGCGAGCACCTGGCCGATCAGGCCGCGCTGCACGCAGTCGGGCTTGAGGATGATAAGGGTGGTCTGCATGGTTCGTCCTCGCTGGGGGGGGTGAATCAGGGGCGAGGATGATCGTGGAATCGCGGGCCCGATGCAAGGCGACGGCGCGATTACTCCAGCGCGGCGAGTTCTTCGTCGGGGATGTCGGCGTTGGTGTGGATCTTCTGCACGTCGTCGTTGTCTTCGAGGGCTTCGGCGAGGCGCAGGGTCTTCTTCGCGTCTTCGCCGGTGCACTCGACGGTGTTGGTCGGGATCATGGTCAGCTCGGCGACGTCGAACGAAACGCCCGCGGCTTCGAGCGCTTCGCGGACCTGCTGGAAGTCGGCCGGGTCGGTCTGGATCTCCCAGGCGCCGCCGCCGTCGGTGACGTCTTCGGCGCCGGCCTCGAGGGCGGCTTCCATGATGGCCTCCTCGCCGATCCGGTCCTTGGGCACGGTGAACAGGCCGCGGCGGTTGAACAGAAAGGCGACCGAGCCGTCGGTGCCGAGGTTGCCGCCGTTGCGGTCGAAGATGTGTCTGACTTCGCCGGCGGTACGGTTGCGGTTGTCGGTGAGGATCTCGATGAACATCGCCACGCCCCCGGGGCCGTAGCCCTCGTAGGTGCCGGCTTCGTAGTTCTCGCCGCCCAGCTCGCCGGTGCCCTTCTTGACCGCCTTGTCGATGGTGTCCTTGGGCATGTTGGCGGCTTTGGCTTCGTCGATGGCGTAGCGGAGGTTGAGATTGGTGTCCGGGTCGCCGCCGCCCTGCCGCGCGGCCATGATGATCGCGCGCGAGCACTTGCTCCAGACCTTGCCCTTGCGCTCATCCTGCCGGGCCTTGCGGTGCTTGATGTTGGCCCATTTGCTGTGACCGGCCATGGCATGCTCCGCTGTTCGGTGAATCGATGGGGGGTGAGTCGATGGACCGGGCCATCGACCAACCGGTCGCCGCGGGTCCAAGCCCCGAAGCCGCCCCGTCGGTGAACCGATGATCGTGGCTATTCTACTGAATCTCGCCTACGGGCAGCTCGGGCGGGACGTCCTCTTGGGACTGGCGCGGCACCGGGGCGACGGCCGGCGGACGATCCTCGGCCGCGGCGGTGAGCTTGTCCTTGAGCCGACCCAGCAGTTTGACGTGATCGGGCGCCGCATCGTTGCCGGCCGCGATGATCTTCGCCTGCGCCTCGCGCCAGAGCTTGACGGCGTTGTCGGTCTGCCCGGCCTGCCAGTAGGCATCGGCCAGGTGGTCGATGATGATCGGATCGTCTCCGCCGCGCTGCCGCCGGCCACGCTCCAGCCACACGACCGCCTCGTCGAACTGGCCCTGCTTGTAAAGCACCCAGCCCATTGAATCCAAGTACGCGGCGCTGTCCGGCTCGGCCTTGACGGCGATGCGGATCATCTGCTCGGCCCGGGCCAGATTCCTGCCCGCGTCGGCCCAGGTGTAGCCCAGGTCGTTGTTCGCCGACGGGTGCTCGGGCTCGGCCTCCAGGGCCTTGCGGAGCAGCTTCTCGATCAGCGCGGCGCTGTTGGGCTGGCCGTGCAGGAACATCGACTGAAGATAGTAAAGGTCGGCCGCCTGCCCGGGCCGCGCGGCGATGACCCGATCGATCTCCTTGATCGCCAGGTCGGCCTTGCCCATCGCGCTCAACAGCCGCGCCAGCTCAAGCCGCAGGTCGTCGGCACGGTCGGCGCCGGTGGTGATGGCGCTGCGCATCCACCGCACCGCATCGTCATCGCGCCCCGCCTCGTGCAGCAGCCAGCCGCGGGTGACGATGAACGACAGCGACTCGGGCTTGAGCTCGAGCGCGCGGTCGATCTGCTCCAGGGCCCGGTCGTGGCGGCCGGCGTCGCTGTATAGCCGGGCCAGTCCGGCGTGGAGCACCTCGACGCGCTCGGGCTTCTGTTCGATCGCCTCGGTCATCGCCGCGATCGCCTGATCGGGCCGCTCCCACTGGCGGTAAAGGTCGGCCAAGGCGATCTGCCGCCCGACGCCCG
>CAZUHK010000011.1:0-33620 GCA_964620345.1 uncultured Planctomycetaceae bacterium
CACCCCGCCGCTGATCCGCTGCATTTCCGGCTGAGCCAACGCCTCACGCATGGTCGCCATGATACCGCGCCGCCGCTGGCAGGCGTCGAGCCGATGCCCTATCATCCGCGGTTCGCAAGGGACTGCAAACCGCAGAGGATTCGCCGGTCATGGCACAGCTTCGCGAACTCAAGGGCCGCATCAAGGCCGTGGGCAACATCAAGCGCATCACCAAGACGATGCAGATGATCGCCACGGCGAAGTTTCAGGCGTCGGTCCGCCGGGCCACGCAGACCAAGCCGTACACCCAGAAGGTGGCGCGGCTGGTGGGCGAACTGGCCGCGGCCGCGGGTTCGGCCCAGATCGATCACCCGCTGCTGCGCGACCCCGACCCGTCGCCCAATCGGCAGTTGCTGCTGATCCTCACCTCCAACCGCGGGCTGTGCGGGGCGTACAACGCCAACGTGCTGCGCACCGCCGCGGGCGCCTACCGCGCCAAGCGGCAGGCGGGCATCGAGGCCGAGGTCGAGGTGGTCGGCAAGAAGGGCGTCGCGTTCTGCCGGTTCAACCAGATTCCCACCGCCGCGACCCACACGCACATCGGCGACGTACCGAGCTACGAAGACGTCAACGCCCTGGCCGAGCGGTACATGCAGCGCTACGCCGCGGGCGAGTTCGACGCGGTGCGCGTGGCGTACATGAAGTTCATCTCCAACAGCCGCCAGCAGCCGACGGTGCAGACGCTGCTGCCGCTGGAGCCGCCCGCGGCCGACGCCGACGCGCAGCCGGCGGGCGTGGTGTACGAGTTCAGCCCCTCGCCCGAGGCGCTGCTGAACAAGCTGCTGCCGATCACGGTCAAGACGCAGTTGTTCCAGGCGTTCAACGACGCGGTGGTCAGCGAACAGGTGATGCGCATGGTGGCGATGAAGGCCGCGACCGACAACGCCGACCAGATGCGCCGCAACCTCAACCGCACCTACAACCGCGCCCGCCAGGCGCAGATCACCACCGAGCTGACCGAGATCGTCAGCGGCGCCACGGCGCTGGAGTGATCTGACATTCTCGATCGCCGATGCTCGATTGATGGCGACTGATCCCGGCGTGTGGTTCGTTGACCGGCCCGATTGAAAATCGAACATGCAAATCTTCCTCGATTCCGATCCGTTTGACACCAGCGCCACGACGCTGGGCGAAGTGATGGCGCAGGTGCGCGACCGACTCAGCGACGCCGGCGCCGAGCGCATCATCGTCGAGGTTCGCCTCGACGGTCGCACCGTGCCGTCGGACGAGTTGGGCCAGCACCACGATGCGCCGCTGAACGTCGAGGAGCTGCAGTTGATCACCGCCAACCCGCGCGAGCTGGCGCGGCAGACGATGCTCGACGTGGCCGAGGCGCTGATCGGCGCGCGTCAGGCGCAGGCCCATGCCGCGGAACTGCTGCGCGACGATGAACAAGGCCCCGCGCTGGATCACGTGCGCACGGCGCTGGGCGTCTGGTCGCAGGTGCAGGAGTCGGTGCTGCACTCGGCGCAACTGCTGGGCCTGTCGCTCGACAGCGTCGAGGTGGACGGCCGGACCGCGCCGGAGCTGGTCACCCAACTCGCCGAGCTGCTTCACCTGGTGCGCGAGCAGATCGAATCGGCCGACTGGCTGGGCCTGGCCGACACGCTCGAGTACGACCTGGCCGAGCACGCCGGGCAATGGGTCGAGCTGATCCAGACCCTCAGCGAGCAGATCAAGGGAAACAGTTAGACGGGATTGACCGGATGGCGCGGAGGGTTCGCGCACGCATTGATCGCGTGAATCCTGTTGATCTTGTCTCAAGCCGTTGGGCCCAGGAGCAGCCGCCATGGCCGACACCGCCGCGCGAGTCGACGAGCTGATGGAGCGGGCCAGCTTGAAGCTGGTGGCGACGGAGTACCTGGCGTGCGAGCGGCTGTGCCTGGAGGCGGTGAAGCTGGCGCGGGCCGCGGGGGACTTCGAGCGGCTGGCGCGGATCATGCTCCCGCTGCAAGAAGCGCGGCGGCAGCGCCGACAGATCGCCGAGGACGCCGGCACATTCCTCATCGCCGGCCCCGACAAGCGCGACGCCGATGCGATTCTCGATGAACACCCGCGCGGCTGCCTGCTGCTGGCCGATCCCCCCTACCAGCCGGCCGACGCCGACGCGCTGAACCGCCGCGCCCGCGAGCGCGGCTGCATGATCGAAGCGATGTGCCCGGATCAACAGGAGCTGACCGCGGTGTTCTGCGATGCGATGCAGCGCCGCGGCGACGCGGCCGTGGCCGCGGCGACGGCGAAGCGCACCGGCCCGGCGCTCGTCGACGCCCTGCTGGCCGAACTCGACCGCATCGGCGACCACGAGATCGCCCACCAGCGCCTCGCCGCCGCGGCGCGGCAGGCGGCGAATCAATAGTCACCAAGAACGACGGGCGCGAAGAATCCGTCTGAAAAAGCATTCCCTGACGCGCTTGGGGCTTCGTGGCTGATGGGTTCCGCCTGCTTACGGTGGACCGTGCGAGAGGAGGGGACTGCACGAGAGGGCGGGACCGCGCGCGGCCCGCGAAGCCGCAAGCGGCAGGGCGAGATGGTAAGATTCGACCCGCATGGTCATTCTCAAGGTTTCCAACCTCATCAAGCACTACTCGGGGCGGACGGTGGTCGATCACGTGTCGTTCCACGTCGGCCAGGGCGAGATCGTCGGCCTGCTGGGCCGCAACGGCGCGGGCAAGACCACCAGCTTTCGCATGACGATCGGCATGATCGGCCCGGACGAAGGCGAGGTCGTCTTCGAAGGCCACGACATCACCAAGCTGCCGATGTACAAACGCGCCCGGCTGGGCATGGGCTACCTCTCGCAGGAGCCCAGCGTCTTCCAGCGCCTCAGCGTCGAAGACAACCTCATGGCCATCCTCGAAACCCGCCCGCTGTCGCGCCAGCAGCGCAAGGCGGTGCGCGACAAGCTCATGGCACAGTTCGATCTGACGAAGCTGCGCAAGCAACAGGCGCGGACGCTTTCGGGCGGGGAGCGGCGGAAGCTGGAGATCGCCCGGGCGCTGATCACCGAGCCGTCGCTGGTGCTGCTGGACGAGCCGTTCAGCGGTGTGGACCCGGTCGCGGTCGAAGAGCTTCAGGCCGAGATCCGTCGCCTGCGCGACGAAGAAAACATCGCGGTGCTGATCACCGATCACAACGTCGAACGGACGCTGGAGGTGTGCGATCGGGCGTACATCCTGCACGAGGGCAAGAAGCTGCGCGAGGGCCCGCCGCGCGAGCTGATCAACGATGAACTGGTCAAGCAGGTGTACCTGGGTTCGACGTTCCGAGGCGATGAGTTCGATTGAGCGGTTGATCGGGCTGATTGAATAAGCAAGACGCGAGTGTTCTTCCGATGAACCGATTTCCCGATTAACCGGCCAACCATGCCCTCAATCCACCTGCTTCACATTCCCGGCATGAGCGGCGCCGGGCCGCTGGACGCGTGGTTCGCGCGCGGGCTGCGGCGGTCGGGGCTGGGGGAGGTGGAGGTGGTCAACTGGCCCAAGCTGGGCTTGAACATGCTGTACAACCTGCGCAACCGCGCGCAGCACGGCCGGGCGGCGGACGAGTTGGCCGGGCGCGTGCGATCGATCCGCGCGCGATCGCCGGAGTCGGCGGTGGTGGTCACCGCGCACTCGACCGGGGCGATGGTGACGCTGGAGGCGCTGGAACGACTCGGCGAGCCGACGGTGGCGCAGGCGTGGCTGCTGGCCGCGGCGGTGCATCGCGGGCGCGACCTGCGGCCGGCGCTGGCGGGGCTGGTTGCGGGCACGGGCCGGCTGTGCAACGTCTGGTCGCCGCGCGATGTGTTCCTGCTGGGCGCGGGCACCGCGATGTTCGGCAACGCCGACGGCCCGCGCGGCGAGTCGGCCGGCCGCACACCCTTCATCGGCCCCGGAAGCGACGACGACCGCGTCGAGCAGATCCAATACGACCCCCGCTGGGCCAAGTCCGGCCACACCGGCTTCCACAACACCATCCTGTTCGGCACCTTCGCCCACGGCGTGCTGGCGCCGATGATCCGCCAACGGCTTGGTTGATCGGTTGATCGGTTGATCGGTTGATCGGTTGATCGGTTGATCGGTTGATCGGGCAGACTGTATAACAACGGCACAGGCCTTACGCGATTCACCGATTCACCGATTCACTGATTCACCGATCCACCGATTCACCGATCCACCCATGACGACCCGTCGCATCCTCGCTGTGCTGATCATGTTCGCCGTTGCGATCGCCTCGATCTGGCTGATCGATCGGCGGGTGCAGCGGTCGGTGGCCGAGCACGGGACCGCCGCGCCGCCGATCGCGCAGCCGAGCGACGAGGCGGTACAATGACCGGCATGTCACGCAGCATTGCGCTGATTGCGATGGCCGGCCTGCTCGCGGGGACCGGGTGCATCCAGCGGTCGATCCGCATCGACTCCGAGCCGCGCGGGGCGCTGGTGTATCTCAACGACGTCGAGATCGGCCGCACGCCCACGAGCGTGCCGTTCACGTTTTACGGCACGTACGACGTGCGCCTCGAAAAGGCCGGGCACCAGACGCTCAACACCACGCAAAAGGCCAAGGCCCCGTGGTACGATCAGCCGGGCCCGGACCTGTTGAGCGAAATCGCGCCGTGGCGGACGAACTTGCAGCTCGAGTGGTTTTTCCAGCTCGACCAGACGCAGCCGATCGACGAGGCGCTCACGGTCGAGCGGGCGCGTGACCTGCGGGCGCAGCTCAACACGCCGACCGTCGAGCCCAAAGCCGACGCCGCGCCCGCTGACTAACCCCGGCGAGGCCCGCTTCCAGCGGGCCGGCGGCCCGGCGGCCCAGCGGGCCGGCGACCCCGCGCCCCGCTCGCTCGTGCCGCGCCGCCCGCGCGGCGCTACAATTCGCACAATGCACCGCCCCGCCATCGGTTGCGTGAAATTTCTCAACGCCCGGCCGCTGATCGACGGGCTGATCGATCACGATGCGGTGGACGTGCGTTTCGACGTGCCCAGCGGGCTGCTGGCCGACCTGGAAGCCGGGGCGGTGGACCTGGCGCTGTGCCCGATCATCGACTACCAGCGCAGCGAGCGGGCGCTGTCGATCGTGCCGGTCGGCGGGATCTGCTGCCACGGGCCGACGCTGACGGTTCGGCTGTTCAGCCGCGTGCCGTTGGAGCGGGTGGTCGAGGTCGAGGCCGATGCCGACAGCCACACGTCGGTCGCGCTGGCGCGGGTGATTCTCGCGCGACGGTACGGCGTGTGGCCGCGGGTGATCGCGTTCGACCCGGCGCGGCTGGCCGGCGAACCGCAGCGCCTGCCGCAGACGGTGCTGCTGATCGGCGACAAGGTGGTGACGGACACGCCGCCCAGCGACGACTACCCGCACCAGCTCGACCTGGGCGAGGCGTGGGCCCAATGGACCGGCCTGCCGTTCGTCTTCGCGACGTGGATGGCGCGGCGGGGCGCGGCGGTGGATGACGCGGCGCGATTGCTCGACGCCCAGCGTCGGCGCAACGCCGGGCGGATCGACGCGATCGTCGCGACGCACGCCGGGCCGCTGGGCTGGCCCGAGGCGCTGGCGCGGCAGTACCTGGGCGACATGCTGCACTACGCGATCGGGCCGGACGAACTGGCCGCGGCTCAGCGCTTCTGGGCCGAGGCCGCGGCGCTGGGGCTGACCGATGCGCCGCGCCCGCTCGACCTGGCCGGACCGCACCGCCCGATGCGGGTAAGCTAACCCACCCATGGGCGATTACCGCTGCGAACCGCTGGCCGAGTTGGCGCGACAGTTGCGCTACGCCCCGCCCGGCCGCCGCCGCGGGCAGATCGACCGCGCCGAGCGGCTGTACTGGGAACTCGACGACGATCGGGCGTACCCGCTGAGCTTCATCGCGTACCGCATCACCGGCTACCGCATGGACGAGACCGATGCGAGCCGGGCCGCGATGGTCGGCGCGGCGGTGCGCGACGACCTGCCCACCCTCGTGCTCGCGTTAAGCGCCACGCTCGACGACACGTTCGACGATCACGACCCGCGCCCGGCGGACCTGAAGGCGCTGGCCGCGCGGCTCCACGTCACGCCCCGCACCGTCACGCGCTACCGCAAGCAGGGCCTGTTCGCCCGCAAGCTCTGGCACGACACGCCCAAGGGCCCGCGGCAGAAGCTGGGCTTTCTCGAATCCAGCGTGCAGCGGTTCATCGCTTCGCGCCGCGAGCAGCTCGATCACGCGGCGAGGTTCGAGCGCATCGACGATGACACCCGCCACCGCATGATCGTCCGCGCCCGGCGGATCGCGTGGCGCACCGGCTGCTCGCCCCACCGCGTGGCCCGGCACCTGGCGCGCAAGTTCGGCCGCAGCGTCGAAGCGATCCGCCTGCTGCTGGTTCAGCACGATCGGCAGCATCCGCGGTTCGCGATCTTCACCGGCCACCGCCCGCCGCTGGACACGCGCCAGCAGCGGCTGGCGCTTCGGGCCTGGCGGCGCGGCGTGCCGATCCGCCAGATGACCCGGCGCTACGGCAAGTCGCGCGATGCGCTGTACCGCGCGATCCACCTCGCCCGCCGACGCGAGCTGCGGCGGGTCGATCTGTCGCACGTGCCCAGCCCGACGTTCGACCTGCCCGACGCTCAGCGGGTCATCCTCGCCCCCGCCGCCGAGCCGGCCGACGACGCGGCCGCCGGGCCGGCCCAGATCGACCGGCCCGCGCTCGAACTGCTCGGCGAGCCGCTGGCCGCCGCGGCGCGCCGCAACCTGCCGCAGCCCGCGGTCGAGCAGGCGATGTTCGTCCGATACCACTACCTCAAGCACCGCGCATCGCAGGTGATCGGCTCGCTGGACCGCTACCAGCCCCGGCCGGCCGGGCTCGACGCGGGCGAGACCTTCCTCCGCTACGCCGCGCGCGTCCAACGCCGATTGGCGATGACGTATCTGCAGGTCGTCGCCTCGGCGATCGGCCAGCACATCGGCGGCCGCCGGGCCGACGCGGCCGAGCGGGAACACCTGCTCGCCCTTGGCGCAGCGGAGCTGATCGCGCGGATCGACCGGTTCGACGCGGCCCGCGGCGCGCCGTTCGCCAACGCGCTGCGCTGGACGCTGATGCGCCGTTTCGCCCGGCGCGGCGCGCGGTCCCACGGCGGACACGCGCTGGGGCTGATGCGACGCCATGCCCGGGCCACGCCGCGGCTGGGCGATTGGCTCAAGGCGCTCGACGACGAGCAGCGCGACGTGATCGTGCATCGTTTCGACCTGCCGCTGCGCGACACGTCGCGGCCGCGCACGCTGGCCGATGTCACCGGGCGACTGGGCATCGCGACCGAGCACGCCGCCCGGTTGGAGCGGCACGGGCTGGCGCGGCTGCGTCTCGCCGCGTCGGCGGACGATCTGCACCTCGCCGACGCCCTGCCGCTGCGGCTCTGGCCGGCCTGGCGCGGTACAATGCGGCGACGAAAGGAAGGGCCCCATGGCTAATCTGGCGAAAGTGTTTGACGCCGACAACGGCGCCGAGGCCGAACTGATCCGCGAAGCGCTCGAAGCGGCCGGGCTGAGCGTCACGATCGAAAACCAGCCCAGCCCGCTGGACGGCCTGACCGCCATGGGCCAGGGTACGCCCGTCTACGTCGCCGCCGATCAGGTCGATCAGGCCAACGCCATCATCGGCAAGTTCATCGAAGAATCGATGGGCAGCGACGAAGAGGAATGACCCCGCGCCTCAACGACTGGCCCACAGCAGCCCGCGCTCGACGATCGTCCTGGCCGCGGACACCTCGAAATCCTTGAAGGTGTGGCCCCACGCGGCGACGAAGATGCGCCCCCGGCCCCACGTGCGCGTCCAGGCGTACGGCATCACCGTGCCCGGCGCGTACAGGTTCTGCTCGTTGGAATGTTCGCCGGTGAACGTCGTCGCGCAGAGCGTGTGTACGCCCGGATCGACGTGGCAGTAGTACTGCTCGGTCAGCGGCAGCTCGAAGTCGTCGATGCCGGCGGTGATCTCGTGGTCGCGGTCGGTGACGTTGACGGTGTAGCTGAAGTCGCAGTTGCCCGGGTGCGCCACCCATTGCCCGCCGGTCATGAACTGGTACTCGGTATTCTGGCGGAACGCATCGATGACGCCCCCGTGCCAACCGGCGAAGCCGCAGCCGTTGGCCACCGTCTGTTTCAGCGCGGCCCACTGCTCGTTACTGATCTGGCCCATCGTCCACACCTGGTTGATCAGGTCGACCTTGCCCATCAGCTCGGCGTCGAGGTAGGCGTCGAGTGTGTCGGCGACGGTCACCTCGTAGCCCTGGTCGCGGACAAACGCGACGAACAGATCGCTGGCTTCGACGGGCGTGTGCCCTTCCCATCCGCCGCGGACGGCGAGCGCGTGCTTGGTCATGTCAATCAATTCCTTCGGATGCAAAATGACGGGGGTGCAGGGCGGATGAGGGTAGCACATCGGCCGGGCGTTGTCGGCGCGGCTTGCCCGGCTTACGCAGGCGGCGTATCCCGGCCGGTCGGCCCGCGAAATGCCCGTTCGTGCGTGAATCGACTGGCCAGCGGCCGGGCGTGTGGTAAGCTCGACCGGTGAGCAAACCGCGTGATCGGAGGGCAATATGCCAGGCGCCAGCGCGACAAGTCCATCCCTGGTGTTCCGTCCCGGCCCGCCGGGGTCGCGCGGCCCCCGCGCCGCGACGATCGACCCGCCGCGGTCGCTGGAGGCGACCGACCCGCGCTGGGTGCTGGCGATGCGCACGGCCGAGGTGATGCAAGGCGCACGGCTGGGCGTCGAATCCCGCCAGCGGTTGATCCGCCTGGGCCGCGCCATGGGCCTGAACGCTTTCGAGTCCAACCTCGTGATCGCGATCGTGCAGGACGGCGCCCGGCGCGGCGCGGGCCTGGCCGACGCCGAGCCGTCGCTGGCGTGCGTGCCGATGTACGACCATCGGCCGGTGCGGCGCGCGTGGCGCATCGCGATGTGGGCGTGCGCGGCGTTGATCGTCGAAGTGCTGTGCCTGATGGCACTGTTTTTCTAGCGCAGACTCCGCATCGGCTCGGCGTTGATTTCGCGAAGCGATGGGTACGGTTATACTGCGACCCCCCGCAGGAGGCCGTTGTGCGACCGTCCCGCCGCCCGATCGTCATCGCAACCCGCCGCAGCCGACTCGCGCAGGCCCAGGCCAACGCGGTCGCCCATGCGCTGCGCCGCCTGCACCCGGGCGTGACGGTCGAGCTGCTGCTGATCGACTCAAAGGGCGATCGCCTGGTCGATCACCCGCTGGGTCAATCGACGGGCAAGGGCCTGTTCACCGGGGCGGTCGAGGGGGCGCTGCGCAGCGAGAAGGCCGACCTGGCCGTGCACTCGCTCAAGGATATGCCGACGACCGACACCGCGGGCCTGGTGCTCGCGGCGATCCCGCCGCGTGGCGACGTGCGTGATTGCGTGGTGGCCCCCACGCCCGGCGGCCTCGATGCGCTGCCCCACGGCGCGACGGTCGGCACCGCCAGCCCGCGCCGCACCGCGCAGTTGCGCCGCCTGCGGGGCGACCTGGACGTCCAGCCCCTGCGCGGCAACGTCGATACGCGCATCCGCAAGGTGCTCGAGGATGGCCGGTACGCCGCGGCCGTGCTCGCGACGGCCGGGCTGCAGCGCTGCGGCCTGGGCGAACACGCCGGCCAGCCGATCGACGTCGCCACGATGCTCCCGGCGCCCGGACAGGCGGCGCTGGCGATCCAGTGCCGGGCGGACGATCACGTCACGATGCGCCGCTGCCTGCCGCTGAATCACGCGGTGACCGCCGCGTGCGTCCAAGCCGAGCGCCGCGTCGTGGCCAAGCTCGGCGCCACGTGCCACACGCCCATCGCCGCCCTGGCCGAGCCCGTCGGCGCCGGCGAGCTGCGCCTGCGGGCGGCGCTGTTCAGCCGCGACGGACAGACCCGGCTGACCTGCGACCGAACCGCCCCGGCGCAGCGGTCACGCAAGCTCGCCGACCAGGTCGCCGGTGACCTGGAAGAGCAGGGCGCGCGGCGGCTGCTTCAATCGCTGTCCGCCTGAGCGGCCGATTCAATCGTTGACGTGACCGGGCAGATGAATGCGGAACGTGCTGCCGCGGCCGACCTGGCTTTCCACGCTCACCCGCCCGCCGTGGGCCTGGACGATGTGCTTGACGATCGACAGGCCCAGGCCCGTGCCGCCCTCGGCGCGGCTGCGGGCCTTGTCGGTCCGGTAGAAACGCTCGAACAACCGCGGCAGGTGGTCGGCCTCGATGCCCACGCCCTCGTCGGCGACCTCGATCTGCACCGTCGCGCTGCTCTGAGCACGACAGCGCACGTGCACCGTCGTGCCCTGCGGGGAATACTTGATCGCGTTGTCCAGCAGGTTCACCACCGCCTGCTCGATCAGCGGCCCGTTGATCGACGCGGACAGGTCGTCCGGCACGTCGCACTCGAACACGATCTGCCGGTGCTGGGCCTGCATCGCGCAGGCATCGACCGCGGCGTAGATCACCTCGGCCAGCGGACAGGGGTCGCGGGTCACCTGCTGCCGCTCGCTCTCCTGCTCGATCCGCGCCAGCGAAAGCAGGTCTTCCACGATCGCGTGAAGCCGATCGGCCTGGCGATGGATGATCTCGAGGAATCGGCGTGAGCTGTCGTCCAGGCCGTCGCCCTCCAGCAGCGTCTCGACCGCGCCCTTGATCGCGGTGATGGGGGTCTTGATCTCGTGGGAGACGTTGGCGACGAAGTCACGCCGCACCACCTCCAGACGCCGCAGCCGCGTCACGTCGTGCAGCACGATCAAAGCGCCGAAGCGTACGCCCGCCGCGTCGGTCAATGTCGCGCCCTGGGCCTGGAGGAACCGCTCGGATTCGTCGTCCGACGCCCGCGCCTCGCCCGAGCGCAGCGCCAGGTCGCCCTGCATCGGCGTATCGACGGTCAGCACCTCCGCGATGAACTGCTGCACCGCGGTGTTGCGCACCACCTCCTGGATGCTGCGGCCCACGGCGTTGCGCTGCGAGATGTTCAGCAGCTTGGCCGCGGCGCGGTTCAAGCTCAGCACACGCTCGTCCAGATCGACCGCGAGCACGCCCTCGACCATCGAGCTGAGCACCGCCTCCTGTTCGTTGCGCTGCTGGCGGATGGATCGCAGGCGCTGCTGGAACTCGGTCGCCATGCGTTCGAGGGCGCGGGACAGGCCGCCGATCTGGCCCGGGCCGTAGGACGGGATGCGGCTGTCGCTCTGGCCGGCGGTGAGGCGCTCGACGGCCCGTCGCAGCGCGGCCAGCCGCGAGCGGGTCTGCCAGACGCGCCAAGCCAGCGCCACCGCGACGACGCTGACCAGGATGAGCGGCAGGAGGCAGGGTCCGGCGTGGGCCAGCGCGGTCATGGGTTTTCTCGGAAGCGATACCCCACGCCGCGCACGGTCTGAATCAAATCGGCGTACTCGCCGAGCTTGCGGCGGAGCGAGACGACCTGCACGTCGACCGAGCGATCGGTCACGGCGCTCCGCCCGCCGTGGATGGTCTCGATGATCTGCTGCCGCGTGTACACGCGCCCGGGCCGCCGCAGCAGCAGCAACAGCAGGCGAAACTCCGTGGCGGTCAGATCCAGCGCGCGGCCTTCGAGGGTGACCTCGTGACGGTCGGGATCGACGATCAGCGGATCGACGCGCAGCGGCCCGGCGCCGCCGGCGGCGTTGGCCGACTCGCGGTCGGCCTCGAACGCGCGGCGGCGCAGCACCGCGCGAATCCGCGCGATCAGCACCCGCGGGCTGAAGGGCTTGGTGATGTAATCGTCGGCGCCCAGTTCCAGGCCCGCGACGATGTCGGCATCCTCGCCCTTGGCGGTGACCATGATGATGGGCGTGTCCGAGGTAGCCGGCTCGCGGCGGAGCCGGCGGCAGACCTCCAGCCCGTCCATGTTCGGCAGCATCAGGTCCAGCAGGATGACCTGTGGCCCGCTGCTTCGTGCCTGCTCCAGGGACTTTTCGCCGGACTCGGCGACGTCGACGTCGAAGCCCTCGCGGTCGAGGTTGTAGCGCAACAGTTCGCGCAGATCTTCCTCGTCCTCGACGACCAGAATCTTCGTGCGTTCGGTGTCGTTCACGGTGGTGGTGACTCGCCCGGGGGAGGGTGACGATCGAAAGACGTTTTTTACCTTGGCCGCGACGCGGCCGCAACGCGCCACTAAAAAAGCGACCCAGGCCGAGGCCTGGGTCGCGGGGGGTCGATCGGATGCTTCGCGAGGCGAAGCGGGGGATCGGTTTAGAACAGGAACTGCACCTGGGCACGGACGGCGATCTGCTCGTCATCGTCGTTGGCGGTGTTGCCGGAGACGACCATGCCGTTGTTGATCCCGTCGATCGGGAGCAGGCCCAGGCCCGCAGCGCCGCCGACGCCGCCGAGCGGCTGCAGGGTGCCTTCGAAGGCGTACACGACGTCGAGCGAGAGCTTGAGGGCGTGCTTCTGCATGTAGTAGTTGGTGCCGACGGTGAGGATGTTCACCTCGTCTTCGGTACCCGGACCGAACGCGGGCGAACCCTCCAGATCGGCATCGAAGTACTCGTAGCGGACAAACACATCCCACTCATCGGGCAGGATGAAGATGCCGGCCTGCGCCATGACGGCCCAGGGATCGATATCGCCGGCGCCACCGGTGTCGGAGTTGTCGTGCGCGTCCACGCCGGTGTAGGCGACGGTGACATTCAGGCCGTTGAGCGATGGGAACTCGGCGCTGACGTCCACGGTCCACTTGAGGATGTCGGGCAGAGTCAGGGTGGTGCTGCCGGCCGACTCGTCGTAGTTGATCGCCGCACCGATCAGCAGGCCCATCTCATCGGTGGACCAACTGGTGTAGTCGTCGAACTGGGACCAACTGCCGGCGAGGAGAACTTCGGCGCGGCCGCCGATGCCGATGTCGTAGCGGTCGCCAAAGCCAACCGGGGGCAAGCCCAGGAGGTTCAGGGCACCGCCCTGGAGCACCTCATCGTGGTTGGCGCCGTAGGAGCCGTCGTGCAGCATCGCCGCGGCGCGGATCGGGTAGCCGGCGCCCGGGTCGCCCTGCCAGCTCAGCTCGACGCCCTGGGTGCGATCGACGCCCAGGATGTCGGTGATCACCGAACGCTCGACGGCGAGCTGGTGCTTGGAATCGACCAGTTCGTCCCGCATGAACGGGCCCTTGAACTGACCGGCGCGGACGGTCCAGCCCTCGTAGAAGTTCCAGGCGATCCAGGCGTCTTCGAGCTCGAAGTCGCCGTCTTCACCGACGCCGAAGGCGTTGAGGCCGGTGTTGAAGTTGCCCTGCACCTTGTAGGTGAACTCGGGGCCGAACAGGTTGCCCTTGAACCCGAGCTTGGCCCGACGGACGCTGAAGCCGTCGAGGTCTTCCTGGATGTTGGGGTTCGCGCCGGCCGCGGTGTCGTTGGCGTTGTTGAACTGGTAGCGGAACTGGACCTGGCCGAAGATCTCCATCAGGAAGTTGCCATCGTCGCTGGCCAGGAAGAAGTGCTCGCCGTTGTGACCGGCGGTCAGCCCGCTGTCGAGCAGCGAGGCACGGGTATCTGCATCGGCCAGAACATCACGAATCAGGGTCTTGACTTCTTCGGCGCGGCGTTCGTTCATCCAGTCATCCCCCTGCTCGGTCTTCATCTGCGCCACCTCGGCGCGAAGCGACTTGAGTTCGGCCATCATCTGCTCATTGCTGAGCTGCTCGGCCTGCGCGACGAACGCGGTCGCGGCCACGGTCATCATCACGATCAGTGTCTTGCGGTACATAACGGTCGTCTCCTTGTGTTGCGGTTGCATTCCCTGCCACCCAGTGTGGGCGAAGATGTTACGCCCACGCTTGCCATGACGCAATACCCCAACGAGGGGCATGCACAAAAATATTTCGGAACTGTTAGACGCCTTCTGCCTTCATGGTCCCTGGCTGAATGTTCACGTCCCTGATCCCGGGCTACCTCGCCCGGCCCCTGATGCGTTCTGTCAACTGACGTTTCGGCGAATTCGCTGTATCTATCGTCCAACGTGCCTCGGTCGCTTGACTGTTGCGCCAGGAATCTAGCGACTCATCGGTGCTGCGCCAAGGGCCAATCGAAATCTTTTGTTGCCTGTATTATCGGCACGACCGCCCCCAATGCCTTGAGAATCGGCCGGACGAGGCGTCAGAAAAATCCCGAAAATCTTGCGGAAGTAGTCCGAATAACGCCCTGCACAGGCCGGACCGGCCGCCCGTATCGCGTTGCAAACGCTCCGCCGGGCCGGTAAACCAGCGTGAAAGGCCCCGCTTCCCCACCCCTCGTTGTCAAGGAAAGATTTAATGAGTACCGCTTTGCCGACCTCGATCGCCGAGCTTCGCTGTGAGCACCGCCCCGCCCCGCGGGGCATCGACGCGCCCCGGCCCCGGCTGAGCTGGCGGCTGGACGCGCCGGCCGAGGCGCGCGACGTGCGGCAGAGGGCGTACCAGATCCGTCTGGCCGGGGTGAATGATGACCTGTCGGCCCGGCCGCTGTGGGACAGCGGCCGGGTGGAATCCGACCGGACGCACGAGATCCCCTACGCCGGGCCGGCGCTGCGATCAGGACAGGAGTATCGCTGGCAGGTACGCAGTTGGCTGGCCGGTGTCGATCAGCCGACCGATTGGTCGGCGCCGGGGTGCTTCGAGATGGGGCTGCTCGAGGCCGATGCCTGGTCGGCCCATTGGATCGGCGTGCCGGCGCGGCCGCGCGACCGCAGCCAGCCGTGTCCCTATATGAGCAAGGCGTTCGCGCTGGACACGCCGGTGCGCCGGGCCCGGCTGTACTACACGGCGCGCGGCGTGTGCGAGTTCCACCTCAACGGCCGGCGCTACGACGACCAGGTGCTTTCGCCGGGCTGGACCAGCTTCACCGAGCGATTGCAGTACGTCACGCTCGACGTGACCGACGCGCTGCGGGAAGGCGACAACGTGATCGGCGCGATCCTCGGCGACGGCTGGTACGCCGGGCACCTGGGCTTTCGCGGTGGGGGGCGCGGGCACTACGGCACCGACCCGCAACTGCTGGCGCAACTGGTGATCGAAACCGACGCCGGCCTTACGCACACGATCGTGAGCGATGCATCGTGGCGGTGGACGACCGGGCCGCTGCTGGCCTCGGACATCTACCACGGCGAGGACTACGACGCGCGGCTGGAGCTGGCCGGGTGGGCGACCGCGGGGTACGACGATCGGGCGTGGGAGCCGGTGGTCGCCGAGCCGCGCGGCGACCAGAAGCTGGTCGCCAAGCGTGTGGAGCCGGTGCGGCGGATCGAGGAACTGCCCGCCGGCGACATCACCGAGCCGCGGCCGGGCGTGTGGGTGATCGACCTGGGTCAGAACATGGTCGGCTGGGCGCGGCTGCGCGTGGTCGGGCAGCCGGGGCAGACGATCACGATGCGCTTCGCCGAGATGCTCAACCCCGATGGCACGATCTACACCCAAAACCTGCGCCGCGCGAAGCAGACCGACACCTACACCTGCCGCGGCGGGGGCGAGGAGGTGTACGAGCCGCGGTTCACGTTCCACGGCTTCCGCTACGTCGAGCTGACCGGCATGCCCCACCCGCCGACCCAGCCGACGATCACCGGCATCGTGCTGCACAACGACATGCGGCCGACCGGCGCGTTCGAATGCTCCCACCCGCTGGTCAACCAGCTTCACCACAACATCGGCTGGGGCCAGAAGGGCAACTACCTCGAGGTGCCGACCGACTGCCCGCAGCGGGACGAGCGGCTGGGGTGGACCGGCGATGCGCAGGTGTTCATCCGCACCGCATGCTTCCACTTCGACGTGCGGCCGTTCATCGAAAAATGGATGGACGACGTCTGCGACGATCAGCACGACAACGGCTCGGTGACGCACGTGGCGCCCGACGTGGTCGGCGGCGACGGCGCGGCGGGATGGTCGGATGCGATCGTGATCGTGCCGTGGGCGCTGTACCAGTGGTACGGCGACCAGCGCGTGCTGGCTCGCTGCTACGAGCCGATGGTGCGGTGGATCGAATACTGCCGCGACAGCTCGGCCGAGCTGATCCGCCCGGCGCGACTCTTTGGCGACTGGCTGGCGATCGATGCGCTGCGCAACCCCGGCTCGAGCGTGGCGCCGCGCGATCTGATCGCCACGGCCTATTTCGCGTACGCGGCCGGCCTGGTGGCGCAGGTCGCCGATGTACTGGGCCACGAGGACCAAGCGAAGCGGCACCGCGACCTGCGCGAGCAGATCAAGCAGGCCTTCGTGCGCGAGTTCGTCACGCCCGCCGGCCGGCTGGCCAGCCACACGCAGACGGCGCTGTCGATCGCGTTGAACTTCGACCTGTTGCCCGACACCGCGTCGCGCGAAAAATGCCGGACGCTGCTGCTGGCCAACCTGTCGCACAACGACAATCACCTGACCACCGGCTTCCTCGGGGCCAACATGCTCATGCCCGCGGTGACCGACGCCGGGGCGGCCGAGGTGAACTACGACCTGCTGCTCAACGAGGATTACCCGTCGTGGCTGATGCCCGTGGTCCACGGCGCGACGACGATCTGGGAGCGGTGGGACGGCTGGCGACCCGATCGGGGGTTCCAGAACCCGTCGATGAACTCCTTCAACCACTACGCCTACGGCTGCATCGGTGAATGGATGTACCGCCACCTGGCCGGGCTGACACACGACCCGGAGCGACCGGCGTACAAGCACGCGATCGTCGCGCCGCTGATCGACCCCAAACGCCGCTTCACCTTCGCCAAGGCCACGCTGCAAACGCCCCACGGCGAGCTGGGCGTCAACTGGTACCTCGAAGGCGATGTGATCCACCTCGACGCGACCATCCCGCCCAACACCACCGCGACGATCCGCCTGCCCGCGGCCGACACCGACGCGGTGATCGACACCGACGGCCTGAAGACGACCGGGTTCGCCGATGGCGCCGCGACATTCGACTGCGGCTGCGGCGAATACCACCTGTGCGCCCGCCTTTCACCGGCCAGCGCGTGAGCAAACGGGGCGTCCCGGTGTGGCCGCTTAAGCGGCCACGCCGTCTGTCACGCCGTCTGTGGTGAATTTTTTGGGGCTAAGCGTTGCCGCCCTGCTCGCCCGGCCAGCCGTCGGGCTGTTCCTGATCGAGCAGGTCTTCGTCGTAGGCCGCCTCGAGCTCGCGGATCTTCTCGGCCAGCTCCTCGTCCTTGTTCACCGCGTCGGTGACCTGGGCTTCCCACTCGTCGCTGGCGGTGCGCAGCTCCGCCAGGTCGGCCGGCAGGCCGAGCATGGACGCCAGGCGTCGGCTGACCGCCTCGATGCTCAGGGGGTTTGGGCCCTGGATGTAGGCGGGGATTTCGGCGACCAGCGATGCCATCGACACCCCCTCGTTCGCGGCGCGACTGAGCAGATAACTCGAGAAGCTGCCCGGGCCTTCGTAGCTGGCCGGCCGCACGCCGTAGTCGCTCAGCCGGCTCATCAGCGACGGGTCGCTGACCGAGGCGTACAGCCGCGGCTGGCGCGTGTGGGGCACGGCCCCGGCGTAGGAGCCGACGAACAGCATCCGCCGCACCCGCAGCATCGACGCCGCGGTAAAGATGCAGTCGGCAAACGCCTGCCAGCGCACGTTCGGCTCGCGGGCGATGAAGAACGCGAGGTTGCGATCTTCATCGCAGTGGAATTGGGCCGCGGGCATCTCGATCCGCTTCAGCTCGCCGTCGTCGACCTCGATGTGCGGGCGGAACAGCGCCGCGACCTCCATCGAGCCGGGCGCGTTGAGGATGTAGTAGCCGTCCGGGTCGATCTCGGCCACGAGCTCGGCGTCGGTCTGGCCGATCAGCCGCTCGACGGTGCCGGTCGACACATCCCCGCCGTCCATCCAGCCCGACAGGGCGAGCACCATCGTCGTGTCGGTCAGCGACGGTCGATCGAAGATGCGCAGCGATTGCGGGGCGTCGTCGCTCATCCAAGGCATTGTCGGCCACCGGCCGGGCGGGTCAAGGCAACCACGGGTCAGTGCTTGTGCTGGTCATGGCGTTCGAGCTTGTGCTCGACGGCGCGCTTGGCCTTGCCCGCGGCCTGCTTGATCGCGTCGTACAGGTCGTCCGAATCGCCCTCGACCGCCAGGGGGTCCAGTCCCGCGAGGCGCACCTCGATCTTGCAGCGCTTGTCCTTGACGCCCTGACGCTTGGACGCATCGTCGCGCAGATGCACCTCGATGCGCGTCACGCGCTCGGGGTGATGCTTGAGCGCCTGCTCGAGCGAGTCGTGAATGTGCTGTTCGATGGCGTCGGTGACCTGAACGTCGCCGGCGTTGATCTGGATCTGCATCGGGTCGGTGCCTCCGAAAAAGGAAACTGCTAGACCATCCTATCGGCCCAATGGCCATGACATCGTACTGGCCCCTGTTAGTGGTACTCGGCTCTGCCCGTTCGATTACGAGGGACGAGGACGCGGTTGGAACAGCAACGCCCCGCCGAACCTCGGCGGGGCGTGGGGTTCAAGTGGAGGCGAGGGGGCTCGAACCCCTGACCTCATCCATGCCATGGATGCGCTCTCCCAACTGAGCTACGCCCCCATTTCGGGGCTGCCGCCGCCGGACCGGCGAGTCGGCCACCACTTGTGGCGCTTATTGTAGACCCCCGCCGGTGGCGGTCAAGACTGGCGGGGGTGCCCGATGGCCGGGCCGGGGCGGTTGGGCCATGGACGGGACCGGCCAATCCTGGTCAGTCGGCAAGCCGCGGTCGCGACGCTCCAATCACGCGGTCACGTCGCGGGGCTGGACTTGCCGCGCCGCCTCGGGGTAGGGTCTAGCATCTCACGGTTCCTGCCAGCTAAGCGATCGGGCGAGTTGCCATGAAAACCTTTCGTCTGCTTCTGGTCGTCGCGTGGGCGTTGCTACCCGGATGCGGCGGCGATTCGGGTGATGCGGGCCAAGGCGCCCGCCCGGCCCACGCACGCGACGAGCTGATCGTCGCCACGCTGGCCGACGCCGATCGGCTCGACCCGCACACCGTCACCGATGCCGCGTCGATGCGCGTGATCGAGAACATGTACTCGACCCTGCTGCGCTACGGCCAGGCGTACGGCGATTTCGTGCCCGACCTGGCCGAGTCGATCGAGCTGAGCGATGACCAGAAGACCTACACCCTCACGCTGGTCGAAGGCGCGACGTTTCACTCGGGCCGGCCCGTCACCGCGGCGGACGTGAAGTTCTCCATCGAGCGCATCATCGACAAGCAGGTCCGCACCCAGCAGTTCGACGCGATCGAGCGGATCGACACGCCCGATGTCCGCACGGTGGTCATCACGCTCACCCATCCGCTGGCGCCGTTCCGCAGCTACCTGGCGAATCCGATGAACGCGATTGTCGATCGGCAGGCGATCGGCGAAGACGGCTCGCTCGACGTGATCGATGCCGGCAGCGGCGCGTTCATGCTCGCCGACTGGCAGCGCGACCGTCACATCGTTCTCGAAAAGCACGCCGACTATCACGTGGAAGGCCGGCCGCACGTCGATCGGCTGGTGTTCCGCCCCATCGCCGACCAGACGGCCCGGACGACCGCCCTTCGCACGGGCGAGGTGGACCTGGTGCTCGAGGTCGCGCCCAAGGATGTGGCGATCCTCCAGCGCGCCGCGGGCGTGGTCGTCGAATCGGTGCCCGGCACGTTCTGGGAGTACATCGGGATGAACTGCCGCACGGAGCCGTTCAACGATGCGCGGCTGCGCAAGGCCGTGGCGTTCGGTATCGACCGCGAGCAGCTCAACAAGCTGGTGAAGTTCGGCCAGGCCACGCCGCTGACCGGCGCGCACCTGCCGCCCAACCACTGGGCGTCTGCCGACTTCGATCTTTACGGCGATCCCGATCACACGCCGACCGAGTTCCTGTTGCAGGCCGCGGGCAAGGCCGATGGCTTCGCCGCCGAGCTGATCGTCGATTCGTCGGTCGCCTACCAGGCGCGCGCCGCGGAGGTGGTCAAGCAGCAGCTTCGGCCGCACGGGATCGACCTGACCATCCGCGGGCTGGAGTCGGCCGCGTTCTTCGATCGGCTGGGCACGGGCGATTTCCAGATGACCGTCGTCGGCTGGATGGGCTTTGTCGATCCGGATGAGTGGACGTGGAACCTGTTCCACAGCGAAGGCAAGTACAACCAGCAGGGCTACGCGAACGCCGAGGTGGACAAGCTGCTCGACGAAGGCCGGCGCACGCTCGATCGCGACCGGCGCAAGGCGATCTACGCCCGGGCGCTGCGCATCATCGCCGAGGAGGCGCCGATGGCTTTTCTCTACGTGAACGACCAGACGGCGGCGTGGCGTGACGATGTGGTCGGCTACGCCGTGCATCCGACCGCGACCACGCGCTCGCTTGAGAACACGCGCTTCGCTCAGTAGCCGGCCGATCCGATTCCCCATGCTCGCCTACCTCACCCGACGCCTGCTGATCTCGGCCATCGTGCTGCTGGGGCTGTCGGTGGGGGTGTTCGCGATGGTGCGGCTGGTGCCCGGCGACACGGTCACCGCGATGCTCGGCACCAACTACAGCGAGGCCGACGCCCGGGCGCTGCGCGAACAGATGGGCCTGGATCGGCCGCTGGTGGTGCAGTATTTCATCTGGCTCGGCCGCGCCGCGACCGGCGACTTGGGCACGACCGCCGGCGGCCAGCCCGTGGCCCAGCGCATCGGCCAGGCCCTGCCGGTCACGCTGGAGCTGATGGCGATCGCGCTGGGCATCGCCGTGTTCATCGGCATCCCCCTGGGCGTGCTCGCGGCGATGCGGCGAAACCGCCCCACCGACGCCGCGGTCGGCCTGATGGGCCTGATCGGCCTGAGCGTGCCGGGCTTCTGGCTGGCCACGCTGCTGATCCTCCTGTTCGCGCTGGGCCTGGGCTGGCTGCCCTCCGGCGGGTTCGTGGCGATCACCGCCGACCCCGGCTCCAACCTCGCTCACATGCTGCTGCCGGGCATCGCCCTGGGCGCCGCGGTCAGCGCGGTGGTGATGCGCATGACCCGGGCCAACATGGTCGAAGTGCTCCCGCAGCAGTACGTCAAGGTCGCGCAGGCCAAGGGCGTGAGGCCGGCGCGCGTCATGTTCCGCCACGCCCTGCGCAACGCCATGGTGCCCGTGATGACGATCATCGGCATCCAGGCCGGCTACCTGCTGGGCGGGTCGGTGGTGATCGAGGAAGTGTTCAGTCTCAACGGCCTGGGCCGGCTGATCCTCCGCGCGATCGGCGCCCGCGACTACGCCCTGCTGCAGGGCGCGGTGATGCTGGTGGGCGCTTCGTTCATCGCGATCAACCTGCTGGTGGACCTGGCGTATGCGGTGGTCGATCCGCGTGTGCGGGTCGGGGGCGGCCGCTGATGCGCGACCTGCTGCGACAGTTCGCGGCCAATCGCGTGTCGCTGCTCGCCGCGGCGTTCATCGGCGTGATCGCGGCGCTGGCGCTGCTGGCGCCGTTCATCACGCCACACGATCCCCTGGCGCTGGGTTCGACGCCGCTGGCCGGGCCGTCGGCCGAACACTGGCTGGGCACCGATCAGCTCGGCCGCGACATCTTCACCCGCGTGATCTACGGCACGCGGATCTCGCTGGCCATCGCCGCGGTGGGCGTGGGCCTTTCGCTGGTCGCCGGCACGACCATGGGCCTGCTGGCCGGCTACTTCCGCGGCGCGACCGACGCGGTGGTCGGCCGGGTGACCGACGTGATGTTCTGCCTGCCGGACATCCTGCTGGCGCTGGTCATCATGGCGGTGCTGGGCCCGGGCTTCGACCGCATCATGCTGGCCATCGCGATCGTCTACACGCCGATCTTCGCGCGCGTCTGCCGCGGCGCGGTGCTCAGCGTCAGCCGCCGCCCATACGTCGAAGCGGCGCGGGCGATGGGCGTGAGCAGCCGCCGCATCCTCACCCACCACATCCTGCCCAACACGACCGGCCCGCTGATCGTGCAGACCACGCTGTCCCTGGCGTTCGCCGTCCTGGCCGAATCCACGCTCAGCTTCCTGGGCCTCTCCGGCCAGACCGACGCGCCGAGCTGGGGCCTGATGCTCCGACAGGGCAAGGACTTCATGGAAACCGCCTGGTGGATCGCCGTGTTCCCCGGCGTGGCGATCACCCTGACCGTCCTGAGCTTCAACCTCCTGGGCGACGGCCTGCGCGACGCGCTGTCGCACGATGCATGAGCCGCCCGGCGCGCCTGAACGAAGCCGGCGATGCGCCGGGGATGACACCGGCGGGCGCGGGGATCGGTCAGCCGGTGTTGCGCAGGCCCGCGGCGATGGCGTGAACCGTGCCGCGCAGGGCCTGATCGATTACTTGGCTCTGGCACTCATCCGTCGCCGCGTTTGGGCGCGACATCAGCTCGACCTGCACGAGGTTGAGCATGTCCACGTAGGGCGTGCGGACGCGGATGGTCCGCTGCAGCCAGGGCGTGTCGGCCAGCAGGTCCGGTTCATCCTTGATCGCCAGCACCGCGTCGCGGGCGTGGCGGAACTCGGTTTCGAGCGCGGCCCACACCTCCAGCGCGGCGTCGCGGTCGGGCGCCAGGGCCGCGTAGCGGCGGACGATCGCCGGATCGCATCGGGCCAGGGCCAGCTCGGCGTTGTCGATCACCGCGGCAAACCACGGCCAACGATGGTACAGATCGCCAACCCGTTGCCGTTGGGCATCGTCGAGCGCGGCGATCGCGGCGCCAAGGCCGTAAAAGGCGTTGATCGACAAACGCACCTGGTTCCACGCGAAGGTGAAGGGGATGGCACGCAGATCATCCAGCGAGGCCACGCCGGTTCGGCGAGAAGGCCGCGAGCCGATGCGCAACTGCTCGACCAGCGGCAGCGCGGTGCAGTGCTTCTGGAAATCGACGAACTGCGGCATGTCGACCAGGGCGCGGTAGGCCCGCTCGGCCGCGGCGGCGAGGCGGTCGACCAACTGGCGTGTATCGTCGCCGATCGGCTCGTCGGCGGCGCCGCTGACGGTGAGCGTGCCCCAGAACAACTGTTCGAGGTGGCGCCGGGCGATGGCGGGGTCGTCGTAGCGTTCGGCGATGACCTCGCCCTGCTCGGTGAGGCGCAGGCGTCCGCCGACGGCGCGGGGCGGCAGGGAGTGGATCGCGCGAGCCGCGGGCCCGCCGCCGCGGCCGATCGCGCCGCCGCGGCCGTGGAAGACCGTGAGCGTCACGCCCGCCCGCGCGGCGACGTCGGCCAGGCGCTGCTGCGCGCGGTACAGCGCCCAGTTGGACGCGAGGTATCCGCCGTCCTTGGCGCTGTCGGAATACCCGATCATGCACCACTGCGACCGGCCGCAGCGGTCGACATGGTCGCGATAGGCCGGGTCATCGAGCAGTTGGCCGAGCATGCCATCGGCGTGCTTGAGGTCGTCGATGGTCTCGAACAGCGGCACGAGGGGCACGGCCGCGGGCGCGTCGAGGCCGGCGTGGGCCGCGGCGGCGCGCATCAGCCACAGCGGACCGATCACGTCACTGGGCCGATGCGTCATGCTGATGATGAACCCGCCCAACGCCTCGGCCCCGCCGCCGGAAGCGACGCGCTGGATCAACACCAGCAGCGACCAGAGGTCGGCGGCCTTCTCATCGAGGCCGGCGGGGTCGATGCGTTCCAATGCCGCGGTGTCGAGCGGCTGGCGCAGCGCGTCGCGCCGGCCGGCCTCGTCGAGCGCCGCGTAATCGGCGCACCGGTCGGCCTGTCGCAACAGCGCGTCCAACGCGGCGGTCAGGTCCGCCGAGTTCACCCGCAGGTCCAGCCGCAGCAGGTGCAAGCCGAACGTCGCGATGCGGTCGCGCCATCGGCCCAGGGCGCCGTCGAGCAGTTCATCGTGGCCGGCTTCGATCAGCGCCTCGGCCAGCACGTCCACGTCGGCGGCCAGCTCGCGCACCGCGGCGTAGCCCATCGGGTCCAGCCGATCGCCGGGCAGGCCCGCGCTGGCGGCCAGTCGGGCGTCGATGATTTCAAGCCACTGCACCAGCCACTCCTCGGGGTGCAGGCGATCCAGTCGCGTACCCAGCTTGGGCCAGCGATCGCGGGCCTGATCGATCCGACGGCGCAGGGCGTCGTTCAGCCCGGCACGCGAGGCCGAGAGCGTGAGGCGCTGTCGCGTCTGCCGGCACTGCCGGCGGTGGCGTTCGACCGCGACCGCGCGAAGCTGGCGCAGCGCCTGCCGCGTCACGCCGGTGGTGACCAACGGGTTGCCATCGCGGTCGCCGCCGATCCAGTTGCCAAACCGCAGCACCGGCCGGGCCGGGTCGCGCCAGCGGTCGCGCCGGTCGAACGCCTCGCGCATCTGGGTCATGATGTGCGGTGTGACGCGCCACATGGTGCGCGTGGCGTAGAGCGTGCGGCGCAGCTCTTCCATGACGCTGGGCTTGCGCGGCGAGACCGGATCGGTGTACCAGAGCGAGTCCAGGTCGCGCTGCATGCGGACCAGCCGGCGGCGGCGCTCGTCGGGCAGCAGGTCGGGCTTGTCCAGCGCGACCAGGTCGCGGCGGAGCCGGCGGATCGCGCGGCGACTGCTGCGGCGCTTGGCCTCGGTCGGGTGCGCGGTGAGCACCGGCTCGACGCACAGCGCATCAAGCAGGCCATCCCGCCGATCCGCGCTCAGCTCGCCAAGGGCCTCGGCGGCGCGGCCGATGGTCTGGCCGCGCTGCCCGCGCCGCGCACGATCGCGCAACACGCGCACGCGGTGCCGATCCTCGGCGAGGTTGGCCAGGTCGAAAAACAGCCCCATCGCCCGCGTCAGCTCGGCCAGCGCCTGGGCGGATTGCCGCGCGACGATGTCGGCCATGGCCCGCTCGGCCACGGCGTCGCCGGCGCAGCGCCGCTCGGCCAGCTCGCGCAGCTCGTGAAGCGTTCGCCACAGGCCCGCTTGGCCGTGGCGAAGCACCAGGCGGCGAAGCTGCCAGCCAAGCAGGCGGATGTCCCGCCGCAGCGGCCGGTCCCCGGCGACGAGATGTCGGCTGGCGCGTTGTGTCATCGTGGTCGTGGCCCGGTGGGGTTCATCGAGCGGCGGCGGCGTCGTTGATCAGCGCCAACAACTCGCCGACGGTGTGATGCGATTCGAGCCGGTGGCGCAGCGGCCGACGCAGGGCGATGCGATAAACATTACGCCGGCCCTCGCGGCGGTGGGTCAGCACGCCGGCCTCTTCCAACTCGTGTACGATCCGCTGCACCGCCCGCTCGGTGATGCCCACCCGCTCGGCCACGTCGCGCAAGCGCATCTGCGCATCGCGGTGCAGGCAGATCAGCACGTGCGAGTGATTGGTCAGAAACGTCCAGTGATGGCTTGGGTCGCTCGGCGTGTGGCGGACCATGTTTTTCTCCTTGACACGCTGAGCATACAGCGGTAGCATTCGCGAAATCAAACACACGAAAAGTATTTCGTGTTATAAAAATCGCCTCATGGAAGGAACCCCCAGCATGGCGCCCCAAACCTCACCCGCGGTCCAAGCCGTTGCCCGGAACACCGTTTCGCCCGTGCCGATCACCTTCGCCCGGGGCGACGGGGTCGGCCCGGAGATCATGGACGCGGTGCTGTTCCTGCTCGAAAAGGCCGGGGCCCGGCTGGACCTGACCCCGATCGAGGTCGGCCAGCGCGTGTACGAGCGCGGCGTGACCGCGGGCATCGAGCCCGAGGCCTGGCACGCCATCCGCCGCACCGGCGTGCTGCTCAAGGCCCCGATCACCACGCCCCGCGGCAAGGGCTACAAGTCGCTGAACGTCACCATCCGAAAGTCGCTGGGCCTGTTTGCCAATGTCCGGCCGTGCCCCACGTTCCACCCGTTCATCCCCACGGCCCACCCGGGCATGGACGTGACCATCGTCCGCGAGAACGAGGAAGACACCTACGGCGGGATCGAGCATCGGCAGACGCCCGAGGTCACACAATGCCTCAAGCTCATCACCCGCCCGGGCAGCGAGAAGATCGTCCGCTACGCCTTCGAGCACGCCCGCGCCCACGGCCGGCGCAAGGTCACCTGCTTCGTGAAGGACAACATCATGAAGCTGACCGACGGCCTGTTCCACGAGACGTTCGACCGCATCGCCGGGGAATACCCCGACATCGAGTCCGACGCGATGATCATCGACATCGGCGCGGCGAAGCTGGCCAAGGATCCCGCCCGCTTCGACGTGATCGTGCTGCCCAACCTGTACGGCGACATCGTCAGCGACATCGCCGCGGAGATCGGCGGGTCGGTGGGCATGTGCGGCTCGGCGAACGTCGGTGAAAACTTCGCGATGTTCGAGGCGGTACACGGCTCGGCGCCCGACATCGCCGGCCAAGGCATCGCCAATCCCTCGGGCCTGCTGCACGCGGCGATCCAGATGCTCGATCACATCGGCCAGCCCGACGTGGCGCGGCACCTGCACAACGCCTGGCTGGCGACGATCGAGGCCGGCGTACTGACCGGCGACGTCGCCCCAGCCGCCGCCGCGGGCAAGGTCCTCGGCACCGACGCCTTCGCCCACGCCGTGGCCAACCGCCTGGGCCAACTGCCCAAGCACCTGCCCCCGGCCGAGCACCGGCCGGGCAACACCGCACACATCACCGTGGCGCCCATGGCCCGGCCCGACAAGCAACTGGTCGGCGTCGACGTGTTCCTCG
Organism: uncultured Planctomycetaceae bacterium; assembly: GCA_964620345.1. Lineage (GTDB taxonomy): Bacteria > Planctomycetota > Phycisphaerae > Phycisphaerales > Zrk34 > CAZUHK01. The sequence goes on from CAZUHK010000011.1 coordinate 26,556, forward strand.
ATTGGGATCAGCAGCAACGCGACCCCAACGTTCTGGGCAAGCAACTCGAGGCACTGCCCCCGCATCGGCTCAAGCTGAAGATGATCACCAACCGCGGCACGAAGGTGTACCCCGACGGCCAGCCCGAGACGTTCTGCACCGACCACTGGCGATGCCGCTTCGTCGGCCTCGGCGGCGGGCCGGTCGATCATGGCGACGTGGTCACGCTGCTCAACGCGATCATGCTCGCCGGCCTGGAGTTCATCAAGATCGAAAACCTGTACACCTTCGACGGTGAACCGGGCTACTCGCTGGGGCAGGGCGAATGACTGAGCACGCGACGGATGCCAAACCGATCGTCGGCCTGATCATGGGCAGCCAGAGCGACTGGCCCACCATGAAGCACGCCGCCGAGGTGCTCGAGCGGTTCGGCGTGAGGTACGAGGCGAAGGTCGTCTCGGCCCACCGCACGCCCGACTGGATGAGCCAGTACGCCAAGACCGCCGCGTCGCGCGGGTTGAAGCTGATTGTCGCCGGCGCCGGCGGCGCGGCGCACCTGCCGGGCATGGTCTCGGCCCTCACGCCGCTGCCCGTGCTGGGCGTGCCGGTGCAGAGCCGGGTGCTTGGCGGCCTCGACTCGCTGCTGTCGATCGCGCAGATGCCCGGCGGCGTGCCGACCGCGACGTTCGCCATCGGCGAATCCGGCGCGAAAAACGCCGCGCTGTTCGCCGTGCGCATGCTCGCCTTGCACGACCCGGCATTGGCCGAGCAGCTCGATCGGTTCATCGGCGATCAGCGCGACCGCGTGCTGGCTGGGGAGTTGAACACCGATGCGTGACGCACGCACCATCGAGCCGGGCGCAACCCTTGGCGTGTTCGGCGGCGGTCAGCTCGGCCGCATGTTCGCCGCCGCCGCGGCGCGCATGGGCTACCGCGTGCATGTGTTCGACCCACAGCGCGATTGCCCCGCGGCACACGTCGCGGCCGAGCACACCTGCGCCCCGTTCGACGACGACGAGGCGGTGCTCGGCTTCGCCCAACGGTGCGACGCGGTGACGATCGAGTTCGAGAACATCCCGGCGCGCTGCCTGAATCTGGCCGGCCGCCACACACCGGCGCGGCCCGGGCCGGCCGCGCTGGCGATCGCGCAGGATCGATTGGCCGAGCGGGTCTTTCTCGATCGCCACGGCCTGCCCACCGCCGCCCACGCCCCGGTCGGCGATGCCGAGTCGGCGCGGCGGGCGGTCGAGCGCATCGGCGCCCCCGGCGTGCTCAAGGCCGCGCGCGGCGGGTACGACGGCCGCGGCCAGGTCCGCATCGACCAGCCCGACGATGTCGAGCATGCCTGGCAAAAGCTCGGCGTCGACCACGCGCTGTACGAGGCGTGGGTGGCGTACGACAAGGAGATCTCGGTCCTGGTCGCGCGCTCGCCACGCGGGCAGGTCGAGGCGTTCGGCCCGATCGAGAACCACCATGCCCGCCACATCCTCGACTGGTCGATCGCCCCGGCCCGGCTGGATGACGATACGGCCGAGCGTGCCCGGGCGATCGCGCGGCGCATCGCCGGGGCCGCGATGCTCGAGGGGGTGATCTGCGTGGAGATGTTCGCGATGGGCAGCGGCGAGCTGCTGATCAACGAGCTGGCGCCGCGCCCGCACAACTCCGGCCACCTGACGATCGAGGCGTGTACCACCAGCCAGTTCGAGCAGCAGGTGCGGGCGATGTGCAACCTGCCGCTGGGCGTGATGACGCCGCGCCGCGGCGCGGCGATGGCGAACCTGCTGGGCGATCTCTGGGCCGACGGCGAGCCCGACTGGGCGGCGGCGCTGTCGATCGCCGACGTGGCGCTTCACCTGTACGGCAAGGATCGCGCCCGACCCGGCCGCAAGATGGGCCACCTGACCGCCACCGCCGCCACCGCCGGGCAGGCGCTGGACGCGGTGCTCCGGGCCCGCCACCGCGCCGGCCGCAGCGATTACACTGGCCGCGATGAAGCGAGCGACGATGCTGGCGCTGGCCGCGGGTCTGGCGGCGTTCATCGCGCTGATGGTCTGGCGCGGCTGGCCCGCGACCGTCGCGCTGTTTGATCGCGCCGGCGCCCGCGTGGGCTGGCTCGCGGCGTTCTACCTGCTGCCCCTGGCGCTGGCCACCGGGTCGTGGCGGATGCTGCTGAGGCCCGGCGCGCGGCTTGGCCCGGGCGCGGCGACTTACGCGAGTTGGGTCGGCCTCGCGGTCAACTGGCTGCTGCCGGTCGCCCAGGTCGGCGGCGAAGTGGTCAAGGTCTGGCTGATCGGCCGGCGCGGCGTGGCCAACGAAGACGCCTTCGCCAGCGTCGTGGTCGACAAGACGCTCCAGGTCGCCACGCAGGTGGGCTTCACGCTGATCGGCCTGGGCCTGTTCGCCGCGCAGTACACGCAAAACGACCTGGTCGTGGGCATCCTCGCCGGGGCGGTGCTGCTGAGCATCGGCACGATCGTTTTCTACCGCGTGCAGCGCCGCGGCATGTTCGCGATGGTCGCAAAGGTGGTCGAGCGATTCATCTCCGCCGGTCGGGCCGAGCAGGTCCGCGCCGATGCGCACGCGGTCGATCAGCAGGTGCTCGCGACGTACGGCCGATCGGGCCGACTCGCCGTGGCGTTCGCCCTGCGTATGGCCTTCCGTCTGGTGATGGTCGGCGAGGTGATGCTCGCGGCGTGGATGCTGGAGGTCGACATCACACTCGGCGAGGCGCTGATCATCGAGAGTCTGGTTCAGGCCGTGCGGGCCGGAGCGTTTGTGATCCCCGGCGGCCTGGGCGCGCAGGACGGCGCGCTGGTCGCCCTGGGCCTGACCCTGGGCCTGGCGGCGCCCGATGCCCTGGCGATCGCCCTGGCCAAGCGCGTGCGCGAGCTGGCCGTGGGCCTGCCGGCCCTGGCCGCGTGGCAGTGCGAGCAACTGCGCGCCGCGCGACGCGACCAACCGCCGCCGCGTCGACTATGATGCTCAGCCGCTCCAGACCCAACCAGGGACCACCATGCTCTTCCATCCTTTAAGCGGCAGCGACCCGGCGACGCTGCTGTCGGTGCTGTGGGCCAACGGCCCGGTGCCGGCGCGGCAGTGGCCTCGCGTGGGCCTGGCCGCGGGCGCGGCGCTGGGCCGGGCGCCGTTCAGCTTGCTCGAACGCGCCATCGCGCCCGCGATGCGCCGCCGCGCCCGCCCCATGCCCCCGCCGGTGTTCATCCTCGGCCACTGGCGCAGCGGCACCACCCACCTGTACAACACCATGGCCGGCACCGGGCGGTTCGGATTCGTCCCGCCCTTGGCCACCGGCCTGCCGTGGGACATGCTCGTGCTCGGCAGGCTGCTGCGGCCGTTCCTCAAGCACCTGCTGCCCAGGCAGCGCTACATCGACCGCATCCCCGTCCACCTGCACTCGCCCCAGGAAGACGAGGCGGCCATGGCCAACATGCAGCCCACGTCGTTCTACCACGGCCTGTACTTCCCGCGCCGTTTGCGTGAGAACTTCATGGCCGGCGTGTTCTTCGAGGGCTGCTCGGAAAAGCACATCGCCCGCTGGCGGCGGCGCTTCACGCACCTGATGGACAAGCTGCACGTGCTCAACCAGGGTCGGCGCCTGCTGATCAAGAACCCCGTCTACACCGCGCGCATCGCGATGCTGCGCGAGCTGTATCCGCAGGCGAAGTTCATCCACGTCCACCGCGATCCGCTGGACGTGTTCGCGTCGATGCGGCACTTCTATTTCAAGCTGCTGAACGTCATGGCGCTGCAGCCGTACGACGAGGGGCTGATCGACGAGCTGATCCTCGAAACCTATCCCCGCATCATGCACCGGCTGACCGAAGACGCCGCGGCGCTGCCGGCCGGGGACTTCGTCGAGTTCAGCTACGCCGAGCTGGACGCGCGGCCGCTGGCGGTGATCGAGCGCGTGTACGCCGAGCTGGGCCTGGGGGATTTCGAGGCGGATCGGCCGGCGCTGCAGCGTTACCTCGATTCGACGCGCGACTACCGCAAGAACCACCACGCCCTGCCCGAGCACCTGGCCGAGCGGGCCCGGCGCGAATGGGCGATGTTCATCGATCGCTGGGGATCGCTGCGGGCGGCGTAGGGTCGGGCGCGTCTTCGGGGCGCGGCTGGAGCATCGCGGGCAGCAGGATCAGCGTACACCCGACGATCAGCAGCAGGCCGAGCGTGAGCAGGATGCCCATGCTCGCGGTGCCCGGATGGGGCGACAGCGCCAGGCCGCCGAACCCGCAGAGGGTGGTAAGCATGCTGAACAGCACGCCGCGCGCCGTGGAGGTCGCCAGCAGGCCGGCCCGGCCGGTCATCGCGCGGCGGCTGCGCTGGACCATGTGGATGCCGTTGTCCACCCCCACGCCCAGCAGCAGGGGCAGTGCGATGACGTTGGCGAAGTTGAACGGCATGCGCAGCACGACCATCGCGCCCACGGTCATCACCCCGCCGCAGATCAGCGGCAGCAGCACCACCGCCGACAGCCGCACGCTTCGCATCAGCATCATCAGCAGAACGAGGATGCCCGCCGCGGCGTAGATCAGGGCCATCACGAAGGCCCGGACGATGGCGCGGCCGGCCTCGACCTGGATCACCACCGGCCCGCCGGCGCCGGGCGCGACGGCCGCGACCGCGTCGACGAACGCCCGCCGCGCCGCGTCGGTCTGCATCGCGCCCGCGGGGCTGACCTGCACGCGATAGGTGCCCTGCTCGCTGATCCAGTGCGACTTGAGCTCGGCCGGCATCGACGCCAGGGTGACCGGCCCGGCCCGCAGCGCCAGGGCGAAGCCCTCCATGGCCGCGGGCAACGTGCCCAGCACACGCTCGTGCAAATCCGCGACCCAGGCCCGCTGCTGGGCCGGTGCCATCGCGTCGGACGCGTCCAGCCATCGGCTCAGTGAATCGTGCAGCCGGCCGCGCGGGCCATCGCTCGAAGCCAGCGCATCGCGGAACGACCGGATCGCCGCGATCTGCTCGTCCACCGGTTCGATCGTCAACCGCTCGGGGGTGAGCGACAAGCTCGGTTCGGCCAGCAGGCCGAGTTGCTGAATCTGCGCCAGCTTGGGCGGCTGATCTTTGGGCACCAGGTCGAACACACTGATCGCACGCTTGACCTGCGGCAGTTCGCGCAGGGCGGCGGTGACTTCCCGGGCGCGCTTGGCTGAATCGCACAGCACGATCGCCCCGCCGCTGGCGTCGGCCTGCTCGGCGGCGCGCAGGTCGCGCAGGGCCTGGACGGCCGGGCTGTCGGGCGGGCGCAGGTCCAGCGGGTCGGTGTTGAACCGGGCCATGGGAATCAACAGCCCGCCGGCCGCGGTGCACAGGGCGGTGACGGTGACGACGAGCACGGGGTGATTCACGGGCCGCTCGATGAGCCACTGCCACCAGGGGGGCGCGGCGACCTTGCCGGTGGTGCGGCGCTCGCGGGCGAAGCCCAGGGCCAGCATCGCCGGCAGAACGGTGAGGGTGACGATCAGGCCGATGATCATGCCCCCACCGGCGATGATGCCCAGCTCGGCCACGCCGATGAACGCGGTGGGCACGAACGCGAGGAACCCCAGGGCCGTGGTCAGCGCGCACAGCGAGAGCGTGCCGGTCATCTGCCGGATCGCGTGGACGCGCGCCGCGCCGCGTGCCTCGCCGCGGCGGCGCAGCGCGCGGTAGCGCAGCAGGAAGTGGATCGCGAAATCGACGCCCAGACCCAGGTACAGCAGGGCGAAGGCGACGGAGATCAGGTTCAGCCGACCCACGGCGACCGTGGCGAACCCGGCGGTCAGCAGCAGGCCCAGCACCAGCGTGATGAGCGTGGAGATCACCATCCGCGCCGATCGCAGCGCGAAGTAGAGGACGATCGCGACCAGGCCGATCGCGACCGGCCCGCCGATGAGCATGCCGTCCAGCAGCGTCTGCATCTCCTCGTGGGCCAGCGCCGCCTCGCCGGTCACGCGCACGCGCGGCCAGCGGTCGCCGGCCAGGCCCATCTGGGCCAGCAGGTCGTCGAGCGCCCGCATCGCGTCGCCACGTGCCGCCAGCTTGCCGAAGTCCGCGCCCGGCTGGGCCAGCACGATGCTCCGCGCGATATGATCGGCGCCGTCGGCGCCGCGCATCAGGCGTTGCCACGACAGCGCGCCCGGTTCGCCGGCGAGCTGGGCGCGCACCACGCGATCGAGTTCGCCGAGCATCGCGTCAAGCCGCGGCTCGTCCGGCGCCGCGCGGGCGACGAACAGCCCCAGCGGTTGCAGCAGGCCCGCGAGCGACGGGTTCTGGTTGAGCATGGCCAGCAGCGGCAGGGTCTGCGTGAGCCGCGTGCTGAGCCGCTGGAGCTCCTCGGGGTTCTGGTAGAGCAAACCGTGGCGGCGGAAGAACTCGTGGCCGTCGGGTCGATGCACGCCGCTGAACCGATCGGGTTGCTGTCGCAGGCGCTCGACGAGCCGCTGGGCGGTGAGGTGCGCCTGCTCGGGCGTGAGGGCCTCGACGATCAGCACCAGCTCGGGGCTGTTCTGTGGGAACAGGTCGCGGTAGCGCTGGTTCACCACGCGCGCCGGCAGTTCGTCGCTCAGCAGCGAGGCGGTGTCGGTATCGACGCGCAGCGCCGTGGCCGCGTAATACCCGCTGCCGATCGCGGCAAGCAGCGCGACGATCAGCACCAGCGAAGCGCTTGGGTAGGCGGGATGAGCGGTGGTGAACGGCATGGCGTGCGGGCGGGACGAGGGCAGATGCTACCCGCTGAGCAGGGCCTTGGGGAAGCCGGCCGCGACGGTCCAGCTCGGCTCGTTCACCGCCTGGGCGATCCGCACGTCGCACACCGCGGAGATCAGCATCATCGCCAGCGGCTCGGGCAGGTCGAGCGTGCTGGCGACGTGATCGAGCATCTGTTCGACCGCCTGGCGCGTCGCGGCACGCACATCCTGGCCGAGGCCGATGGTCAGGTGCAGACCATCACGCTGCTTCCACGGATCGCGCGGCGGGGCGTCGACGACGATCCCCGAGGCGGGCGTGTCGGGCACGGCGGTGAGGCGAGCGGTGACCGTCAGCGGCGCCTCGTTCAGTTTGACCGGTTTTCCGGACCCGGTGGTG
>CAZUHK010000012.1:0-32963 GCA_964620345.1 uncultured Planctomycetaceae bacterium
ACACGATCCTGCGTCCTGCCACTTGACAAAAGAGGCTTGCTCATAGATGGCACCCGACTGACGCGACGCAGCGCTGCGATCTGCTCTAACGGGCCGAGCATCACGCTCGGCCCGTTGGCGTGCGCTGGATGATCGGCCGGATCAATACCGCCGGTTGTTATCCCGTCGTTTGCGGTCGCGCTCGCGTTCGCGGCGTTCGATCTCGCGCTGGCGTTCCTCGTACTCTTTCCGGCGTTCTTCGCGCTCGGCCTCGCGCTCCTTGTTCAACTCCTCGGCGGTCTTGCGGACGATGATCTTGTCCTCGTCGATCGGCACGACCATCACCCGGCTGACCACGGCGACGGGCGATTCATCCGGATCGATCCGCACGTACCCGGCCAGCACGCCGGTGACCAGCGCCAGCTTGCCGGAGCCGCGATCGGTGAACACCGGATCGACCAGCAGCATCTTCGTCTCGCCCTTTCGCGCGCGGCTGCGATAACCGCCGCCGCCGTCGTCGTCGTCGCCGACCGAGAGCTTGATGCCCATGACCGGCCGGGTCATGCCCGGCACCTCGACGCGGCGCACCAGTTCGCCGGCGAGCATCAGCGGCTGGCCGACCTTCCGCGACCCGGCGCTGACCTGTTGCTTGGCCTGGCTGTTGAGCATGATCTGCAGCGAGCGGAAGTGGTGGTGGCCCATCTCGCGGATCAGGTCGCGCGTGGCGTCGAGTACATGATTCATGCGCTCGTCGCTCATGTCCGCGCGGCTCACGGCGTCGGCGAGCGCGGACAGTTGGCCGTTCAACTGCTGCTGGGGGTCCAGGCCGGTGCCTTCGCACCGCGGGCAGACATAGCTTTCTTGATGGTAGATCGGCACCTTCAGCCCGGCGGTACGCTTATAGCCGGCCAGCACCCGCTTGGTCAGCACCGTCTCGCCCTTGCACAGGTCGCACTCGTGGCCGTTGTCCACCATCAGCGTGAACCGCTGCACGTCGCGGCTGGCTTGATCGGCGTCGACGGCGAGCGTGGGGAACGTCGTCCGCGGCAGTTGCGTGTCGGCGAGCTTCGCGTTGAGCTGCTCCCAGGTGGGCGGGTCGATCGGCCGATCTTCGATGAGTCGGCCAAAGTGGGTGCTGGAGAGAATCAGCGATGCATCCTTGTCGCCCCGCCACGACCAGGTCGGGATGCCGACCAGCCGGCCCTGCGCGTCCAGCGCCGCGCCGCCGGCCATCGATGCGGACACACGGTCTTCGACGATCACCCACTTGCTCAGTGCGCCGTGGCCGATCGACTTCCGCAGCTTGTCATCCAGATCGGTGTAGGCCGCGGCGCCCAGCGCCTTGGCCGCGTCGAACTGGTGGCGGCCGCGCTCCATGCCCACCAGCCACAGCTTATCCTGCGGCCCGGGCGCTTGGGGCACCAGGTCCAGCGGCGCCATGGTGGCCCGGGCCATCGGGTTGGCCCGCGACAGTTGCAGCAGCACCAGGTCCAGGTCCGCGTCGAATCCGGCGGGGGTGACTTCGATCGGCTCGTCCACGCCGGCCAGGATCGCCTCGACGCGCCGGGCGCCTTCGACCACGTGCAGGTTGGCCACGGCCAGGCCGGTCGGATCGATGATTGTCGCCATGCCGTCGGTCGCGATGTGTTCGTTCTCGCGGTACACGCGCAGTTGCACGACCGCGCCCTTGGCCTTGTCGCCGATCACCTCGCCGCCCAGGGCCGGTGCCTCGGCCGGGGCGGGGTCATCGCCGATCGCGTCGGCCGGATCGCCGGTCGGGTCGGCCGGGCCGACCGGGTCGATCGGGTCGATCGGATCGACCGGCCGCAGCGTCTGCCGCCAGGTGACCTTCACGTAGTCGCACCGGCTGAAGCGCAGGGTGATGTCTTGAACGTCTTGCTTTTCCAGGCCGTCCTTCCAGTCCTGCGTCCAGTCCTCGTCGGTTTCGCCGTCGAGCTTGATCGTGCCTTGGGTATCGAGGGTCAGTTCGTGGCGCAGGGCGTTGACGTTGAGCTTGATGCGTTTGCGGCCGGGTTTGACGTAGAAATAGCGGGCGTCGGTTTCGACCTGCAACTTCACCGGGCCGCGCTTGACCTTTTGCAGGTCGAGGATGAGCTCGGGGTACCGGGCGTCGCGGCCGGAGATGCGGGCCTCGCCGCCGTCGGGCGCGAGGATCCACTTGCCGTTCTCGTCGGCGTCGGTGAGCAGTTCGTCCCGGCCGTGGGCCAGGCCGGCGGTCAGAAAACACGCGAGGGCGGCGAACAGGAGATGACGGTGCATGCGATAACCTTCCCAGTCAATGGGGCTGTACCATGGTAGACGCACGAGTCGCGGGGTTTATGCCAGGCGATCGCGGTGGGTGCGGCCGGGGCCAAGAGCGGATTACGCCTCGGCGGACATCGGCGGGCAGGTGCAGACCAGGTGGCGGTCGCCGTAGGGGTTGTCGATGCGGCCGACCGGCGGCCAGAACTTGTGCTGCCGCAGCCAGGGCGCGGCGAACGCCGCCTGCTCGCGCCCGTAGGCGTGCGGCCACTGGTCCGCGGCGCAGTGCCACTGCGTGTGCGGCGAATTGACCAGCACGTTGTCCTGCCCGTCGGCCTTGCCGTCGATGATCGCGACCGCCTCGTCGTGGATCGACAGCAGCGCATCGCAAAGCCGATCCAGCTCCGCCTTCGACTCGCTCTCGGTCGGCTCGATCATGAACGTGCCGGCCACCGGCCAGCTCATCGTCGGGGCGTGGAAGCCGTAGTCCATCAGCCGCTTGGCCAGGTCGTCGATGCTGATGTGCGCCTTGTCGCAAAGCTCGCGGCAATCGACGATGAACTCGTGCGCCACGCGGCCGTCGGCGCCGGCGTAGAGGATCGTGAACTTGCGGCCGATGCGCTTGGCCATGTAGTTGGCGTTGAGGATGGCGATCTTCGTCGCCGCGGTCAGGCCCGCGGCGCCCATCATGGCGATGTACATCCAACTGATCGGCAGGATGCTCGGGCTGCCGTACGGCGCGGCGGAGACGGCGCCCACCGTCCCGTCATCGGTGAGCGGATCGGCCGGCAGGAACGGCGCCAGGTGCTCGGCCACGGCGATCGGCCCCATGCCCGGGCCGCCGCCGCCGTGAGGAATGCAGAACGTCTTGTGCAGGTTCAGGTGGCACACGTCGGCGCCGATCGCTGCGGGGCTGGTCAGGCCCACCTGCGCGTTCATGTTCGCCCCGTCCATGTACACCTGCCCGCCGTGCTCGTGGACGATCGAGCAGATGTCACGCACCCGCTGCTCGAACACGCCGTGCGTCGAGGGATAGGTGATCATCAGCGCCGCCAGATCGTCGGCGTGGAGCTCGGCCTTGGTCCGCAGGTCGCTCAAATCAATGTCGCCGTTGTCCGAGCACCGGACCGCGACGACCTTCATCCCCGCGATGACCGCACTGGCGGGGTTGGTGCCGTGGGCGCTGGTGGGGATCAGGCACACATCGCGATGGCCCTGGCCTCGCTGCTGGTGGTAGCCGGCAATGGCCAGCAGGCCCGCGTACTCGCCCTGCGACCCGGCGTTGGGCTGCAAGCTGACCGCGGCCAGGCCGGTGATCGCCCCGAGCCAGTCTTCGAGCTGCCGGTAAAGCTCGGCGTAGCCGCGCGTCTGGCTCGCCGGGGCGTAGGGGTGAATCTGCGCGAACTGCGGCCAGGTGATCGGCAGCATGCTCGCCGCGGGATTCAGCTTCATCGTGCACGAGCCCAGCGGGATCATGCTCGTGGTCAGCGACAGGTCGCGCGATTCAAGCCGCTTGATGTACCGCAACAACTCGTGCTCGGTGCGGTACTGGCCGAACACCGGGTGTGTCATGAAATCGCTGGCCCGACGCAGCGGCTGGGGCAGCTCGGCGGGCGAGCCGTCGGTGAGCTGGTCGACGGTGAAGTCGACCGATCGTTCGCCGGCGAAGCAGTCGAGCAGGTCGGCCACGTCGCCGCGGGTGGTGGTCTCGTCCATCGCCACGCCGATCCGGCCGTCGCCGAAGTCGCGCAGGTTCATGCGGCGCTGCCGCGCCGCGTCGAGCACCGCGGCCGCCGCATCGGCGCCAACATTAACGGTCACCGTGTCGAAGCGCGGGGCATCGTCGATGTCGTGACCGAGCTTGCGAAGGCCGGCAATCAACGCCCGGGTCATCGCGCTGACGCGGCGGGCGATCTGCGTCAGGCCCTCGGGCCCGTGGTACACGCCGTACATCGACGCGACGATCGCCGGCAGCACCTGCGCGGTGCAGATGTTGCTCGTGGCGCGGTCGCGCTTGATGTGCTGCTCGCGGGTCTGGATCGCCAGGCGGTAGGCCGGGTCGCCCTGGGCGTCTTTGGACAGGCCGACCAACCGGCCCGGCAGCTTGCGGGTGTGCTTGTCGGTGCAGGCGATGTAGCCCGCGTGCGGCCCGCCGGCGCCCATGGGAAAGCCAAACCGCTGCGTCGTGCCGCACACGATGTCCGCCCCCATCTGCCCCGGCGGCGTGACCAGCGTCAGCGACAGCAGATCCGCCGCGACGACCAACAGCGCGCCCGCATCGCGAACCTTCGCAGCCAGCGCGGCGAAGTCGCTGACGACGCCTTGGGTGTCCGGCGTCTGCACCAGCACGCCGGCGATGTCATCTTCGATCTTCGATTTGTGATTTTCGATCGCCGACAGCGGCATCACCTCGAGCGTCAGCCCCATCGACCGGGCGCGGGTGCGGATGACGTTGATCGTCTGGGGATGGCAGTGGTCGGCGACGATGAGCCCGGTGCGCTTGTGCCGCGCGACGGCGACGGTCATCGCCATCGCCTCGGCCGCGGCGGTGGCCTCGTCGAGCAGCGAGGCGTTGGCGACCGGCAGGCCGGCCAGGTCGGCCACCATCGTCTGGAAGTTCATCAGCGCTTCGAGCCGGCCCTGGGCGATCTCGGCCTGGTACGGCGTGTACTGCGTATACCAGCCGGGGTTTTCGAGGATGTTCCGCCGAATCGCCGCGGGCGTCGCGGTGTTGTAATACCCCATGCCGATGTAGCTGCGGTGAATCCGGTTTTTCAGCGCGATGCTCTCCAGCCGACGCAGCGCGTTGAACTCGCTCAACGCCTCGGGCAGAGCCAACGGATCTTTCAGCCGGATGTCGGCCGGAACGGTGCGGTCGATCAGCTCGTCCAGCGTCTGCAGGCCGATCGCCTCGAGCATCTGCCGCACCTCGGCCGCATCGGGCCCGAGGTGGCGGTCGACGAAGCGGTCGCCGGCGTCGATCGGCGGTGGCGGCGGGTTCTCAGGGTCCAGCGGATTCATGGGGAGCGTATCGGCCTGGGCTTTCATCCGTTCATCCGGGTTAAGTGATTAAGACGTCCTCAGTGTAGGCATCGCTCAGGCGGTTCGCAAAGGCCGCGCCGCGTGCATAGCATTCCCGGGTCGGCCCTGAGGTGGCAAGCAATTATGTCTCATTCGACCGCTCATCCGATCGATCCGAACACCACCGGCATCGTCATCGTCGATCACGGCTCGCGCCGGGCGGCGAGCAACGACATGCTGCTGGACGTGGTGGCCATGTACCGCGCCCACAGCGAATGGCCGATCATCGAGCCGGCCCACATGGAGCTGGCCGAGCCGAGCATCGCCACGGCGTACGCCGCGTGCGTCGAGCGCGGGGCGAGGACGATCGTCGTGCACCCCTACTTCCTGCTGCCGGGCAAGCACTGGAACCAGGACATCCCCACGCTCACCGCCGAGGCCGCGGCGAATCACCCGGGCACGCGCTGGCTGGTCACTTCGCCGCTGGGCGTGCACGCGGGGATGGCGACGATCATGACCGACCGCATCGCCCACTGCCTGGCCCACGTCGCGGGCGACGCCGAGGAATGCGAGATGTGCAAGGGCACCGGCAAGTGCCAGCTCCGCACCGCTCAGGGCCAGCCGGTGGCGCAGAGCGCCTGACCCACGGGCCACTGCCGCACCGGTTCGCACGCGCACCTGCATTCGGCTATGCTCGCCCCGACGCCAACCGATCGGGGTGATTGCATGGACGTGGTGCTCATCTTCTTCAGCGTTTTCTGCGCGGGCGTGATCCTGCTGTTCCTGCTCAACGGGTACAGCTACGGCATCCTCAAGAACCGCGTGGTGCGACGGCGGCGTTGGGGCTTGAACATCTGCTGCGGCCGGACCGACGGCGGGGGCGTCAATGCTGACATCATGCAGCACGCGCCGCTGCCCAACTTCGAGCGGGTCGACGACATCTACAACCTGCCGTTCGGCGACGACCGGTTCGAATGGGTGCTCTGCTCACACACGATGGAACACGTGGGCGACCCCGATGCCTTTCACCGCGAGCTGACGCGCGTGGGCAGGCACGTCGTCTACGTCCTGCCGCCGGTCTGGGATTTGAGCGCGGTGCTCAACGTGTTCGAGCACAAGTGGATCTTCCTGTCGTTCAAGACCGAGCACGTGGACGAAATGCCGCCGCGGATCAAGCTGCCGCTGGCGCGCACGGTGCAGAAGGCGCTGGGCCAGACGATTCAGGCCTGATCGCGGCACGCGCGAAAGAAGCCCGGGGCGGGGACGCCCGGACTCGCTGAGGCGCCGCAGTCGAGCGAAGGTTTCATGTTGCAGCGAGCCCGGCCGTCCCCGGCCCGGGCGGGACTGCATGTCTTACGCATCACGCGCCCTCACCGCGCGCCGCCCCACCTCATCCCGCGGTCATCACCGCTTTGCAGTCGGCCGCGCCATCGGTGCCGATCAGCCGCAGGTCGAACGTCTCACGCAGGTTCGGGAACACGTTGGGCGAGACAAACGCCGCGGCTCGCAGTGAAGCGTTTGGGACTTACCCGATTAATCGTCGAAATATTTGAGTATTTCGGAAAATTTGCTTGCCGTGCATTCCAGCATGGGGTAGATATGACAAAGTCGACCGCGCGACGACGGGTGTCACACGATGCGCGGCGACGTTGAGAAGTGGGAGTCTTCACATTCGGCAGTGAAACATCGGGCGAACGTTTCGCCCGAATCGGGGCGGCGGTCCGTCGGAAGGTCCGATGGCTGTCGCAAATCCGCCGCGGTCGGCGGATGGGTATCTCTTGGCAACTCGAAAGGAGACATCGCATGGTCGGGAAACTTTGGATGATGGTGGTGGTCTGGTGTGTGGCAATGGGCACGGGCGGGGTGGCGCAGGCGACGATCCCCTACACGCCGGTGGCCGGGCCGTTCCCCGGCTTCGGGCCGGACGTGATCGCGCCGTCCCTGGTCGGCGGCAAGGAGTACTCCCACGACTTTGACTCGACGACGATCGGCGCGGGCGCGGTTTCGCCGCCGCCGGCCGATCCGCAGCAGGTCGTGGCGTGGGACGGCATCGGTGGGGCGACGGACGTGACCGACTTCACCGGCACGCGCCCGCTGTGGTCGCTGGATCAGGAGATCGACGCCCTGGCCAACCATGGCGACTACGCCTACTCCGAGCTGCGGGCCGACGAGGCGCACCTGCTGTTCTCGGTGGACGATTCGTACGTGCTGTACTCGTTCGGTACGCCGGCCCCGGCGATTCTGCCTGCTGCCGGGCCGATCACGCTGGGCAACGGCAACGTCATCGGCGGGGCGGGCGAGATCTCTTACGAGCTGGGCATCGCCGGCCCGGCGGCGGGCAACCTGCCGGACACCCAGGCCCTTTGGGCCAAGCAGGCGGAGATCAACGGCATGCCGCTGCCTGACGACATCGACGGCCTGGAAGTCTGGGGCCCCGAGCCGCCGCTGGCCGACGCCAACAAGTACTCGCTCGACGTCGACGCGGCGAGCGTTGGCGTGGTCGCCGGCGACTCGGTCGCGGTGTGGAACGCCTCGGGCTCGCCGTATGTCCTGTCCAGCGCCGTCATCACCGCGGTGACCACGCTGCTGGGTGCACCGTCGGCCGCGCTGGAGGGCGGCAACGAGTTGATCAACATCGACGCGCTGATGGTCCAGGACATCGACGGCGAACCGGACCTGTTCGGCTCGCCCGCCGGCGGGGATGTCGGCGATGCCGACGAGATCCTCTTCAGCATCCGCCAGATCTACGACCCCGGCGACCCCGATGGCTATTACGCCACCGGCAGCGAGATCTTCTATCTCAAATCCGACGGTACGTTCGGCTATCTCGCCCACGGCGGGCACCTGTGGGACCACGCCTACTCGCTGGCGGCGTTCAACATCTGGCCCGGCGAAGGTCCGGACAGTGCGCTCAACTACGGCGTGATCGACATCAACGCGATCGAGGCCGTCGGCGAGTTCGCCGTGCCCGAGCCGACCACGCTGGCCCTGCTCGCGATGGGCGGCGTGGCGCTGCTCCGCCGCCGCCACGCCTGATAACCCCGGGCGCAACGCCGTTCGGCAACCCCACCAGCCCCGCCGACCGTTCGGCGGGGCTGTTTGTTTGTACACCGCGCCGCCCCACCGCATCCCGCGGCCATCACCGCGGATTGGCCCGCTGACCCCACTGCCCCCCGCATCAGTGAGCGGTCGATGGCAGTTCTTGCTCTGCAATTCAAGGCCGGTTTTCAGAAACGAACACTTGCCGGTCGCTGGAAAACGGGCTAGTCTCAATACATGATTCCGCGCCGGACATCCTGTGCGCAGCGGGCTGCTGCGCTTCTCCTGATCGCATCGCTGGTTTTTTCCAGTGCTGGATACATGTTGTGCGTCCGCGCAGATGCTGGAGCGGCCGTGGAGTTGGCCAACTTGCTGGTCGGCTGTGCTGATCGATGCGACCTTCCCGAATCAGATCAGACCGAGTCCGCTCTCGACAACACCACATGCGTCGATTACTTCATCGCCGGCCCGGTGACCATCCGTTCGGATCGGGTAGAGACAAAGAACGTTTCACCGCCTGCGCTTTTGGCGGTGGCGTCACCTTGGACAACGGTAGCCGATCCTCCGCTTCGGCAGCGCCCATCATCGCAATCTGAGCCGCCACATCGACAAACGGCCGCGTTGATCCGTTCGACCATTCTGCTCATCTAGCTCCACGCTCCATGAAGATCGCTGTCGTCGCGTTTGCGCGATGTCTGTCTCCATCGATCCATGAAGCACGGAGTCGCTGTCTTGAAATCGTGGCTTTTGTCCGCCGTGACGGCGGGCGCATTCATCATCGCTGGCTGTGAGTCCGCCTCGCCGTTCGAGCCGTTGTCGCTGGACCGTGCAAACGCTCGCGGTTCGTTGCCGCCTCGTGCCCAGTTACCTGCGAAAGGCCGCCCCAGCCGGGTGCAAGCACAGCAGCCGCCCCGACCGACTGGTCAGCTTGCACTCGCGGACACGCTTTCCCTTGCGCTGACGCACAGCCCGCGCTTGGCGGCGTACTCGACCGATATTCGCGTTGCCGAGGCGAAGGCGATGCAGGCGGGTCGGTGGTCCAACCCTGAACTCGATGTGGAGATCGAGAACATCGCCGGTACCGGAAGCTTCTCCAGCGTCGATTCCGCTGAAACGACCGTCAGTCTGGCCCAGACCTTCCCGCTCGGTGGCGACATTGCCCGCCGCCGTGAAGTGGCTCAGGCGCGAACGCGGCTGGCGAACTGGGAGTATGAGTCGGCGCGCCTCGCTGTTCTGCTTGAAGCGACTCAACGTTTTGTCGATGCCTTGGCTGCCGATCAACGCATCGCGTTGTCCGAGCGCGAACTGGCGTTGGCGCGGGCGACGCAGAACCTGACCGTGCAGCGGGTGGAGGCCGGCGATGTCTCGCCGGTCGAGAAGGCCCGCGTGGTCGTGCCGGTGATTACCGCCGAAGTGGCATTGGAGCGTGCGCGTCGTGAGCGGGAAGCGGCCTACCGGCGTGTGGCAACGACATGGGGCAGTCGAACGGTTTCTTTCGACCGTCTGGTCGGTGATATGGAGCAGCTCGATCCGTTGCCGTCCGTGGATGCCCTGGTCGAGTTGATCAATGCGAATCCCGAAGTGGCGCGTTGGGCGGCCGCGATCAGCAAGCGCCTCGCGGAGCAGCGCCTTGCCGAGGCCGGGGCCGTGCCGGACCTGACCGGCCGCGTCGGCGTGAAGCATGACAACGCGGATGACGCCGTGGGGCTGGTGGTCGGCGTTGCCCTGCCGCTGCCGATCTTCGACCGCCGTCGCGGTGACATTCTCGCGGCCAGACTGGGCGCGTCAGCGGCCGGTCAACGGCAGCGTGAGGCCGAGCTTCGCCTCGAAGACATGCTCAGCGACGCCTACGCCCGACTGGCCGGTTCGCATGATGAGGCGACGGCGTTAAAAGCCCGGGCGCTTCCCGCCGCCACCAATGCTTACGACGCCACCCGTCGCGCTTTTGACGAAGGCAAGCTGCCGTTTCTGGATGTGCTCGACGCGCAGCGAACCTTGTTTGACCTTCAATCACGTTACATCGATGCGCTGGCGGGTTACCACACCGCCGCCGCGGAGATCGAAGCCCTGATCGGTCAGCGTTTGACCGATCTGAATCAACCCGCAACCCCAACCGAACAGGAGACACAACCATGATTGTTTCACGTACTCGTTATCGCGCTGCATTGCTCGCAACCTTCGCGATGGCCGGACTACTCATCGTGACGACCGGCTGCAGCGAGCAGGAGCAGGGCCAGGCCCACGAAGACGAAGCTCACGCGGGTGAGCCATCCGCTGCCGCCATCATGGCCGCGCACGAGCACGACAACCCCGACGAGACCTGCTTCATGTGCGACCCATCCAAGCGCGACGAGGGGCGGCTGTGGTGCAAGGAGCACGTGCGCTACGAAGACCGCTGCTGGCTTTGCCATCCGGAACTCGAAGACAAGGATCGGCTCTACTGCAAGGAGCACTTTCTGTATGAGGACGAGTGTCATCTATGCCAGCGGGAACTGAACGAGGGCGGCGCGGCCGCCGACGATGCCGTTAACCAAACGCATGATGACCACGAACACGGTGACGACCGTGCCGCGGCCGAGCTTCCTTCAAACCCCGCGCCGCAGGCCGGCGGACTGTTCTGCAACGAGCATGGCGTTTACGAGATCGAATGCGCGATCTGCCAGCCCGATCGCGCGATCGCGCTGAAGCCGGGCGAGAATCTGAAGGTCCGCTTCCCATCGGCGGCGTCGGCGGACATGGCCGGCATCCGCACGTCCCGCCCACGCTCGGGCGAGTCCACGCCCGCGTTCGAAGCATTGTGCGAAGTGCAGTACAACCAGAACACGATGGCACGCGTGACGCCCCTGGCCGACGGGGTCATTCGTCGAGTGGCCCGGGACGTGGGCGGGGAGGTTGTCGCCGGCGAGGTGCTCGTGGAGCTGCACTCGACCCAGGCGGCGAACGCCAAGAGCGACTATCTGGCCGCCGTGGTGGGCCGTGACATCCGCAAGCAGGCCTTTGAGCGCGAGCAGCGGTTGCGGGAGCAGAACATCGCCGCCGAGAAGGATTACCTCGAAGCCCAGGCCGCGCTTCGGTCGGCGGAGTTGGCCGTCAACAACCTGCACCAGCGATTGGTGAACCTGGGCTTCACCGAAGATGAAATCTCGGCGATCAAACGGGACCAGGACACTTCCGCCCGGCTTGTGATCCGCGCGCCCTTCGATGGCACGATCGTCGAACGCAACGCGGTTGCCGGCGAAGCCGTATCGGTGGGCGACGCCGTCTTTACCGTCGCCGACCTGTCCACCCGCTGGCTGACCCTGTCCATCCCCTCGCGTCACATCACGCAGGTACGCCCCGGCCAGCAGGTCGTGGCACGGTTCGATGAGCTGCCGGGCGTCAACGTGCGCGGCGAGATCACCTGGATCGACACGTCCATCGATCCGCGCAGCCGCATGGTCAAGGCGCGGGCGCTGGTCACGGACGACGCGGATCAGATCAAGACCGGCATGTTCGGCAAGGCACGCATCGCGATCGGCAACAGCCGCCCCGCCACGATCGTGCCGCGCGATGCGGTGCAACGTCACGAGGGCGGCACGTACGTCTTTGTGCAGAACGAGCCCGATCTGTTTTCGATCCGCCGCGTGGCGCTGGGCCAGTCCAACGGGAAGACCACCGAGGTTCTGGCGGGCCTGACTGCGGATGAGTCCCTGGTCACCAAGGGCAGCTTCGTCGTGATGTCTGAATTCCTCAAATCCCGCCTGGGTGCCGGCTGCGCCGACCACTGATCGCCGCGGCATCTTCACGGAGTCTGTGAATGCTTGGCCGTATCGTCGAATTCTCGCTGCAAAACCGCCTGATCGTCCTGATCGTGACCGCCATCATGTGCGGCCTGGGTGTCTGGCGGTTGACCATGCTGCCGGTCGATGCGTTTCCCGACACCACGCCGGTGCAGGTGCAGATCAACACCGTTGCCCCGGCCCTGAATCCCGAAGAGATCGAGCAGCAGATCACGCTGCCGATCGAGCTGAGCGTCGGCGGCCTGCCCGGACTGGTCAACGTGCGCTCGACCTCCAAGTTCGGCTTTTCCCAAGTCGTGGCCACATTCGACGATTCGACGGACATCGTCGATGCGCGGCAATACATCTCCGAACGCATCAACGCCGTCGAACTGCCCGAAGGCATCGAGCGGCCGCAACTGGGGCCCATCGCCACCGGCCTGGGCGAGATTTTCCACTACGTCGTCCGTTCGAGCGATCCGAATCGCACGCTCGAAGAGCTGCGCACCATCCACGATTGGGTGGTCAAGCCCGAACTGCGCAAGGTGCCCGGCGTGGCCGAGGTCAACGCCTGGGGCGGCGAGGTCAAGCAGTACCACGTCGTCGTCGATCCGCAAGCCCTGTTGAAATTCGATCTGACCATGGACGACGTGTTCGAGTCGCTCGAACGCAACAACACCAACGTCGGCGGCGGGCTGATCACCACCGGCGGTGTCTCGCAGATGGTTCACGGCATCGGCCGCGTCACCAACATCCAGCAGATCGAAGACATCGTGGTCACGTCGTTCGACGGCGACCCGGTTCACGTGCATGACATCACCCGTGAGGTGAAGATCGATCACGAAATCCGCCGGGGCGCCGTCACCGCCGATGGTCG
The DNA here is from genome assembly GCA_964620345.1 of uncultured Planctomycetaceae bacterium. Classification (GTDB taxonomy): domain Bacteria; phylum Planctomycetota; class Phycisphaerae; order Phycisphaerales; family Zrk34; genus CAZUHK01. The sequence continues at coordinate 12,937 of CAZUHK010000012.1, forward strand.
CGGCGAGATCGTCCTGGGCCTGGCGTTCATGCTCATGGGCGAGAACGGCAAGGTCGTGACCGAGAATCTCAAGGCGCAGCTCGAACAGGTGCGATCGGCCCTGCCCGATGACGTGATCGTCGAGGTCGTGTACGACCGGACCGAACTGACCACCGCCGTCATCGACACGGTGCAACACAACCTGCTGCTCGGGGCGGCGCTGGTGATCGTGGTGCTGTTCCTGTTGCTGGGCAACGTCCGCGCGGGGTTGCTGGTGGCCATGGTCATCCCGCTGACCATGCTCTTTGCGATCCTGGGCATGTACGAGTTCGCCATCGCCGCGAGTCTGCTGAGTCTGGGGGCCATCGACTTCGGCATCATCATCGATGGTTCGGTCGTGATGACCGAGGCGAACCTGCGCAACCTTGCCGAACGATCGCGCGAACTGGGCCGCAAACTCACCCCCGCCGAACGCCTGGAGGTGGTGATCCGATCGGGCAAGCAGGTCGCCCGGCCGATCGTGTTTGGCATCGGAATCATTCTCATCGTTTTCCTGCCGGTGCTGACGCTTGAGGGCATCGAAGGCAAGATGTTCAAACCGATGGCGTGGACGTTCATCTTCGCGCTGCTCGGTGCTTTGGTGATCGCCCTCACGCTTTCACCGGTCCTTGGCTACTACTTGCTGCCACGCAAGGCCAAGCACCGCGTCGGCTTCTTCGAACGCCTGGTGACCGGGACATACGGCCTGCTGCTCGCCGGTGCGGTGAAGCTGCGATGGGTGGTGCTGCCCGTCGTCATCGGCCTGCTGGTCCTGACCGGTTGGCAGGCCACGCGACTGGGCGGGGAGTTCCTACCGCGCCTGAGTGAAGGAGCCGTGGTCGCCAACACCATCCGTCTGGCCGGCATCTCCATCGACCAGTCCACCGATTGGAACACGCGGATCGAGCGGCAACTGATCGACGCCTTCCCCGATGAGGTCCGCCATGTCTGGAGCCGCATCGGCACCGCCGAGGTCGCCACCGATCCGATGGGCACCGAGCTGACCGACATCTTCGTCTCGCTCAAGCCCCGCGCGCAGTGGACGCGCGCCGACAATCAGGCCGAGCTGGTCGCCGCGATGCAGCAGGAACTGGCCGATCAACCCGGATTAAACATGGTCTTCAGCCAGCCGATCGAACTGCGGCTCAACGAGATGATCTCCGGCATCCGCACGGACCTGGGCATCAAGATTTACGGCGACGACTTCGACGAACTGGTCCGCATCAGCGACGACATCCAACGCATCCTTCTGCAAATCCCCGGCGCTTCGGACATCGCGGTCGATCAGGTGACCGGCCAGCCCATGTTGCAGGTCAAGGTCGATCAGCAGGCAATCGCGCGACACGGCGTGCCCGCAAGGCACGTGCTGGAATTCGTCGAAGCCGTCGGCGGCAGAACCGTCGGGGAAGTGTTCGAAGGGCAAAGGCACTTCGATCTGGTCGTTCGGCTTCCCGATGAGCACCGCCGCGATGCGGACATGCTGGCCGATACCCTCGTGCCGACCGAATCCGGGCAACGGTTGCCGCTGCATTCCCTGGCCAGCGTGGACCATACCGAAGGCCTGGCGACGATCAACCGCGAGTGGGGCCGACGCCTGATCCGCGTCCAGTGCAACGTGTCCGGCCGGGACGTGGTTTCATTCATCGATCAAGCCAGGCAACGCATCGAACAGGAGGTGCCGCTGCCCGAGGGCTATGTCGTCGAATGGGGCGGGCAGTTCGAAAACCTCCAGCGCGCTCAGACGCGGTTGATGCTCGTCGTCCCCGCGACGCTGATCCTCGTCTTTCTGCTGCTGTATTTCAGCATGAAGAACCTGCGCGACGTGCTGCTGATCTACACCGGCATCCCCTTTGCCCTCGTCGGCGGCGTGTACGCGCTTTGGTTCCGCGATATCCCGTTCAGCGTCAGCGCCGCGGTGGGCTTCATCGCCCTGTCCGGCATCGCGGTGCTCAACGGCCAGATCATGGTTGCGGCGATTCGCAGCTTCCTTGACGCGAACCAGCCGATTCGCGAGGCCGTGATGAACGCCGCCAAGCAACGCCTCCGCCCCGTGCTCGCCACCGCCGTCACCGACGCTGTCGGCTTCCTGCCCATGGCCATCTCCACCGGCGTGGGGGCCGAGGTCCAACGCCCCCTGGCGACCGTCGTCATCGGCGGTGTCCTGACCTCGACGCTCCTGACGCTGTTCGTCCTGCCGATCCTGTTCCTGCTGTTCGGCAAGTCGCCGGTTCAGTCGCCGACAAACGAAACCACGGACCACAACGCAACCCCCGAGCACGAACCCTGACGGTCCACCCCCCAACGTGCCTGTTAAACGAAGACGGGATTCACGTCTTTCCAGCGATCAGCCTTGACTCCGTAGCATAGTACGGAGGGTAACCTGATCCTGGAGACTGACCATGACCGCATTGACGATCGGCAAAGTGGCGAAGCGGGCGGGGCACGTCTGGTGGGGCCGCTTCAAAGCGTTGGCCATCAAGGCGGATGGGCCTCAGCTCACCGTCGTGCGCGACGTCGAACGCAACCCGCGGCTTGCGGACCGGGGCGACCGGGCCGAGCCCTGGCGAGGGTCGAGCATGCACGGGCACGGTCCGCGGCGCAAGCCGGCGTGGTGGAGCGATCCGCCGGTCGAGCGTCCGCGGCGGTGGGCGATGCGCGTCGCATATTCATTCCACCCGCGGTTCATCATCATCGCCCCCGAGACCGACCTGATCACGCCGTAGCCATCGGCGGGCGCGAACGCCGGCCGGTCGGTGTTCGCGCCGCCGGCTCGTCAATCGCGCCGGGACCAGGTGAGGATGCCGCCGGCCTCGCCGACCGCCTCGTAAACCTGTTTGCGGACCTTGGCCGGGGCGCCCTGGGCGTAGACGACCAAGACCCGCCGGTCGACAAGTTGCCGGCCGTCGACACGCTCGGCGAGCCGATCGATCAGTGTCTCGATGTCCGCCGCTGCTTCTGCGTTCAGCGTCATCGCGCCGTCGGCGCCGATGCCGACGGTGAACGGCGCGTCGTCCACCGCCTTGCCGTAGGCCGCGCGGAGCACCTTCGACTGCCCGCCCCACCAGCCGTGGACGAACATCGAATCGCCCCGTTTGACGATGTCGGCGAAGGCCTCGGTATTCTCCCGCACCACGTCGGTCTTGTTGGCGATCTGCTGCACGACAAAGCCCTGGGGATAAATCGCGCGGATCCAGTCCCGCGTCTGCCACGGGGAATAGCCCAATTCGTGGTATGGCGCGGTGTAGGCCCAGTATTGCGGGTACTGCTGCTCGGGAATGATCAGCACGTCGGGGTGGGCTTGGTTGAGCTTGCGGAAGACCTCGGCGGAGAGTTGCAGCGACTTCCAGCCGTTGTTTTCGGCGCTGCGATCGCGGGGCCGCCAGAAATACGCGGTGTCGATGTAAAACAGCGAGCATCCCCATCGCTTTTTGGCGTAGGCGATCTTGTTGTTGAGCCGGTGGAACGGCGATTGGGCCTCCTCGACCGTGACGCCGAGCTTGCGGAGCTGCGGGTGGTCGGCTTCGCTGAACTTGACAAAGTTGCGGAAGCGGATGCGTTGTCGCGGCGGGCCGAGGTCTTCGGAGGTCCAACTGTCGACGCGATTGCGGTCGGCATCGACGGGCCACATCAACAGCGGCCGCAGCGTGATGCCCGTGCGCAGCCCCGCGTCGCTCAATCGCTTGAACATCTCGTCGGCGACCCGGTCCATCGCCGGGGAGATCACCGGCAGGAACCGCGGCGAGCCGAGGTAGTGCGTCGTCTTGTGCGTCGCCCCCTCGATGTCCCACACGATCACACCCTGCAACCCCTTGGCGTGCATCTGGTCAATCACGCGGCCGGTGTACTGCCGCATGTTCTCGCGGAAGGCCTGCATCCCCGCCTCGGTCGACAGGTCGCCGGCGTCTTTGCCGAAGCTGTAGCCGATCGGGTTGTGCTCCGTGATGTGGGGCTCGCCGGTGACAAACAGCGTTCCGATCGGGCGACGGTCGTGCCATCGCAGCGTTCGCGCAAACGCCTCGCGATACCGCTCGTAGATGGGCCGGCCCAGCGAAACGCGGCTCGCCTCGGCGTCGCCGAATCGCACGCTGATGCGGTAGCGATCGCGCTCGCCCGCAGCGATGGGCCGCGACATCCATTCGCCGTCATAAACCTCTCGGCCCCCCGATGGATGCGAGGAGCGCAACACCACCGACACCACCCCTTCCGCCGCCTCCACGTTCAGCCGCAGCGGCCGCTCCACCCCCTCGTTCGTGACCACCGCCAGCCCCTCGCCATGTTCGATCGGGATCACCGTCGGGGCGCCGATGTTGTGATGCCCCCGCCCCGCCTTCACCTCGCCCGGCAGCTTCAGCGTCAGCAGCGGCTTCAACGCCACGTGCTCGATGCTGCGGTCCGAGCGGTTCTCGACCGAAACGTCCAGGTGCAGCCGATTCGCCTGCGCTCGGTAGGTCACCGCGATCGCGCCCCACGCGTAGGTCTTCCGCAAGGTGCGACGCTCGGCGTCGAACGTCCGCTCGACCACCTCGGTCGAGCCGTCCTCGAACGTCCGGTACTCGCCGGCGTAAGGGTCCCGCTCCTTCGGCAACTTGTACTGCCGCTCGTGATCCTCGGTGTTTTTGTCGCGGTGGGCGCTGGCGAACTGCACACGCGCCAGCTCAAACCCGCCGTCCGCCAGGACCGAGGCCCCATCGGCGTAGCCGGCCACACGCAATGCCGCGAGACCCGCGTCATCGAACGCCGCCTCCACCGCGGCCGGTTCGGCGAACGCGGCGCCGCCGGCGATCCCGAGCCACGCGAACAGCACGGCGACGATGCGAACGCTCGACGAACCGATCGAAAACACTCGGGCCATGGGAATCCTCCTGAGTTGCGGCCCGCTCCCCGCGACGGACCCGGTAGCACATGAAAGGCATGATCCATTCACATGACGCCCGCCGCCCGAAGAAGCGCTCATCGACCCGCCATCCATGGGCCGAACGCTTCGGCGTCCACCGCCTTCCCGCTCGCCCCCCCCCGCGCGTCACCGTGCTGCCCGCGGCTGCATCCTATACACGGGATAATATGATCTCCAAAGGAACGCGTGATATGGCCCGCGAAACGAACGGCAACGGAATGACGGGAAAGGATGACTTTCTACTTTATCGAAGAAAAGAAGCATCAGGATGATTTATACCTCACACTGACATCTTTTTCGGCAAGTCGTTCAAGCCCGCGTTGGCGGGACGGGGTTCTCGGCGTCGGCATTGGCAGCAGACGAGGCCTCGCAGGGTTCACGATACTTTTTCAATCGTACGCCGTTTCCATATGGCGAAGATCGCGGGGTAGACGGTGAGTTCCAGCAGAAACGACGTTGCCAAACCGCCGACCATGGGTGCGGCGATGCGTTTCATCAGGTCCGCGCCGGTGCCATCGCTGAGCATGAGGGGCAGCAGGCCGATGAACGTGGTCAGCACCATCATCAGCTTTGGACGGATGCGGCGAGCGGCGCCGTCGACGATGGCGTCCTCGAGGGCCTGGTGGGACACGAGTTTGCCCTCGGCCTGCCAGCGGCGGTGCGACAGTTTCAGGTACAGCAGCATGACGACGCCGGTCTCGGCATCGAGGCCCGCCAGAGCGATGATGCCCACCCAGACGGCGACGCTCATGTTGTATTCCAAAATGTAAAGCAGCCAGAACGCGCCGATCAATGAAAACGGCACCGCAAGCAACACGATGAACGTCTCGATCACCGACTTCGTATTCAGGTAAAGCAGGAAGAACACGATCAGCAGCGTGACGGGTACGACGATCGTCAACTTCTCTTTGGCCCGCTCGAAGTACTGGAACTGTCCCGCCCACGCGAGACGGGTGCCGGGGGGCAACGCCACCTTTTCATCGACGACTTGTCTGGCAAGCTGCACGTAGTCGGCGATGCCGAGGTCGGTCACGTCGACGAACACGAAGCCGACGAGTCGGCCGTCTTCGCTGCGGATCATGGGCGGGCCGGTGTTGAAAGCGATGTCCGCGACGTGCGAGATGGGCACGTGCGTGCCGGTCGGTGTGGGCACGAGCACTTTCTTGATCGTGTCGAGTTTGTCGCGGAACTGCCGGGCGTAGCGGACCTGGATCGGATAGCGCTCTCGGCCTTCGATGGTCTGGTCGATGTTCATGCCGCCGATGGCGGTCTGCACGATGTCCTGCACGTCGCCGACGGTCAGGCCGTAGCGCGCCGCTTGCTCGCGCTTGACGGTGAAGTCGAGGAAGTACCCGCCGGTGACCCGTTCAGCGAAGGCGCTGCGGGTGTACGGCTTGACGCGCGGGTCATCGAGCAAGGCCATTTCGATGTCGATCGCGGTTGATTCGATTTCCTCCAGGGTCGAGCCGAACACCTTGATGCCCAGGGCGCTGCGGATGCCCGTGGCGAGCATCTCGGTCCGCGTCTGGATGGGCATCCACCAGATGTTGGGCATGCCGGGGTAGGTCAGCTTCTGGTCCATCTCTTTGATGAGTTTGTCCCAGGTCATCCCTTCGCGCCACTCGCTTTCGGGCTTGAGCACGATGACGGTTTCGGCCATGGACAGCGGCGCGGGATCGGTGGCGGTGCGCGACCGACCGATCTTGCCGAACACCGATTGCACTTCGGGAATCTCCCGCAGTTTTCGGTCCTGCGATTGCAGAACGGTTCCCGCCTCGGTGATGGACATGCCCGGCGGCGCGGTGGGCATGTAGAGGATCGATCCCTCGTTCAGCGGCGGCATGAACTCGTTGCCAAGCCGCAGAAAGGCGGGCACGGTCGCGATCATGGCGATGATCGAACAACCGACGACGAGCCAGCGATGGCGTACGACGAACCGCACCACGGGCGCGTACACCGCCACGAGCAGACGGTTGAGTGGGTTCCACTTCTCGCCGCGCACCTTGCCTCGAATGAGCAGAGCCGCCAGTGCCGGCACGAGCGTGACCGCCAGGATCGAGGCAAACCCCATCGAGTAGGTCTTGGTAAACGCCAGCGGGCGGAACAGCCGGCCCTCGGTCGCTTCAAGCGTGAACACCGGCAGAAAGGAGACCGTGATGACCAACAGGGAAAAGAACAGACTCGGGCCGACTTCCTGCATCGCTTCGATAACAACCTGCCGACGCGATTGCTCGGCCGGCCTGCCCGCTTCCTCCCATGCCTCCAGCTTCTTGTGGATGTTTTCGATGATGATGATCGACGCATCGACCATGGCGCCGATGGCCACCGCGATGCCGCCGAGCGACATGATGTTGGCCGTCAGGTGCTGGTAGCTCATCGGGATGAACGCCAGGAGGACCGCGATGGGCAGCGTGATGATGGGAATCAGCGCCGAGCGGAAGTGCATCAGGAAGATGGTGATGACGATGCTGACGACGATCAGTTCTTCAATCAGCACGGTGCGCAGGGTGCCGATCGCCCGCTCGATCAGTTCCGAGCGGTCGTAGACGATTTCGATTTCGACGCCTTCGGGCAGGCCTTTGCGGATGTCATCGAGGCGTTGCTTGACGTTGTCGATGGTGGTCAGGGCGTTCTCGCCGTATCGCATGACGACGATGCCGCCGACCACTTCGCCCTCGCCGTTGAGTTCGGCCAGGCCGCGGCGCATGTCGGGGCCGATCTTTACCGTGGCCAGGTCCCTGATCTGGATCGGCACGCCGTTGTCGCCGATGCCGATGGGGATGGATTCGATGTCCGCCTTTGATTTGATGTAGCCGCGGCCGCGGATCATGTATTCATGACCGGCCTGCTCGAACACCCGGCCGCCCACGTCCATGTTGGACCGCCGCACTTTCTGGATGATCGTCTGAATCGGGATGTTGTGGGCGAGCACCTTGTCCGGGTCGAGTTGGATCTGATACTGCTTGACGAACCCGCCGACCGAGGCGACCTCGGCGACGCCATCGACGCTTTCCAGTGCGTAGCGGATGTTCCAGTCCTGAAGCGAGCGCAGTTGCGCCAGGTCGTGTTTGCCGGACCGGTCGACCAGCGCATATTGGAACACCCAGCCGACGCCCGTCGCGTCCGGGCCGAGCGCCGGGTTGACGCCCTCGGGCAGATCGCCCGAGACCTCATTGAGATATTCCAGCACGCGGCTTCGGCCCCAGTAGATGTCGGTCCCGTCCTCGAAGATGACGTAGACGAACGAGAGCCCGAGGAAGGATTGGCCGCGCACGAACTTGACATTCGGCGCAGCCAGCAGCGCGCTGCTGATGGGGTAGGTGATCTGATCTTCGATGAGGTCGGGGCTGCGGCCGGGCCATTCGGTGAAGATGATGACCTGCGAATCGGACAGGTCGGGAATGGCGTCCAGAGGCACTTGACGCAGTGAGTAATAGCCCCACACCGCGATCGCCGCGACCGTCAGAATGGTGAGGAACGGATTGTTGGCGCAGGCGGCGATCAATCGCTGGATCGGGCCGGGGCGCTGCGTCGTGTTGGTGTCTGAGATTTGCATTACCACTTCTCGATGCCGGATTTCAGTTTGCTCTCCGACGCGATCAGGAAGTTGCCGGACGTGACCACGGTGTCGCCCGGCTTGAGTCCGTCGAGCACTTCAACCAGGTCCATGTCCAGGCCCGGATCGGTGGCGCGCACGCCGAGCTTGACGCGCTGCGGGCGCATGCGGCCCTCACCGATGTCGAGGAAGACAACGTTGTTTTCCCCGCCGTAGAGCACCGCCTCTTCGGGCACGGCCAACCGCTTGCCCAGGGGCAGCTTGATGTAGACGTCGGCGTACATGTCCGGCTTGAGCAGGCCGGCGTCGTTGGCGACCACGATGCGGATGCGTCCGCGGCGGGTCTTGGGATCGAGGTACGGGTAGATGTACGATACCGTGCCCTCGAACCGCTTGCCCGGCAGGTAAGACACGGACACGTTCACCGTTTGCCCGACCTTCACGAGCGGCACTTCGTCTTCGTACAACTCAGCTTCGATCCAGACGGTTGAGAGGTCGGCGATGCGGTAGATCATCTCGCCGGGCTCGACCGCGCTGCCCTTGACCGCCATCTTCCGGATGATGGTGCCGGTCGCCGGCGAGAGCACGGGGATGTACTGAAGCGGCTTGCCGCGCTCGACGAGTTCGGCGAGTTGCGATTCGGTCAGGTCCCACAGCAGCAGCCGCTCCTTGGCCGATTGGGCCATGCGTGTGTTGCGGCCGGGCACGTTGGCCGCGGCCGCCGCGTCCAGGTATTCCTGCTGCGCCGAGAGCAGTTCGGGGCTGTAGATCGTCAGCAGCGGTTCGCCCCGCGTGACGTGCTTGCCGGTGTAGTCGGCGAACATCTGGCCGATCCAGCCGCGGTACTTGAGGGTGACATCGGTCAGCCGCGTCTGGTCGTAAGCAACCACGCCCACCGCACGGAGGGTCTTGTTGAGGTTCTGCTCCATCACCGTTGTCGTGCGCACGCCGATCAGTTGCCGGCGTTGGGCGTCAACGAAAATCACGCCCGATTGCACCTCTTCGTTGGTGACGGGCGTCAGGTCCATCTTGCAGATTGGACAGCCACCGGGGTCCTGCGATTTGACCGACGGATGCATCGAACAGGTCCAGAACGCGACCGCGTCCTGCGCTCCATCGAAGGTCTGGGCTGTGGGTTTGGTCGTCGAACCGCTCTTATCTTCGACGCCCGGCTGCGTACCCGGTGCGCCCTCGTTCAACTCACTGAGCACGTCATCTACAAAGGCCTGCTTCTTCTGATCCGACCACCCGTCGAACTCAGTATCGCAACCGGGGCAGCAGAAGCCGATCGTGTGGCCCTTCCAGGTCAGCGTCACCGCGCCGTCGGGCACCGCATTGCCGAGCACGGGGCAGAAATCGTTGATCGGTTGGGGCGCTGCCGCGCTGTTGGCGCCACCTGTTCCGGATGCGTCGGTCAGTCGCAGCCCCTCGAGGGTCGTCGCCAGATCGAAGTGCAGCGTGGCCCTGCCGTGCGTGGGTGAATCGACCTCTAACGTCAGCGGCCATCCGCCGGCCATGGTCAGTTCAAGGTCGCCAACATATCGGCCATCTTCGGCGTGCTTGAACTGCGCGGTGGCCCGCATCTCGGGCATCGCGCCCATCGCGGGCATAATGGCGACGGCTTCGACGTTCGCGTCCGTCACCGGCTCGCCGTCCGGGGTTTCGACGGCGACGAGCAAACGGTTGTTGCCGACGACCGGCTGATGCGGGTCGATGTGCGCGCCGACGTTCAATGCCCCGGCCGTGTGCAGATCGCCCACGTCGTGGTACGCCGTGCTACCGGATGGCCCGAAGATCGCTTCGGGGTCGCCGCCGAACCAAGCCACGATCGGCCGGTGAAAGAGCACACCGACGACCACGGCGGCCGCGAGGATGACCGCGGCCGGCCCCCATCGGCGGATCAATGAAAATGCTTTGTTGTTACTCATGGTTTGGGTCTGCCTTTGGTTGGGGATCGGGTTGATTCGGTTTACCGGGCTGCGCGGGCGGGTCGATGTCGCCGCCGACGGCGCGCTCCAGGTCGGCCCAGCGCTGGTGGTACTCGGTCAGCGCCTGCTGGTGGGCCAGTTGCACCAGCATCAGGTTCTTCTCTGCGTTCAGGAGCGTGAGGAAATCGTTGTTGCCGGTCTCGTAACCGGAGCGCGCCGCCTTGAGGTTTTCCTCGGCGATGGGCTTGAATTTCTCGTTGTAGAGCCGCACGACGTCCTCGCTCTCGACCAGCATCTCGTAGGCCTGCGCGACCTCGAAGGCGACCTCGTCCACGCCGGCGACCAGCTCGGCGGCCACGCGGTTGGACTGCGCCAGCGCCTCCAGTTCAGCGCCGCGGCGACGGTCGGTCTGAAGGGGGATGTTGATGCCCGCCCCGATCATCCAGCGGTGTTCCTCGCGGGCCCACATGCTGTTGTACGTGCCCATCACGGTGAAATCGGGGTAGTAATCTTTTTTCGCCAGTTGCCGCGCCGCATGCCTCGCCTCCAGTTGACGCGCCAGGGATTGAAGCTCCGGACGGGCATTGACGGCGCGGGCGCGCAGCGTCGCCAACTCCGGCCGCGCGCCCGGAGTGTCCGCCTGTTTCAACGGCGACGGCAACGGCAACTCCGGCGCGCGGTGCAGCAGTGTGTTGATCCGCGCGGCCGCGACCTTGCGCATCCGCTCAAGCACGATCGCGCGATGCTCCAGGTGATAGCGTTCGACCTCCGCTTGCAGCGGGTCCTGCTTGGATGCGGTGCCCGCGGCGTACTTGGTCTCCGCGATCCGCTGAAACTCCTTGAGCAGTTCGATGTTGATGTGGTTGATGTCGATGGCCCGGAAGACGTAGTAGTATTCGAAGTAGGCGCGGGCCGTCTCCTGCACGAGCCGCTGGCGTACGGTTTGGATGTCGTGCCCGGCCGCCTCGGCCTCGCGCTCGATGATCCGGCCGCGCAGATCCAACTTGCCCGGCCAGGGGAACTTCTGCGACAGGTCGATCTTGTGGCCGCCGTCGAGCTCGTCGTTGCCGAACGTGCCCGGCGCGATCGCGTAGGAGAGCATCGGATCGTCCAAGCTGGTGACCTGCGGAAACTTCGCGCGCACCGATCGCCACGTCGCTTGCATGGCCGCGATGGACGGGTTGCGACGCAGCACCGCTTGGACCAGCACGTCAAGGCCCAGCGTGTCCTGTCCGTCAAAGAGCGTGTGCGGGTCGGCCACGGGTTGCGCCCGACGCACCGGCGGCGTCACGATGCGCGTCGTTCGTGTCTGCGCGGGGTAAAGGTCATCGTCGAACGGGGATGGCCCAAAGCAGCCGGCCAGCAACAGTGGCGTCGCGAACGTCATCAACGCGCGGATGCAGCAGTGGGAATCGAATAGGTAGCGCTTCATCAGTAGACTCGCAGGTCAGTCGTTGATGGGCACATGACCGCGGCGACCGCGGCCGCGGGAGGCAATGCCCGGCCAGTGGATATCACAAGGAACGTCAGTCGTCCTGACGCGGCAACACGAAGACACCGGTGCCGATCAAATCAGAAATGAGCAATGCAGGATGAACCGCGGCGGCGCCACGCCCGGCGGCCCGTTGCGATGCCGCGCAAGGATGGCGGTCGTTACCTGATCGCCATGCCGATCACCGTACGGTGCGGCCGGGATCACAATCGGTTGGCCGCAGACTGCGGATTCGAGGTCACGACTCTTGCGAGACGTGTCCACCATCGTCGGCGTAATTGCCGCGACATGCGTGATCTCGCAGCAGACGGAAACCGCGACAACACGATCGTCGTCCGGGGATTCACGGTCGCACGGCGGGTTCGACGTGCGCCCCTTTTCCTGCTTGCCCGAACCGCAAACCACCGCGCTCGAACCGTGCGAATAGTGGGTCTCGGCTTGGGCCCCGTCGCAGCAACACCCAACCAGATCCCGCTGCCCGGGCGTTTGGCAATGGAATCGCAACTGCGTCGGCGTCAGTTGAAGCCCGCCCAGGGCAAAGGCCAGAACGTAGAGGAGTGCGTGTTGCATTTCAGTCGGCTCGAATCACGACCAACATTCTACCGGCTCCGGGTTTCGTGAACCAATCCTTCAGCCAGACGCATCAGCGCGTCTTGTGGAATCTCGCCCATCAGGCACATCCAGCGATCACCCCGCTGCGTCATCACCATATTTACACCGTCGAGCGAGTGCACGACATATTTCCGACCGTTGTGATCGACAGTCTCATCGTCTGGCGAACGGAAATCCTTCGTGCGTGCCAACACCACCGTCACGGGCACACCATCCTGCTTGAGCAGGATGCAGGCGACCTGGCGGCTCTGGACATCGCGCAGGCAGCAGGCGTGTACGAGCTGATCCCACTGATCCGGAATCGCCGGCGCCTCACGCCATGCCGATTCAATCGTCCGTTTCGCTTCGGCGAGATTCCCCACCGGCACGACCGGGGCGCGCCCGGCCACCAGATCGCGATGAAGCTGCGCCATATCCGCCGGCGCGGCGTACACGGCTGATCCGGACTGGCTGGTCACGAATACCAGGGTCACCACGACGACGATCGCCGCCGCGACGGCGCCGCGCCCGAGCCAGTGCGCCCACGCGGGGAGCGTGAATGTGGCGGGCCGCCCTTGGGCGCGATGTTCGGCCATCTCGGCGCGCAGCCGTGACGCCACGGCCGATGTATCCACCGGTCGCGATGCCAGCTTCGACAGCCGCGCCCGCGTCGCGCGATCGAGTTGGTCTTGTGAGCGGTCCGGCGTCATCGTTGGTTATCCCTTGGCGTCGTCCGTTGACTTCGTTTCGACCCAGCCGCGTTGGCGAGCCAATCCGTAAAGTGTGTCCCTCAGCATGCCGCGGCCACGATGCGCCCGCGATTTGATCGTGCCCAGCGGCACGTCGAGTGCCGCGGCCGCCTGTTGCTGGTCGAGCCCCTCCGCATCAACCAGCAGCAGCGTCCAGCGAATCTCATCCGGTAACGAGCGCAACGCCTCGATGATCTGTTCATCATCGAATCGGTTCAGCAACTGCTCCGGCTGCTCCCACTGCCCGTCAAACTCGCCGGCAGCGTGCCCGCCGGCGTCCGCAGATTCGGGCATATTCTCATCATCCAGCGAGCGCTCGGCCCGCTGATGTTTGCGTGACCGGTACAGGTCGATCCACGCCCGCCGCTGAATCGTCATCAGCCACGCCTTCATGTCGCTGCCGTCCTCGAACCGGTCGATCGCTCGCATCGCTTTGATCATGGTTTCCTGCACCAGGTCTTCTGCCTGATCGTCCCGATTCGTCATGCACAGCGCCGCCCGCAGCAGCACGGGCAGATAAGGCCACGCCAGTCGCTCGAAGCGCTCGATCTGCGAGTCCGTCAGCTTGGAGGTCATATCGCGGCACTGTACCGGAACGTGGCTTGACCGCCCGACACCGCGACCCGCAGCGCCACGCCTGACTTGCGGGTTCCAGTCCGGCCAACGCGGTCGACCGGGCCTCCATAAACCTGAACGCAGGCCGCATCGCGAAAGGTTCAATGCACGTAAAACAAAACTACGGCTCTTCGGACATTATCGCGGGGGCAGATCCAGTCCGCCGCAGTGGAAGCAGGTGGCGGTTGTGAAGTTGTCGATGTTGCGGCAGCCGCCGGCGAGGCGTTTGATGGTCATGATGGTGCTTGATCGCCCATGCCCGGCTGGTCTTGAGGTTCAGCGTCTTGAGTTGCTCGAACTGTTCGGTTCGATGCGGTCTGCGGTGTGGGCGGCCATCGCGTTCTCCATTCAGCGTTTGTCGATACGGATATCGACCGTTTCATCGGCCCGCACCAGGGTGACCGTCGGGCGGCCATCCCGTTGCAACACGGCAATGCCGGGACGCCCCGAGGCCAGCCACTCACCGGCAGCTTCGGGCGTTTCGGGCTGTTCCAGCGCCTCGGCTTGCGGAACACTGACGGTCGCCTCACCACTCACGCGGATAAACCGTGTCGACCTGAGCTGCAGACGGCCCGGCGATTTCGAGACCCGTTCCAGCGGCGCCACACCGAGAACGACAACGCCCTCGTGTACGACCTTGAAAGCACCTTCGTATGCGTCTGCCGTGAGTGCGGCCTGGCGGCCCGGACCGACGCTCGGCCCCCGCTCGCCCGTCAATAGTTCCGTCCCCTCGATCACAACCGCCTCCCCGGCCTTACTGGCCGTCGTCCGCCCGTGCAAGGCATCGACCGTTCCGCTCAGATAGCCGGGATGATCGCGCCACTCGGGGCCGACACCGTACTTGTCCCGCAACGTTTCGGTCGTGTCGCGCAGCCGTTGACGCCCCAACCCTTTCTGCGTGAAAAGGACCACCCCCTTGTAGTCCGGATGCCGCCAGAGGACACGTTCGGTCTTCGCCGCGGTCCCGCCCAGCGGGGTTGCCGATCCCGTGGTCGCATAGCCCCCTTCGACACGCTGAACATCGGATTTCCACGGCCAGCGTTCGCTCAACCGACCGTCCATGTCGGCAACCGAGCTCCATTCCGCCTGATCGTCCGTCCGCACCCAGCCGCGGATGTACAGGATCCCGGGCGTCTTACGTAACCACCGGTCCACGGAGGCGATCGTGGCATCCGTCAGCAGATCCTTGTCGCACCCGATCAGCCCGATCAACCGATACGATTTGAGGGGAATCTCCCCCAGGCGGGTGATACGCCGGAGGTAGTCATAGTCGCTCGCCGCCTCGTGTTCGCCCACGTGACGCTGCTGGCCGACAAAGAGGATTTCGTGCCGGTGGCCCGGGTATGGCAACCCGCCAACGGCGGCGGCAATCAAGTACTCGAAGTACTGCTCGAGCTGAAACCCCGTCCGCAACCGCAGACGGTCGGCCTTTGCCTTTAATGCGGCGGGATCGCTTTGGGGGTCAGGTTCCTCCAGTGGGAAATCCTCCAGAATGTCGTCTTCATCGGACAGTTGCTCATCAAAACTCTTGTTGCGCTCCCTGGCAACCGCGGCCTGGTTGCGATACATCGCCTGGACACCTCGCATCATCCCGTCGATCGCATCGCGCTGAGCGGCAGCATCCCGTCCGATGTTTTCGCTCATCAGCCAGGTTCCGCTGTACGGCTTGCGTGCGTTGTGGGCCACGGCAAGCCACGTGGCGAAGTACCCCGGATTACCACCGGCCAGCCAGACGGCGACCGAGTGTGCGTACGCTTTGCTGCGGCGGTTCATAAAGGGCGTGTCCGCCATCGGTGTGTTGTAGCGCAATGCGTTGCCCCCGAATCCAACCACGGCCGCGGTTCCGACACCGCCATCCACGAGGTAGATCACCGGTCGCTGCGGCCAGAGTGTCTTGTAGCGGCGAATCTGATTGTACCGCACCCGGTTACTGGTCTGGTAGTAATATGCCCCGGCCACGTCGAATCGCCAGTTTCTATCCGCTTCCGTGGGTCCGTTCTGTTGCACCATGAAGGTTCCGACCAGGAACCCCGGGCGCATGGCGCCGAAGTAGAGCTTCACAAAGTCGTGCATGCGGTTGAACCCGCCGATACCGCGCTGCTCTTCCCAGCGACGCCACGCCCGGGCCTGGGGGTCGGTCAGCTTGTCCCGATCGCCGTCGATCGTGAGCGGGTCGATGCCTGCCTCCATACAGAAGACACGCCAGCCCAAGCCCCAAAGCTGGTTGGGGCGAAAGTACATCGATTCTTCGCCGAGGATCATTCCGTCGAGGTGCGGCAGGTGCGGCAGAAATTCATTGGCCAGGTTGTTCCACCAGGCATCCCGCCAGCCCTCGTGGAACAACACCCAGTAAGGGTTTTTTGTCGTTTCGTTGGCTCGGGCCATGACAACCGCTCCCTTATCGTGGGCGCGACGCATGGCGTTGGTGTTCCCGAAGTTCAACAGGTAGTAATAGCTGTACGGCGAGGCCCCCGCATCGCTGCCGACACCGCAGAGCCCGAATCGCGCACGATCAGACTCGAACGTATGCACCGGCGCGAGCCGTTCGGGTTCGATATCGTCAAGATGATCCAGCGCACGTTGCACCATGATCTCGACGGGCTTGTCGGCGGCAGTCGCCAGAGCGTTCTCCAGCACCGCTCTCGAGGCGGCTTGCGGATGCGTGGCCGCGAGGGCGGCCGCATGCATGCGCACCCAGCGGTGCGGGTCGAGCAGGCGTTCGTCAAGCACCTCACCGAGTGCGTCCGGCGTTGTTTCGGCCAGCGCGAGCAGCGCCGCGGCGCGGATCTCCGGCGCCGTATGCCGCGTCGCCTTCAGAAGGCCGGCCGAGGCGCCGGCATCGCGCATCTCGCGAACGGCTTTAAGCTTCAGGTAGAGGTGCTCGTAGGCCAGATCGAACGTCCAGCGCGCCGGCGTTTGCGTCGGCCGCCGTGAGGCAAGCGCCAGTCTCGCGGCTTCGGCAACCGCCCCGGACGGGTTGGCCGCCAATTCAAAAACACGGTTCTCGATGGCCGATGGCCATCGGGCCGGCAACCGCCGCAGTGCCCGGCGCACGACGGCGACATCGGCGCTCCACAGCATGGCTTCCACGCTCGCGCCCGCGTCGTCGGTTGTCGTCGGCTCCGCTCGCTCGATATCCATTTCGGCAAGCAACTCGGCGGCCTCGTCGGTATTGACATCCCGTAATGCGTCAGCCGCGGCAGCCCGCACGTCGGCGTCGGTATGTCGCGCCAATGCCCGCAAGGTCTGCATACCCCGGTCCCCGGCCGCGACCCCGAGCACGCGCACGGCTCCAAGCCGACGCTTGCGTGGTATTTCATCGGCCACCGCTTCGCCTTCGAACCCGGCATCGAGCATGTCGCCCGGATCGCCCTCACCGATATCCGAAGCGTCCAGGGCGCCCCCGATCACGTCCAACGCCTTGGCCAACTCCAGGATTTCGTCCGCATACAGTTGACGGCGCAGCTTGTTGCGCTTGAGAAAACGCCGCGCATCAGACTCGAAAGGCGTGGCCAGGACCTTCGGCAGCGCCATGCGCAGACGCGTCGCGAAGCGATCGGCGTTCTTCAACTCGCCGCCGCTACGCGCATGTTCGACGCCGGCACGCAAGGCACAGGCAGCAATGTAGGGATACGTGTCCGCCTGTTCGAAATGCGGAACGAGCATTTCAAGGCGCGCTTCCCCGGCGCTGTAGATCCAGTCCGACTTGTAGCGTTGCGACAGGAGGCAGCTCAGCAGGACATGATCCGGCACCCACCGCGCAGTCAAACGCGCCTTTACGGAAGACTCAAGAGGAAGCGCATCGGCAACGGCCTCGGCCATGCGCCTGATACCGGCGGCATTGACCGGGCCCTGCACCTCGTGCCGCCCGTCGGCATCCTCGACAACCACCCGGGCGCTGTCGGTCGCCACATCCAACTGCACCATCGCATCGATCGGCATGTGCTCGCGCACCGCCGGAAAGAGCGGCGAGACCGGCGTGATCCGGCCCGGCCCGGTCAGACGCTGAAGTACCGCGCTACCCCATCCGGCGTCAGCCACGAGCAGACCCCGCTGCCCCGCCAGGCGTTCGTGAAAATAAACCGCGGCCGCCAGACGCCAGCGCTGCCCGTCCGTCAGGCGGCTGATCCGCTCGGTCGGCGGCGCCGAAGGCAACAGAACTTGAAGCGGCGCCGCGATAACCATGGCAGGCATCGACAGGCAAGCGAGAATAAGAAACAGCAGCCCTTTCATGTGTGGCCTGAGCTTCCCCCGTTAGGGCGGGCGCGGGGTTTTGATTGTTCAGGCGGCCTGGTGTTGTTGTTCGTAGGCCGCGGGACTCGTGTACTGCAGCGCCGAGTGCAGACGCTGACGATTGTAGAACACTTCGATGTAATCGAACAATGCCCGCCGCGCCGCGGCGTGGTCGGCCAGCGGTTGGTCGAGTTCGATCTTGAGCGTGCCGCTGGCGTACCGGCTGCCGCGATCGGAGTGATGGTTCTCCACACCCACCCGCACCAGTCGCCCGCGCCCGCGATGACGGGGGGAAGCTCACTTGCAAACCGAGCCGGCAACCGACATGCTTCGCTACGTGAACACATAAGGAAATCCCGACCATGCCCGAACAACCGAACATCCTCTTTGCCTTCGCCGATGATTGGGGACGCTATGCCGGCGCTTATGCCGCCATCGAAGGCGAGCGGTCGTTGAATCATCTGCTTGATACCCCCAATATCGACCGCGTCGCTAAAGAAGGCGCGTTGTTCACCAATGCCTTCGTCACCGCGCCCTCCTGCACGCCCTGCCGCAGTTCCGTGGTCTCCGGACGCTATTTCTGGGAATGCGGGCTGGGCGCGATTCTGCAAGGCGCGGTCTGGGATGAATCGATTCCCACCTATCCGCTGCTGCTGGAGCAGGCCGGCTACCATATCGGCTACACCTACAAGGTGTGGGGACCGGGGCGTACGGCGCATGCGCCGTACGGCGGTGAACGCACGCGGTACCAGGTGCGCAACTGGATGGCCTGCTTCTCACAGACCGCCACGTCACTGGTCGAGGAATGCGGCGTCGAGCGGGCCAAGGAACGGGTGCTCGAAGAGGTCCACGAAAGCTTCGACGCCTTCCTCGATGCCCGCCCGCAGGACAAGCCATTCTGCTACTGGTGGGGACCGACCAACACGCACCGTAAGTGGCAGCGCGGCTCGGGCAAGCACCTCTGGGGGCTGAACCCCAACGACCTCGAAGGGCGGTTGCCCGACTTCCTGCCCGACGTGCCGGAAATCCGCGAGGATGTCTGCGATTACCTGGGCGAGTGCATGGCCTTCGACACGGGGCTGGGGGTCATCCTCGACAAGCTCGAAGCCATCGGCGAACTGGACAATACCCTGATCGTCGTCAGTGGCGACCACGGCATCCCCGGGATGCCCCGCGGTAAATGCAACCTCTACGATCACGGCTGCGAAGTCGCCCTTGCGGCGCGGTGGCCGGGCCGCATCCCGGCCGGACGGATCGTCGACGACTTCGTCAACCTGATGGATCTGGCGCCCACCTTCCTGGACGCCGCCGGCCAGACCCCGCCAGACTGCATGAGCGCACGCAGTTTGATGCCGCTGCTGACCAGCGACAAATCCGGCCGCATCGATCCCGCCCGCGATTTCGTCGTCACCGGACGCGAACGCCACGTCGCCACCGCCCGCGAGGGCAACCGGCCCTATCCGCAACGCGCGATTCGCACCGCGGACTATCTCTACATCGTCAACTTCGAGCCCGACCGCTGGCCCATGGGCGATCCCCGCGGACTCGACGATCCGGCCACCCAACCGCCCCCCTATGAGCAACTGGTCGAGGACACCCACGTGGCTTATCCCGATCTCGATTCAAGTCCCACCAAGGCATGGATGGTGTATCACCGGGGCGAAGACCCGGTCCAACCCCTGTACGAACTGGGCTTCGGCAAGCGGCCGGGCGAAGAATTGTACGACCTGCGACGCGACCCGCATCACATGCGCAATCTCGCCGGCGATCCTGACCTGGCCGCGGTCAAGCACACGCTGGCCGAACGCCTCTTCGCTGAACTCCGCGAACATGACGATCCGCGCGTCGTCGAGAAACCCTGCCGCTTCGAGGATGCGCCGTTTACGAACGCCACGAACTAGACCTTAAACCAGCGTGATGTTTGCGGTTTGGGGGATCGAAAAACCCCAAA
>CAZUHK010000013.1:0-32573 GCA_964620345.1 uncultured Planctomycetaceae bacterium
GCCGATACCTGAATCGTTCGCTGGCGCGTGAGGTCGTGGCCGGCGGGCTGGTGGTCCTGATCGGCGGCGCGGCGATCGTGATCTGGGGCCTGGTGTTCATCGGCCGGCCGCTGCAGCGCTTCCAGGCCCGACTGGACGCCATCGGCCGGGGCGATCTGTCCCCGCGGCTCCAGCCCCGGGGCAACGACGAACTGTCGATCCTCGCGCGGGGCATCAACAACATGTGTGAACGCCTGCAGGCATCGCAGAAGCGAGAGCGCCAGGCCACCGAGCAGCGCATCGCCGCGATCGAACAGATGCGGCACGCGGATCGCCTGACGACCATCGGCCGACTGGCTTCGGGCATCGCCCACGAGCTGGGCACACCGCTGAACGTGATGACGGGTCGGGCCAATATGATCGTCGAAGGCGGCCTGCATGCCGAGCAGGTGCGCGACTACGCCCGGACCATCGAGACCCAGGGCCAGCGGATGGTGGGCATCATTCGCCACCTGCTTGACTTTGCGCGGCAGCGCCGGCCCAAGCAGGAACGCACGCCGATCATGCAGGTGGTTCGCCAAACGGTCGAACTCGTCGCGAGCTTGGGCTACAAATCGCAGGTGCGCGTGGATGCGGAGGCAGGCGCCGCGGCGCTCGAACCGCCGATGGACGCCAATCAGATTCAACAGGTGCTGATCAACCTGATCGAGAACGCCGTGCAGGCGATGCCCGAGGGAGGCGACGCGACCGTCGGCGTCCGCACCGTCCAGGCGGCGTCGCCGGGCGATCCGGACGCGACGCCGGGCCGCCACGTGCGCCTCGACGTGCGGGACAGCGGCGTGGGAATCTCTCAGGAGCACATCGACGCGTTGTTCGATCCGTTTTTCACCACCAAGGATGTGGGCGAAGGCACCGGGCTTGGCCTGTCGATCGTCCACGGGATCGTCACCGAGCACGGGGGCTGGATCGAGGTCGCCAGCAGGGTGGGCCATGGCAGTTGCTTCAGCGTTTATCTGCCCGATGAGGTGCAATCTTGAACGGACGGATTCTGATTGTGGACGACGATCCGGCCATGGGTCAGTTGCTGCGGGACGACCTGACCGAGCGCGGGTGTACGATCGCGGCGCACACCTCGGCCGACGCGGCGTTCGAGCAATTTCTCAAAGAAGATTTCGACACGGTGATCACGGATTTGAAGATGCCCGGGCTGGACGGCATCGCGTTCTGTCGCGGGCTGGTGGAGAATCGGCCCGACGTGCCGGTGGTCGTCATCACCGCCTTCGGCAGTCTGGACACGGCCGTGGAGGCGATCCGAGCCGGGGCCTACGACTTCGTAACCAAGCCCATCGAGCGCGACATGCTGGCCATCGCGGTACGGCGTGCCCTGCGTCACCGCGAGCTTCACGAGCAGGTCCGCCGCCTGCGCGAAGCCGACGCCGACCCCCGGCGGTTCGATGAGTTCATCGGTGACAGCGCGGTCATGCGTCAACTGTTCGACGAGATCGATCGACTGGCCCGCCACGCCGTGCCGATTCTGATCACCGGCGAATCGGGGACCGGCAAGGAACTGGTCGCCCGGGCCCTGCATCGCCACAGCGGGCGGCACGGCGGGCCGTTTGTCGCGGTCAACTGCGCCGCGCTGCCCGAATCCCTGCTGGAAAGCGAGCTGTTCGGCCACGTCAAGGGCGCGTTCACCGGCGCCGGCGAGGATCGGCGCGGCCTGATCACCCAGGCCGACGCGGGCACGCTCTTTCTCGATGAGATCGGCGAACTGCCCCTCGCCCTGCAACCCAAGCTGCTACGCACGCTCGAGACCGGCAAGGTCCGACCCGTCGGGGCCGATCGGGACCATCAGTGTGACATCCGGCTGATCAGCGCCACCAATCGCGACCTTGCCGACGCCGTGGAACAGCAGGCGTTTCGTGAAGACCTGTACTACCGCATCAACGTCGTTCATCTGCACGTGCCGCCGCTGCGTTCGCGCAGCACGGATGTCCTGCGGCTGGCCCAACACTTTCTGCCGCAGATCAGCGAGCGGATGGGCAAGCCGATCAGCGGCATTGCCCCGGCCGTGGCCGAGAAACTGCTGGCCTACCGCTGGCCGGGCAACGTGCGCGAGCTGCGCAACGCCATGGAGCGGGCCGTGGCGCTGGCGCGGTTCGAGGAATTGGCCGTCGCCGATCTGCCCGAGGCCGTTCGCGACTACCGCGGTTCCCATGTCGTGTTCGGCGGCGAAGACCCCGCAGCGCTGGTTCCACTGGAGCAGGTCGAACGGGTGTACGTCGAGCATGTCCTCAACGCGGTCGAAGGCAACAAGTCAGAGGCCGCGCGTATCCTCGGCCTCGATCGCACGACGCTCTACCGCAAGCTGGAGCGGTGGTCCGACGATGCCTCGGCGTAGCTGCCTGCAACACCTGTCGCACAACGCAACAACGCTGATTCTTTGCTCGTGGTCGGCCCGCGGGATGTGGGGGCGGCGGCATAATTTCGCAACTCACTTGTTGTGCGCAGGTTCGGCGCGGCACCGCACGCCGCTCGCACCTTTTCGCGCCCGGTTGGCACGGGGCTTGCCAACGCTTGATCGTATCGAGGTACGCAGGCCCTCCGGGCACGGCGAGGTTCAGGCGAGGCAGACCATGGCCCACGAACGATCCAGACATCCCGCTCTTGATCTCGGTGCATCGCAAGAAAAAGCGGCGGACGAGGTGCCGCACATTCTCCTGGTCGAAGACGATGATCAGATGCGATCCATGGTCGCCCAGACGCTCCGGCAGCAGGGGTACGAGGTCACCGAGTGTCCCGATGGCTTCCATTGGTTGGACTTCTGCGCCGGCCAGCGCGTCAATGACGAGTCGATCCGCTACGACCTGGTCATCTCCGACATTCGCATGCCGGGCGTGAGCGGCCTGGACCTGCTCGAAGGGCTTGTTCACTCGCACCGCAACCCGCCGACGATTCTGATCACCGCGTTCGGCGATGAGGACACGCATGAACGGGCGGCGAAGTTGGGGGCCAAGGCCGTTCTCGATAAGCCCTTCGCCATGCAGGATCTCGTGCGGACGGTCCGGGCGCATTGTCGCCGACCGCCCGGCGAGGACACCCAGCAGACGGGCGGCGACGACCTTTCACCGGGCAATGGATCCCCAGCGTGAGGCCAGGAGTTCAGCCATGATCCGCAACCTTCATCGCGAAACACGCAACGCCGGTCGAGCGCCCCCGGATTGCCTGTCGATCAGCGGAGAGGCGACCCATCAACCGCATCAACAATATCAATCGTCCATGTCAAACTCAGGAGAACATTCAGCATGAACACTTTGAGATTCGCATCCATCGCGTTGGTGTGTGCCACCCTCGCACTCGCCGGCGTCATGGTGGGTTGTGAGCCCGAAGAAGAGCCCGCCGCGCCGACCCCGACGCCCGAGCGTACCGAGGAGCCGCCCCGGTTGCCCCCGCAGCCGCCGCAGCAACCCGAAGGTGAAAACGATCAACCGAATGAGGATGATCAGCAACCCAACTGGCAACAGGACGACCAGTATTGATTCGGCGACACTTGCGGTCGCTGAATTCAACCGAACACTTTTAACCCCGTTACGATGCCCAAGGAGATTCGCTCATGTCCATCACCCCCCCCATTCGACGCTTGGCGACCCCCGCCTTACTGACCGCCGGTCTGGTTCTCGGAGCCATCGTGCTCATCGGGCCACACACCGACGCCCAAGCCCAGCAGCAGGCCGCCAAAGGCGCCATGCAGGTCGGCGTCTATGACCAGCAGGCCCTGTTCCAGGAGTATCCCGGCAGCCAAGAATTGATGCAGTTCTATCAGGGCATTCAGGATCAGATGCAACAGGCCCAGCAGGACGGCGATCAGCAGAAGCTGCGGGAGCTTCAACAGGTCACCGAGGAGAAGCGACAGGAAGTGATCCAGAACTTCGAGAAGGCCGTTGACAATGCGCTGCCCACCGTCGCGGACGAGGCCGGCATCAAGGTGGTGGCCCTCCAGGTCGTCTACACCGCCGACGACGTGAAGACCACGAACCTCACCCGCCCGCTGGCCGCCGCGATCGGCGCCGAGTAACTTTCGCGATCGCACCTGAACGTCAGGCGGCGCGGGTCGAAGGGCTCGCGCCGCCTTTTCGTGACACGCATCATCGACACTCGGATAAAAGCGGTGACCAACGCACGCGGTACGCCGGGTGCGGGTTCGAGGGCGGACAACCCGCCACGCCGCGGCGCTGAGCGGGTCGTCGCGCTTGAGTTGCGCCATCAACGCCGCCGCTCGGGGACCACCGCGGGTTGGTGCGTGAAGGCCCCGTTTTCATCACGTGAGCTTTGGGAAGTGTCACATCGTCGGCCCGGCGATGCTCGACCCGCTCAACCCACTTTTTTTGTCGCTTCTTCGCCGCTCTTCTTGGGGCCCAGCACCATGTCGTCCACGCTCTTGCCGGCCGGGACCATGGGGTAGACGTGTTCGTGCTTCTCCACGAGGCAGTCGAGCACGGCCGGGCCGTCGTGGGCGATGAACGCTTCGAGCACCCCGGGCACGTCCTGGGCCTTGGTGCAGCGGAAGCCCTTGCAGTGCATCGCCTCGGAATACATCACGAAGTCGGGGTTGTGCATCTGGGTGTGGCTGTAGCGCTCGGCGTAGAACAGGTCCTGCCACTGCTTGACCATGCCCTGGAAGTCGTTGTTGAGGATGATGGTCTTGGCCGGGATGCCGTACTGCGCGGCGGTGGTCATCTCGTGGCCGGTCATGCAGAACGAGCCGTCGCCGTCGACGTTGATCACGGGGCGTGAGGCGCGGCCCTGTTTTTCGGCCAGGAAGTGCTCGCCCAGCGCCGCGCCGATGCTCGCGGGCACGCCGTAGCCCATCGTGCCCAGCCCGCCGCTGGTCAGCCACTGTCGCGGGTGGCGGTACTGGTAGAACTGGGCGGCCCACATCTGGTGCTGGCCCACGCCCGTCGTGATGATCGCGTTGGAGCCGGTGATGCGGTTGAGCTCCTGAATCACGTACTGGGGCTTGATGTGGTACTCGCGGTCGTCGGGCTCGAAGCCGAACGGATGATTCTGCTTCCATTGGCTGACCTGCTCGAACCACACGCCCCGCTGGCGTTTTTCGAGCAGGGGCAGCAGCAGTTCGAGGTTCTTGCGCGCATCGCCTTCGATGCCCAGCGTCACGTGCACGGCCTTGTTGATGTTCTCCGGGGAGATGTCGAAGTGGATGATGCCGCCCTCGCCGCGTCGCTCGGCCTCGCGGGCGCCCTTGGCGAAGCGCTGCACGTTGCCGGTCACCCGGTCGTCGAAGCGGGCGCCCACGGCGATGATCACGTCGGCCTCGTCCATCGCCCAGTTGGCGTACGCCGAGCCGTGCATGCCCAGCATGTGCAGCGAAAGATCGTGCGTCTCATCGAACGCGCCCAGCCCGTGCAGCGTCGTGGTCACGGGGATGTTGGCCTTGATGGCGCACTCGCGCAGCGCCGCGATCGCGTTGGCATGGATCACGCCCTGGCCGGTGTAGAAGATCGGCCGCTTGGCGCGGTTGATCATTTCCGCCGCCCGGTCGATCTCATCGCTGGTGCCCAGCTCGCGGATGTGGTAGCCCGGCAGGTACGGCTCGGTGCGCACCGGCTCACGCAGGATCGATGCGGTCATGTCCTTGGGCAGGTCGACGACGACCGGCCCGGGCCGACCCGTCGTGGCGATGTGGAACGCCTCGTTGATCCGCCTCGCCAGGTCGCGCACGTCCTTGACCAGCACGTTCCACTTGGTGCACGCGCGGGTGATGCCGGTCACGTCGGCCTCCTGAAAGGCGTCGGTGCCGATCGCGCTGGTCGCGACCTGGCCGGAGAACACGATCATCGGCGTGCCGTCCATGTAGGCGTCGGTCAGCGGCGTGACGGTGTTGGTCGCGCCGGGGCCGGACGTGACCAGGCAGATGCCCGGCTTGCCGGTGACCCGCGCGTAGCCCTCGGCCATGTGGCCGGCGCCCTGCTCGTGGCGGGAGAGGATGAACTTGAAGTGCGGCGATTCGTAGATCGCATCGTACACCGGCAGGATCGCCCCGCCGGGGTAGCCGAACATCACTTCCACGCCGTGCTCGCGCATCATCTCGTGGAAGATCTGCGCGCCGCTTAAACCGACGTACCGGTCGGTCGTGGGCGTGTCCAGGGAAGAACGTATGTTGGTATCCAGGGTCTGGCTCATGGTCGTAGTCCTGTTCTGTTTCACCACGCCGGGCCTCGGCGGGCTGGGGCGTGGAAAAGCTGCTTGTGATTTTACTCTATCTCACCTCAGTGGTCCTGCGCGGCCCTCTGGGATGAATGCCTGATTCGCAATGGAAGGGAGCCGCGCTCGACACGGCATCGCGGGGTGCGGGTCCGCCGCTCAGCTAACGACCGCGCCCAGCGCCACCACAACCACCGCGACGAGCACGGCGGCGACAGCGGCGGATTGGCGAATCGTCCGATTCATGGGAGCGATATTATACCGCCGACCACCGGTCGCACCAACACCGAATTTCCGCTCGACGGACGATTCTCGTTTCCGCCTGCCGCCGCCTGCGTTCGCCTGGGCCGGCGTGCTGGACGCGACGCAACCGGCCGCGCTGGAACGGTTCCCGACGAACAGGCCAAAAACCTCTACAATCGCCCGCATGACTGACGCGATCGTCACACGATTTCCGCCCAGCCCGACCGGCTACCTGCACATCGGCGGGGCGCGGACCGCACTGTTCAACTGGGCATTGGCGCGCAGCCAGGGCGGCCGATTTTTCTTGCGAATGGAAGACACCGATCGCGCCCGGTCCACCGCGGCCGCGGCCCGGAGCATCATCGACGACCTGCGCTGGCTGGGCATCGACTGGGACAACGCCGGCCAGGAACCCCGCCAGAGCGAGCAAGCCGAGCGAGGCGTTTACAACGAGCACGTCGAGCGTCTGCTGGCCGATGGACAGGCGTACGAAGATGACGGCGCGATTCGTTTCACGATGCCCGATGGCCAGATCGCGTTCGACGACATCGTTCGCGGCACCGTGACAACCGACTGCTCGCAGATCGAGCCGTTCGTGATCCGTAAAACCGATGGCATGCCGACCTATCACCTGGCGGTGGTGGTGGACGATGCGGACATGGGCATCACGCACGTGATCCGCGGCGCCGACCACCTGACCAACACGCCCAAGCACATCGCGTTGCAACGGGCGCTGGCGTTGCCGACGCCGACCTACGGCCACATCTCGCTGACGACCAACCCCGATGGCTCGAAGCTGGGCAAGCGCGACAAGGCCAAGGCCGCGCGGGCCGCGGCGCTGGACGCGGGGCTGGCCCAGCTCGACAGAGTCGAGGCGGCGCTGTTCAAGGCGTTCATGAGCAAGCAGAGCGACGACGTCGAGGTCGCCATCGCGGTGGCGCGGCACATCGGGCTGGACTTGCCCGAGATCGACGTGCGCGATTTCCGCGCCAGCGGATACCTGCCGGGCGTGATCGTGAACTACCTGTCGCTGCTGGGCTGGAACCCCGGCGGGGACGTGGAGCGCTTCGGGGCCGACCCGCTGGCGTTTGTCAAAGAGCACTTCGACCCGCGGCGATTCATCAAAGGCAACGCCACGTTCGATCGTGGCAAGCTCGCGGCGTTCAACGCCGAGGCGATCCGCGAGATGCCGGCCGAACAGTGGCGCATCGCGCTGTGGGAACACAATGCCGAGCCATTGGAGCGCGTGTTCGACGGCGTGGACGATCAGCGGTTCGCGGCGTTCGCCCAGGCGTACCACGAACGCAGCAGGACGCTGGCCGATCCGCTGAAGCAAGGCGCGTTCTTCTTCGCGCCGACCCAGGCGATCGTGTACGACTTCGCCGCCAAGGCGGTGGCCAAGGCGATGAAGGGCGAGCCGGGCGGCGCGGCGGCGCTACGGATGCTGCGGCCCGAGCTGGCGGCGCTGCCGGCCGAAGGATTCGGCGCCGCGGCGCACGACGCGATCAAGGCCTTGGCCGAAGCGCAGGACATCAACATGGGCAAGCTCGCCCAGCCGCTGCGCGTGGCGATCAGCGGGGGGACGGTGACGCCGCCGATCGACGCGACGCTCGACATCCTCGGCAAAGACGCTACGCTCGAACGCATCGACCGCTGCCTCGCGGCGATGGATCAGTGACGAAGACATCGAACATTGAAGATCGAAGATTGGAGATACGAATGAGTTTGATTGTGACCGGCAGCATTGGGATCGACACGGTCATCACCCCCACCGGCCGGGCCGACGAAGTGCTCGGCGGCTCGTGTACCTACTTCGCGGCGGCGGCGAGCTTCTTCACGCCCGTGCGCATCCTCGCGGCGGTGGGCGAAGACTTCGATGAAGCCCACCTCAAGACCCTCGAACACTTCGACGTCGATCTGACGGGCCTGGAGCGGCGGAAGGGGTCCAAGACCTTCCGCTGGACCGGCGAGTATCAGATGAACATGAACGAGCGCGACACGCTGGACGTGCAGCCCAACGTGCTGGCCGAGGCCCTGCCGCCGCTGCCCGAGAGCTACCGCGACAGCCGGTTCGTCTTCCTGGCCAACACGCATCCGGCCGGCCAGCTCGAGCTGCGCCGGCAGTTTCCCGATGCCAAGCTCGTCGTGGCCGACACGATGGACCTGTGGATCAACACCGCCGCCGACGAGCTGAAGGAACTGCTCCAGCAGATCGACGGGCTGGTGCTCAACGATTCGGAGGCGGCGCTGCTGACCGGCGAGTCGAACATGGTCGTGGCGTCGAAGAAGATCATCGAGATGGGGCCGAAGTTCGTCGTCGTCAAGAAAGGCGAGCACGGCTGCATGCTCCAGCACGCCGACGGGGTGGGCGTGCTGCACGCGTTTCCCGCGGCGAACGTCGTCGATCCGACCGGCGCCGGCGACAGCTTCGCCGGGGGGATGATGGGCTACCTGGCCACGGTCGACAAGCTCGACCTGCGGGCGATCAAGCGGTCGCTGGCGTACGGCACGATCGTCGCGAGCTACAACATCGAAAGCTTCACGCTCGAGCGGCTCAAGGAGATCCGCCGGGCCGACATCGACCAGCGCCTCGCCGAGTACGCCGACGCGGTGAGCTTCGACGAATAACCCACCGCCCGGATGCGGCCGATGTGCCGGCGGTCGTGCGGCGGCGGCCCCTCGTTGGTCGGTTACAGCAGTTCGCCGATCACCGCGTCGGCCAACAGCAGGCCGCGGCGGGTGAGGCGCAGGTGCGTCGGCGTTTGCTCCAGCACGCCGCGGTCGATCAGGTCGGCGATCGTCTGCTGCCGCGCGCGGCTGAGCACGTCGCCGAGCCAGTCGTTGGGCGCACCGTCGATCAGCCGCAGCCGAAGCATCAGTTGCTCGCCGATCGACGCCTCGTGGTCGAGTTGTTCGACATCCTGCACCGGCGCCCCGCCGCCGCAAGCCAGGTATCGGCCCAGGTGCGGCACGTTCTTCCAGCGCAACCCTCGCACGTGCCCCGAGGCCGACGGCCCGACCGCCAGCCAGTCGCGGTTCAACCAGTAAGCCATGTTGTGCAGGCACCTTGAACCCGGCGGTCGCTGCGTCGCGGCGAGCGCGAAATTGCTCACCTCGTAATGCTCAAACCCCGCGGCGGTCAGCGTGTCGATCGTCGTCTCGAACATCGCCGTCTCCAGCGGCTCGTCGGCCGGGTCGATGTGGCCGCGCTGGAGCTTCACCGTCATCGGCGTGTTCGGCTCGTACGTGAGCGCATAGCACGACAGGTGCGTCGGCCCCAGGTCGACCGCCCGGCTCAGGTCATCGCGCCACTCGTCCAGCGTCTGGCCGGGGATGGCGTAGATCAGGTCGAGGTTCAGGTTGGTGATGCCCGCGGCGCGAGCGTGGTTGACTGCCTTGGCGACGCTTGCGGGGTCGTGCCATCGCTCGAGTGTGTTGAGGTGTCGTTCGTCGAACGACTGGCAACCGATCGACACGCGGTTGACCCCGCCCGCGGCCAGCGTCGTCATCAGCTCGGCGGTGACCGTTTCGGGATTGGCCTCGACGGTGAACTCGGCCGGCGCGGATCGATCGAACGCCTCATCCAACGCCGGCAGCAGTCGCCCCCACAGCTCGGCCCGCAGCAGCGTGGGCGTGCCGCCGCCGACGAAGATCGTGGTGAGCCGGGGCCGACCCGCCGACTCGCCCACCGCCCGTAACTCTTCGATCAGCCGACCGGTGAACGCCGCCTGCCGATCGCGGTCGTCGACGATGCTGTAGAAATCGCAGTAGTGGCACTTGTGAAAGCAGAAGGGGGTGTGCACGTACAGCCCGCAGACGGTGGGCGCCGAGAGCCGGGCGGCCGCGTCGGCGCTATCTGTCGGTAGTTGAACGGGATAGGCCGGTCCACTAGACTGACCACCCGCTCTTGCGGTACTGGTTAAAGGTGCTTTCATGCAGGCGTCTCTTGTCATGTTCAAGGCGGACGGCGAACGCAAGGATTTTCCCTTGCACAAGGATACCGTGGTCGTCGGGCGTAAGAACACCTGCGGTCTGCGGATACCGCTGTCGGCGGTGTCGCGCCAGCATTTTCAGATCGAGAAGACCGATGACACGCTGACGCTGCGCGACCTGGGTTCGAGCAACGGCACCTATCTCAACGACGAGCGGACGATGGAGGCCGAGCTGGCCGCGGGCGATCAGATCCGCGTCGGGCCGGTCACCTTCATCGTGGTGATCGACGGCAAGCCCGAAGAGGTCGAGCCGATCACCACCGTCCTGCCCGAGGACACCGGCGAGATCGAGGCCCCGGCGGTCCGAGGCGAGGAGCCGGAGGAGGCCGAGGAGGCCGAGGCCCCGGTTCCGGTCCCGGTCGCTCAGGCCCAGGACGAGCCGGAGCAGATCGTCGAGCCGGTTGAGGAAGAATCGCACACGCCGACCGTCGACATCGACGAGGAAGATCCCATCGCCGCGCTCGAAGCGCTCGCGGCGTCCGGCAACGACGATGAAGACGCGATCCCGCTGCTTGACGACGACGACGAAGAAGATGACGAGGACGCCCGATAGACGGTTGTTTTGGGAGCGCCACGTCCGCCGGCCGTCGTCTGCCGAGGTTTCCCCGACTACCATGAAGTTTCGCGACCCATCGTGCGCCCGCGTGGCGCCATCACCAGCCCAATCGCCCCCAAGGACCGTGGCCATGAACAACCCGCCCCACATCGCGATCGCCGGTGTCACCGGCGCCGTGGGTCAGGAATTCCTCCGCATTCTCCAGCAGCGGGACTTCCCCTTCGCCTCGATCAAGATGCTCGCCAGCGCCCGCTCGGTCGGCAAGCCCATCACGTTCAAGGGCCGGACCTATACCGTTGAAGAACTGACCGACGACTCGTTCGACGGCGTGGACCTGGCGCTGTTCAGCGCCGGCGGTGATCGGTCCAAGCGCTACGCGCCCATCGCGGTGGCCAAGGGGTGCGTCGTGGTCGACAATTCCTCGGCGTTCCGCATGGACGCCCACACGCCGCTGGTCGTGCCCGAGGTCAACCCCGAGGCGATCGACGACCACCGCGGCATCATCGCCAACCCCAACTGCTCGACGATTCTGATGAACGTCGCCGTCTGGCCACTGCACCGGGCCAACCCGATCCGGCGTGTGGTGGTCAGCACCTACCAGGCGGCCAGCGGCGCCGGCGCGGCGGCGATGGCCGAACTGGAAACCCAGGCGCGCGAGCTGGTCGAGGCCAAGCCGCTGACCACCGACGTCTGGGGCCGGCAGTACGCTTTCAACCTCTTCAGCCACGACTCGCCGATCAATCCCCAGACCGGCTACAACACCGAAGAGACCAAGATGATCCACGAGACGCGCAAGATCTTCGGCGTTTCGGACTTCAAGGTCTCGGTCACGTGCATCCGCGTGCCGGTGCTGCGGGCGCACTGCGAGTCGGTCAACCTGACGTTCAGCGAGCCGATGACCGACAAGCGGGTGCGCGACATCCTCGCCGACGCCCCGGGCGTGAAGGTGATCGACGACCGCGATGCGAACAAGTTCCCCGAGCCGTTGGACGCCAGCGGGGGCGACGATGTGCTGGTCGGCCGCATCCGTCAGGACCTGGGCCAGGACGGCGGGGTGGGCATCGAGATGTTCATCGCCGGCGACCAGATTCGCAAAGGCGCGGCGCTCAACGCGATCCAGATCGCCGAACGGCTGCTGGAGAAGGTGCCGGCGTGATGCTGCCCGGTTCGCCGGGGAATAAAGGAAGTCGGCCATGCGCATCACCAACCCCAGACAACTGCCCGGCCAGCCCATGGCGATGGACGGGGCCAAGGGCGTGGCCTTCCGCCTGCTGATCGGCCGCGAGCACGGGGCGCCCAACTTCGCGATGCGCCACTTCACCGTCGAGCCCGGCGGGCACACGCCCGAGCACCGGCACCCCTACGAGCACGAGGTGATGATCACCGTCGGCCGCGGCGTGGTGCGCGGCGGCGACACGCTGCGCGAGATCCACGCCGGCGATGTCGTCTTCATGCCCGCCAACGCGCTGCACCAGTTCCGCAACACAGCCAACCAGCCGCTTGAGTTCATCTGCCTGGTGCCGTTGCAGTTCGACTGCGGCAACGGCGCGTGTCAACCCACCCCCGGGAGCTGACCCCCGGAACTTCGTCGCGGCAGTTGTCAGGGATGCGCTGCGCGGGGGTGTGGCGTGCATCGGTGCGCGGCGAGCGACTTGGGGCCGGGGCGATGCGATACAATCGGGCCGATGAGTCCCGCGCCGATCAGGCATGAAGAGGTGACCAGCCCCCGCCGCCGTTGGCGCGTGGGGCGGGTGGTGTTCGCGCTGGTCGTGGCGTTGCTGGTCGCCGCGTGGTTCGGCTGGTCGTGGGATGATCTGCTGCCCCAGGCCGCGGACGGGCCCGGCCACCTGGTCGAGGGCCGGGCGGAGTTGATCGGCGATCGCGGTTATGCGCTGGCCGCCCAGCGTGTCACGCCCGCCGAAGCCGGCGATCTGCGGTTCGACGATGGGGCGTTGCTGCTGCTTGGCGGCGCGGGCGGCCCGCACCGGTTCATCACCGACCTGGGGCCGATGCAGTTGAACGAGTTGAAGACCGCTCCGCGTGTTGGCTATGGCCCGCGGGCGCCGCTCAAAGTGGGCCACGTCTACGCCGTTCGCCTCAAGAGCGAATCGCGCGTGCGGTACGCCAAGCTGCGCGTGATCGACGTAATCGCCCGAGTCGACGGCGGGCTGTTCGGCAAGGACACGCCCGGCTCGCTGAAGTTCGACTACGCGATGCAGCTCAACGGCACGCGCCGCTTCACGCACGACGAGCCGGAGGACTCGGCCACCGCCACCCTGGTGCGGCGGCGTGACCGGCTCCAGAACGACCGCGATGCGCTGATGCACAAGCTCAGCCACGACATCCCGCAATTGCAGGTGACCCTCGCCCGCCAGGCCGCGGAGGTGCGTCAGCAGCTCGCCGCCGCCGCGACGCCGCAAACCGAGGCGACGCTGCAGCGCGAGCTGCGGGAGATCGCCCGTATGGCCGTCGCGCTCGACCGGCACGGCGCGAAGATTCAGAACACGCTGGTGCTGATCGACTCGGCCGTGCGCAACCTCGCCCGCCGCATCCAGAGCGAGGCGTTGCTGGGCGAAGACGCCGGTGCATTGCTGGCCCAGACCGCCTCGATCGAGCGGGAATCCGCGGCGTTGCTGGAAGTGCAACTCACCGAGGCCGGGGTCGGCGACAACGCCATCGACCAGCAGGCCGTCGATCGAAAGCTCATGGAGCTGGGCGGCAAAGAAGAGTGACGCTTACCAGTCCTCGCGGTCGGCTTCGACGCGGTCGAGCCGGTCGCGAAGCTCAATGGGCAGTTCGGCGCGGATGGCCTGATCGATCAGGCCGACCTCGAGCAGGTCGGCGATATGCACCCGATCGATGTCGCGGAACGAAGAGAGCTTCATCCGCACCAGTGCCGGCAGGTCGAGCACAGCGAAGCCGTGCGGGTCGCGCACCGTCTCGCGGATCGATGGCGACGGCACCGGGTACGAGGGGCGTACCAGTTCGTCGGCCCAGACCAGGTGTACGCCTGCGCGTCGGCTGGGCTCCTGCGGATCGACAAACATCACCAGCCGCCGCAGATCGTGACGCTCGAAGCCCAGCTTTTGCATGACTTGTGCGATCCGTCGCTCATCTTCACGTCGAACAAGCAGGTCCACATCCTTGGTCGCACGTGTCGCGGCCGGATCGACCCGCGCCACCCACGCGGCGACAGCGTTGCCGCCAACGACGGCGTACCCGATGCCCGCATCGTCCAGGGCAGCGGTCACGCGGTGAAGCCGCTGCTCGACGCGATCCTTGGCCATCACGTAATCCCGATAGCTGGTGGACATGGCATTATTCTACTCCGCCACTTCGATCGTGATGCCGTCGTAGCCGAGGAAAACATGCTCGGGCAGCTTGGGTTCGAGGTCGGCATGGCGGATGTCGTGGGCGATGTGGGTGAGGTACGCCCGGCGGGGCCGCAGCTCGTCGATGATCGCCAACGCCTGATCGACCGTCAGGTGCGTGGGGTGGTGGCGGTAGCGCAGGGCGTCGATCACCAGCACATCCAGGTCGGCCAGCAGCGGGTAGCTTTCGGGCGGGATGCTCGACACATCGGTGCAGTAGGCGCAGCGGCCGACTTTGAAGCCCACGATCGGCAGGCGACCGTGCAGCAGGCGGATCGGCGTCCACCGCAGGCCGGCCAGGTCGAACGGCTCGGCCGGGGCGATCGGGTTGAGCAGCAACCGCGGCACGAACGACTGGTTGACGTTCTTCTCGGGGCGGAAGATGTACGCAAACATCGTCCGCAACCATTCGGCGACGCCGGCTTCGGCGTAGAGGTTGATCGGCTGGTTCTGCACGGCGTTGAAGCGGCGCAGGTCGTCGATGCCGAAGATGTGATCGGCGTGGTTGTGCGTGTAGACCACGCCGTCGATCCGCATCACCCGATGGCGGATGATCTGCTGGCGCAGCTCGGGCGGGGTGTCGATGAGCACGGTGCGGACGGTGCCGCGGTCTTCGAACTGCACCATGGCCGCGGCGCGGTCGCGGCGGTCGCGGGGGTCCGACGAGGTGCACACCGCGCAGGTGCAGCCGATCATCGGCACGCCGGCGCTGGTGCCCGTGCCCATCAAGGTCAGCGTGAGCGACATGCCTTGGAGTGTAGCGGAATTGCGCCGGCGGCTGGTGGCCGGAGCAGACGGCTATCGCTGGCGCTGCAGTTGCCGGCGCTGCTCGCCGGCGGCGACGCGGCAGAGCGTGTCGGTCACAAACGTCTCGTGCGCGCGGTGGTGCGTGAAGGTAAACGCCATCGCCAGGGTGAGCGACTCGGGTGTTTCTGAGGCGCATCGGACCTTGCGACCCACGGCGCGCAGGGGCAGGCCCAGGCCCGGCAGGTTCATTTCGATCCAGAAGCACTCGTGTGGCTCGATCTCCTGCTGGCGTTCGGTGCCCACGAGCACCGCCAGACCGCCGGCGCTGAGGTCGAGGATGCGGCCGTCCATCGGGCTGCCCAGGTCGGGGCTGCGCACCGGCATCGCCTGTCCTGAGCCCTCGGCCTTGTGCTCGAACAGGTTGGCCCGCTCGGCCTGGACCGCGGAGCGGATGTCGAGCAGCGGCCAGACCGTCGCCCGGGCCGGTTCGGCCGCGAGCATCGGCACGCGGAAGAACGCCCGGCGCTGGGCCGAGCGGACGTTCATCGGCGGCGCCAGCCGTAGCGCCGGCACGCTGGCCTGGGCGTTGAGCTGGTGCCTGATCGCCTCGAGCGCCTCGGTCTCAAACCCCCACCGTGCCGCGCCCACCCCCAGCATGCCGCACAACCGCATGCCCGGGCTGATCGTGCCCTCGCCTTTGAGTGAGAACGGCCGCTCGACGATCCAGCCGTCGGGCCGGACCTGAATCAGCCGCACGCGATGGCTGACGCGTTGCTCGGGGGGCAGGTCGTGGTGGGCCGGGTCCGCGCGCAGCTCCATCACACCGTTGCGCTTCTCGGTGGTCTGCACCAGTTGCGTCCATTCGCGCGGCGGGTTGTCGGTCGTCGTGGCCATGGCGAGACTCTGCGGTCGATTGACCTGTTCCGCATCATGGAATATCGGCCGGCCCTGCGGCGGACTTGACGGCGGCGGGGCGTTTGCGGGTTGTACCGGTCGGGCGGGTCAGTCGGTCTCATCGGGCACGTCGGCGTGGCGGAGCTTGCGCGAGAGCATGTAATAGCCCACGGCGCCGACCGTGCCCAGCGCCGCGGCGATCGCGAACGCCGGCGTGCCCAGCCCCGCCCAGCCGGCGATGCGCCAGCCGACGAACGGCACGATCGTGTCGGCCCAGCCGGCGTACAGCGCCATGCCCAGGAACGGGAACACCGCGCCGCGCACGCCGGTGAGCGTCACGTGGATGCCCATGTAGACCGCGACCATGCGACGGGAGGCGAAGTCGTTGTGGCCCAGGTTCCAGGCGATCATGCCGCCGCCGCGGCCGATGCCCAAGAACAGCCGCGCCGCGGCCAGGACGCCCAGCCCCTGGCCGATGTTCCCCTGGGTGATCAGCCACGCCGCGATGGCCGTCAGCCCCTGCGAGACGACGAACAGCCAGCCCTGGCGGGCGCGGAAGTGGGCGATGTGCATGCGGTCCAGCAGCTTGCCCCACCAGCCGACGGTGAGCATCGCCAGGCCGACGGGGATCACCTGCGTCAGGCCGATCGCGACGATGAAGCCGACGTTCATCGCACCGTCGCCGAACAGGCGCAGCGGCCCGACCTGGTCGGACGTATCGGCGGCGAGCTTGATCACCGGGGCCTCGACCATCATGTTTGACGCGCCAAGCATGAACTGCCAGGTCATGTAACTGCGGAAGGTCTTGTCGCGCTTGAGCACGGCCCAGAATCCACCGGTGTCCTGCGGGTCGTATTCGTAGATGGGGCCTTGCTCGCCGTGGGGCGTGGGCCGGACGGCGGGTCGGCGTTCGAAGGCGAGCATGTCGCGCTCGCGGCGGACGCGCACGCGGGAGTAGGCGATCACGCCGACCGCGGCGATCAGGGCCGCGGCGGGGTAGAACACGCGGAAGCTGCGCGGGTCGGCGTCGAGCAGCAGGGCGGCGGCGAGCGACGCGCTGAGCACGCACAGCGTCATCACCACGCTCAGCCGCGCGGTGATCTGCCCGCGCGAGCGGCGGGGGTAGTTCGCCCGCCACACGGCGCTGCGCACGGTGATGATGCCGGCGATCAGGCAACGGGCGATCACGTATGTCGCGGCCAGCAGATACCCGCCGGCATCGCTGATCGGCAAGACCGCCACGGCCACAAGCACCCCCAGCACGCCGATCTGCATCGCGTTGATCACCCGCACCTTCGGCCGGCCCCGCGCCAGGCGCGCCCAGAGCAAGCTGGTGAGGTTGCTGAACATCGGCGCGGCGCTGAATACCGCCAGCAGCATGTTGCCCACATCGAAGATTTTCTCGGCGATCACGCCGATCACCCCGGCCTCCATCATCGCCACCGCCAGCGGCAGCGTGTAGCTGGTGACCAGCTCGTGCCGGTAGCACTGCCGGGTCATCAGCGGCAGGCGCTGGGGGTGAAAGGCGGCGATCAGGCGCTGGAACATGGCGGTCGATGGGGGGCGATGAAAAACAACCCCCCATCAGACGAAAGGGGGGTGTGAGGTTCGATGGAAGCAGACGGCCGCCGCCGGTTATTCC
Organism: uncultured Planctomycetaceae bacterium; assembly: GCA_964620345.1. Classification (GTDB taxonomy): domain Bacteria; phylum Planctomycetota; class Phycisphaerae; order Phycisphaerales; family Zrk34; genus CAZUHK01. The sequence goes on from CAZUHK010000013.1 coordinate 17,647, forward strand.
TGGATGGTCGGGTGCCCGCCACGCGTGGCGCGGTCCAGCAGCAGCAGTCTGTGAATGTCGTCCTGCATCTTGCGCATGTTGATGGTCATGGCCAGGCCCGATTCGCTGTGATACTCGGTCTTGGTCATGGCCGCCGATTTGAGGTCGCCGTACATGTCGTAGCGCAGCTCGTCGACGGTCACCTCGTCGTTGCAGCCACCCAGGACCGCGGACATGGCCAGCACGCCGAGCATTACAATGACGTATCTCATGTCGGAACCTGCCTTTCTATTTAAGCATTATCGCTTGCCGGTCGATGGTGTCAACTGTCGGGCCTGCGTGGATCGGCCGATCGCAACGGCGCGAGTTTTACCGAAAATCAATGCTCGGCCAAGCGCGAGCGAGTATAATTGAAAGCGACCGGTGGCTGAGAGGTTCGTGAGATTCGAGCCGGCCGATGCCGATTTTTGCTCGAACCGATAAGCGGACCCCAAGGGAGCGTGAACGGACTGCGACGGTCAAGCCGCCCACGAGTGGAAGACCCGGACAGACCGCAACGCACCCACCTGCAATTGGGGTTCGAGCACTAACCATCGGCCTGCTCCTCACGAACTTCTCAGCCACCGGCAGACGGCCCGCCAGCGCGGGCCTTTTTCGTGCGCGGCGTCTTGAAGCGGCCGTTGTGGCGAGTCGCCGACGCGCCGCTTACCATGCTGGCGATGTCCAGTTCTGATCTTCCCGAACAAGATGCGCCCCGGCCCACGCTCGACGAGCTGGTCGATGCCGTGCTCGAAAGCTACGCCGCGGACGATCGCACCGCGCACATCGACGCGACGTTCCTGCCCCACCGCGACCAGAGCATCCGCCTGCTCGATCTGTTGCGCGAGCTGCTGTTTCCCGGCTTTTTCGGCGAGGTCAAGCTCACGGGCGACAACGTCCGCTTCCACGTGGGCGAGCTGATCCAGCAGATCCGCCAGGCGATGCAGCGGCAGATCGACCACGCCCTGCGCTACGCGGAAAACCTCGAGCAGCAGGGCCACGGCGATGCCTGCGAGCAGTGTACGCGCAAGGCGATGCGGATCACCGATGCGTTCTGCGAGCGCATCCCCGAGCTTCGGCGGATGCTGGCGCTGGATGTTCAGGCCGCCTACGACGGCGACCCCGCCTGCCGCCACACCGATGAGGCGGTGTTCTGCTACCCAGGGCTCTACGCGATCTTTGTGCACCGCGTGGCCCACGAGCTGGCCGGCCACCGCGTGCCCATGCTGCCGCGGCTGATGAACGAGCACGCCCACAGCAAGACCGGCATCGACATCCACCCGGGCGCGACCATCGGCGAGTCGTTCTTCATCGACCACGGCACGGGCGTCGTCGTCGGCGAAACCGCGGTGATCGGCAACCGCGTCAAGCTTTACCAGGGCGTGACGATCGGCGCCCCGGCGGGGCACCTGTCGCAGTCGGCCCGGGGCGTGAAGCGCCACCCGACCGTCGAGGACGATGTGATCATTTACGCCAACGCCACGCTGCTCGGCGGCGTAACCACCATCGGCAAGGGCAGCATCATCGGCGGCGGGGTGTTCCTCACCCAGTCCGTCCCGCCGGGCCACTTCGTCTACAACAAGGCGCAGGAACTGAAGTACCGCTCGGCCGACCGCCTGCGCGAGATGCTCAGCCAGGCCGCGGAGGCCGAGTAGTCCGCCCGGGGGCCGGATTCAGCGGGTCGCTCCGACCGCGACCGCCCGGGCCGCGACAGCGAGCTTGTCGGCAATCACGCTTGCGAGGTTCACCGCGTCCTCGGCGCTGCGCGCGACGAGGAACAAGCCGGCGCCGCTGCCGGTGATGTGCGTCGGCCGCCCGGTCATCTCAGTGATGCGATTTCGCAGATCGCCCAGTCGCGGCTCCACCCGACAGGCCGGATCGGCCAGGTCGTTGAAGCAATCGACCTCGCCGGCGATCGCGGCGCGGACGCTCGCCAGATCGACCGCCGCGTCCGGGCGCAGTTCGTCGAACGCCTGGTACACCGCGCCGGTCGGGCAGCCGAAGGGTGGCATGACCAGCGTCAGGTGCATGTTCATCGCCGGCGGCAGATTTTCCAGCCCCTCGCCGCGACCGGTGACCAGCGCCGAGCCGGGGGTGAAGAAGAACGCCAGATCGCTGCCCAGTTGCATGGCCAGTTCGACCAGCGTCGCCCGGTCCAGCGCGAGGTCGAACAGTTCGTTGAGGCCGCGCAGCATCGCCGCGCCGTCGCTCGAGCCGCCGGCCAGACCCGCGCCGACGGGGATGCGTTTGCCCAACGTCGCGGCCACCGGCAACGAGCGGCCGACATGCCGCTCGACCAGCCGATGGGCCTTGACGATCAAGTCGCTGTCCAGCGGCCAGTCGATCGGCGAGGGTGTCGGGGCATCGGCCGCCCAGTCGATCGTGTAGCGGCTTTCACCCGTGGTCTTGCGAAGCTCAAGTTCATCGCACAGGCCGACCGCCGCCATCCACGAGGCGATGGGGTGGTAGCCGTCGCCGCGCGGCGCGCCGACGGACAGCGCCAGGTTCACCTTGGCCGGGCAGCGGAGGGTGATCGCATCGGTCACTGCAGCACGACCTCGTAAACCAGCGATCCATCCTCGGCGTTTCGCGACCAGCGCACGGCCACGGTGTTCTTCAGGCCGGTGATCCGCAGGCCCGGCGGCTGATCGGCCGCGGCCGGTTCCTGAAGCTCGATCCGCGGCGTGCGGCTGGGCCGATCGGCCGGGGGCGGCTGGAAGTTGTCCTTGTCGCGCGCCGCCAGCACCTTGCGGTTGCCGTGCGAACTGAAGGTGTAGCGGAAGTCGATCTTCGCCAGCTCGCGCCGCAGTTGGTCGATGTCCTTCACGTCCCGGCCGCGCTGGTGCAACGTGAGCAACCCGTCGGCCATGAACGTCGCCCGCTCGACCGCGACGGTCAGCGGGTCGGCGTTGAGTTGGGCGATGTACCGCTTCCACGCCTTCTCAAACGGCGGGTAATCGTTCGACCCGAACGCGGCCTCGAAGGCCTGCTCGGAGCTGCGGCCCTTGCTCAGCTCGCGCAGGTACGCCATGAAGGCCCGCTCGAATCGGCCGCCGTTGCCATGCACGAGGAAGTGGACGATCGACCACGATTGGGTGTACATCAGCCCGGTGCGCTGGTCCTTGCTGTTGACGCGGTTGATCCATTCCTCGCCGCTCATGTTCAGCAGCTCGCCGAAGCCGAACGCATTGCCCGCGTCGATCGCCGCGCGGAGCTGGCGCAGGCGGTGCGGGCTGACCTGGCCCATCTCGAAGCGGCCGTCGACCAGCAGCGCGTCGCCGAAGTATTCGGCCAGGCCCTCGTTGGCCCAGGTGGGCAGGTTGTTGCCGATCGACATGAAGGCGAACTGGTGGAAGCCCTCGTGCTGAGCGGTGGAAAGGTAGTTGGCGGGGCTTCGCCGGCCGGTCCAGATCGCCAGGCCGCCGCGGCCGTCGCGCCAGAAAAACATGCCGCCGGTGTTCTGCGCATTGACGCCCAGCGTCGCGAGGTGTTCGACGTAGCTTTCCTGCGTGGCGAACAGGTACAGGTTCATCGGCGCGTTGTGGCGCAGCTTGAACCCCGCCCGGCCCAGTCGCCGGCGGTACTCGTCGAACACTCTGTCCATATGATCGCTGATCGGCTTGGCGTGCTCGCGTTCCATGTCGGTATGCACGACGTAGCGGCGCGATGCAAAGCGATCCAGGTCGGCCGCGGCCAGCGGGGCGGCCAGCGCGGCGAGCGAAAGCAAAACGATTGAGGATCGCAACTTCATGGCTGGGTCTGATCCTCCGCCGCGGTCAGCAGGGCCTGCGTGTCCCGCACGCCGATCTCCAGCGGATCGAGCGAATCGGGCGCTTGCTTGGCCGAGTTGGCCTTGAGTTCGGTGAACTTCCTCGCCGTCGGCAGCAGGCGACTGTCGAACGAGCCGACCATCCGGTTATATTGCTGCACCGCGCTGTCCATCCGCTTGCCCAGCGTCTGCACGTGCTCGGCCACGGTCGCCAGCCGCTCGTGCAGTTCCTTGCCGAGCGAGGCGATCTTCTCGGCGTTCTCGGCCAGCGATTTTTCGCGCCAGCCCATCGCGACGGTCTTGAGCAGGGCGATCATCACCGTGGGCGTGGCGATGATGACGTTGCGGTCCATCGCCCGTTCGATCAGGTGCGGGTCGCGCTGGGCCGCGGCGTAGAGCATGCTTTCGCCGGGGATGAACATCACCACGAACTCCGGGCTGCCGGCACAGTGCTGCTGGTAACTCTTGCCGGCCAGGTTGTTCGCCGCCTCGCTGACCTGTTTGACGTGGCGATCGAGCTGTTGTTCGCGCACCGCGTCGTCGGTGGCCTCGATCGCGCTGATGTAGGCGTCGATGGGGGTCTTGACGTCCACGACGATCGTGCGGTCGTTGGGCAGGTTGATCGTGAAGTCCGGCCGAAGTGACTGGCCCTCACCGCTGTCGAGGCGGGCCTGCTCGTCGTAATCGACGTACTCGGTCATCCCGGCCAGCTCGAAAAGCCGCTCCATCTGCAATTCGCCCCACCGGCCGCGCACCTCGGGGCGGCGCAGGGCCTGCACGAGGTTGCGCGTCGCCGTATCCAGCCGCTGGTGGCTGTCGGCGATCGCCCGCGCCTGCTCGGACAGTGAGCCGTACGCCTGCTTCCGTTCCTTCTCGGCCTCGACCAGCGCGGTCTGATACTTCTCCAGCGAGTCCTTCACCGGCTTGACCAGGTTGTCGATCGCCTTCTGGTTCGCATCGAGACGCTGCCCCGATTTCTCCTGCTCGACCTTGAACATCGCCTCGGCGTTCTTGCGGAAGTCGTCCACCGTCTGCCGCAGCGTTTTGGCCGCGAGCGAGTCGAATGTTTCACGGGCCTGCTTCTGCGCCTGCTCGAAACTTTCCCGCAGCGACTTCTCCCGCTCTTCGGCGCGGCCGATCTGGCCATTGAGTTCCGAAATCTTTGATCGCAACTCATCGATGGTCCGAAGGTGCTGTGCGTTGGTCGCTTCCAGCTCATCCCGGTCGGTCGCGACCTGATCGCGCTCGCGCATCGCGGCCTGCCTGTGCGCGTACAGCCACGCGGCCGCGGCGAGCGACACGGCGGCCACAATCGAAACGATAATCAACCCGGCGAGCATCACGAACTCCTTTCGTGTGCGGTGGCCTGCATGAAAGCCATGATACGCGGTCGCACCGCTTGGGGCTTGACGAAAATCGCGGTGAGCGCGGCTCGTCGGGGCGGGGTTGTCGGATGGCGCGAAGCCGCAGGCGGCCCTACCCGCGCACGACCCGGCAGACACGCCGCTTGCCGACATGCAGCAGCGTCGGCTCGGCGCTGACGGTCACCTCCGCGGTGGGGTCTTCGATCTTGCGATCGCCCCAGGTCACCGCGCCCTGCTTGATCAGTCGGCGGGCCTCGGAGTTGCTCGGCGCAAAGCCCACCTCCGCGATCAGCTTCGCCAGTGGCAGCGCGTCGTGGGCCACCGCTTTGGTCTCCAGGTCGCTGGGCAACTGGTGCTCGGCGAAGCGGCGTTTGAATTCGTCCGACGCGGCCCGCGCGGCGTCGAGCGTGTGAAACGTCTCCACGATCGCCTGGCCCAGCGTGTCCTTCGCCTCGCGCGGGTGCGTCTGGGCCGGGTCGGTCAGCGATGTGATCCGTTCGGCCGGCAGATCGGTCAGCAAGGTGAAGTAGTTGTGCATCAGGTCGTCGGGGATGGACATCACCTTGCCGAACATCTCGTCGGGCGATTCGGTCAGGCCGACGTAGTTGCCCTTGGACTTGCTCATCTTCTCCTGGCCGTCGAGGCCGACCAGCAGGGGAAAGAGCATGACGACCTGCCGGTCCTTGCCGTGCTTGGCCATCAGGTCGCGGCCGGCCAGGCAGTTGAACGTCTGGTCGCTGCCGCCGATCTCCACGTCCGCGTCGATCACCACCGAGTCGTACGCCTGCATCAGCGGGTAGAGGAACTCGGTCACGACGATCTCGCGTCCCGCGGCGATGCGGTTCTTGAAGTTCTCGCGCTGCAGCATCTGCTGCACGGTCATGTTGCCGGTGAGCTTGAGCACATCGGCGAAGCTCAACTCGCCCAGCCATTCGCTGTTGAACCGCATCTCCAGCTTGTCCGGCGATGTGTCGAGCACCAGGCCGGCCTGATCGAGGTAGGTCTGGGCGTTTTGCTTCACCTGCCCGGGGCTGAGCACGGGGCGGGTGGTGTCCCGGCCCGACGGGTCGCCGATCATCGCGGTGTAGTCGCCGATGATGATGACCGCGTTGTGGCCCATGTCCTGAAACTGTCGGACCTTTCGCAGCACGACGGTGTGGCCGAGGTGGATGTCCGGCGCGGTGGGGTCCAGGCCGAGCTTGATCCGCAGCGGCCGGTCCAGGGCGAGCTTCTGTTTGAGCGCCGCCTCGGAGTGGATCGCTTCGGTCCCCCGGCGAAGCAGAGCGAGTTGGTGATCGTCTGAGTCTGGCATGATTGGAATGATACCGCCTGGCCGGCGCGTGCCAACCGCGTATGGTGGGCGACGCTGTTCGGGCATCGAAAGAACTGCCGCAGCCGCATCGATTACATCCTCGCCAGCGCCGCGCTGGCCCGGCGGCTGGCGCCCGGCACCGCGATGATCTCCGCCGGCCCTTCCATCGACGCCGGCTCCGACCACGCCCCGGTCACCGCGACGTTCGAGCTGCGCTGGCCGCGTCGGCTTGTGAGTCGCCGCCGTTTGGTTATCATGCCCGGCTCAACGGAGAAGCATGTCATGCTCGTGCTCGCGGAAGTCTCGCATTACGCCGCCATCGGCATCCTGCTGCTGATGGCCATCGCGTTCGGCCTGGGCAACCTGGTGCTATCGGCGATCATCGGCCCGTCGCGCGAGGGCAAGGTCAAGGGCACGACCTACGAATCGGGCATGAACCCCATCGGCACCGCCCGCCGTCGCTTCAACGTCCGCTTCTACATCGTCGCGATGACCTTCCTGGTCTTCGATGTCGAGATCGTCTTCCTGTACCCCTGGGCGACGGTGTTTCCCAACCTCGCCGAAGACGACCCGGCCGGACCGATGTTCCTGGGGCGTATGCTTTTCTTCATCGGCACCAGCATCATCGCCTACATCTACGCCTGGCGCAAGGGCGTGTTCAACTACGACTGACCCGAATCGCACCGCCGGCCGCTTTGGGCTTCGCGCAACGAAAAAGCCGACCGCGGCGGGCGGTCGGCTTGTCGTATCGCGCTGTTTGGCGTGGCTCAGATCTGCTGGGCCTGTTGCTTCTGGGTGTAGACGTACTTGCGTTTGGGCGGCTTGACGACCAGGCCGCTCTTGATCGCCTTGGTGGAGACCTTGATGCGGGTGGCCCGGCCGTCGACCATGGCGGTGACGGTCTGGATGTTGGGCTTGAACTTCCGCTTGGTGCGGCCGGTGATCTTCTTGCCCACGCCGCCGAGGTACTTGGCCTTGCCGCGGTAGCGCAGCGAGCGACCGGTGGAGGTGCGGCGTCCGGTGAAGGCACAAACGCGTGGCATGATCGAATCCTTTTCCTGGGCGTTGAGCGAAGCCCCAAAGTGTATCTGCGGAACCAGGCGGCTGCAACCGGCCCGCGGGCGGTCTTGCTTTTTCCGGGGGGCGTGGTCATAATGCCAGGCTTGTTTGGGTTCGCTCGAAACTACCCTTGCTGGAGGTCACAGGCACGCATGGCGATTCGGATCAAAGCCCGCGGCGGCGAGTCGGCCGAGCAGATGCTCCGCCGGTTCAAGAAGATGTGCGAAAAAGAGGGTCTGACCAAGGACGTGAAGAAGAACGCGTACTACGAGAAGCCCTCGGAGCGTCGCCGCCGCGCCATGCGCAAGAGCGAAAAGCGGATGCAGAAGACGACCCAGGGTGGCCGCTGATCGCGTCGCCCGCCGCGGCCTTCGCGGTCGGCGGGTCTTGAGCCCCACCGGGCCGATGACACCTCCTTCTCCCTCGAACCCAACCTTTGCCAACGACGCTGAACGCTTCGCCTGCTATGCGGCGCGCCTCGTGGGCGACAGCCGCTGCGAGCAGGTGATCGTGATCGACGTGCGCGGTCACAGCCAGGTGACCGACTACCTGGTCATCGCCAGTGGCACCAGCGAGCGGCAGCTCCGCAGCGTGGCCGGCGGGCTGAAGGAACTGGCCCGCGACCAGGGTCAGGGCGTGTTCCGCGCCGATGCTGGCGACGGCTCGGGCTGGGTCGTCATGGACTTTGTCGACGTGGTCGCCCACCTGTTCACGCCTCACCAGCGGGCCTACTACGACCTGGAAACGCTCTGGGGCGATGGCGAGGTGGTGGACTGGGTCAACCGCACCACGCCCGGCCAGTTCGCCCGCATCGGATCCTCGCAGCGCGGCAGCGTGGATTGATCTTCGACCCCGGCGCAAACAGCGCTTAGAATGTGGCCTGAACCACAGGGCGACCGCACATGCTCCGCAAGATGCTCTATGCCAAGATTCACCGCGCCACGGTCACGCAATGTGATGTGGACTACGTCGGCTCGATCACGATCGACGCGGACCTGCTGCGGGCGACGGACATCATGCCCAACGAAGCGGTGCTCGTGGCCGACTGCGACAACGGCCATCGCTTTGAGACCTACGTTTTCGAGGGCGAGCCGGGCAGCGGGGTGATCGGCGTGAACGGCGCCGCGGCGCGGCTGACCGAGCCGGGCCATCGCTTGATCGTCTGCGCGTTCGCCCAGCTCGAGCCGGCCGAGCTCGATCGGCACGAGGCCCGCGTTATCGTCGTTGACGAGCACAACCGCGTCGCTCAGCGGCTGAGCTACCCTTCCCGCCTCACCGAGCCGGCGACGATCGTCTGACGCCCGCGGCGTCCGGCTCCACACGGCCGGTCGGTCGAACCCTTACAATACGGCGACCGCGAATCGCGTCGCGGCGTGCGCCATGGCCAAGCTCCGCATCAGTCTCGCGAACAAGTGCCAGCTCCTGTTCGGGCTGGCGGTGGTGGTGATCCTCACCGCCGCGCTGGCCGTGCCGTGGTTCCGCATGCAGAAGCTGGTGGACGAGGCCCAGCAGCAGATCGCCGGCCGACTGGCCGACGCGTGGATCCATCGGCTGATCGAGGTCGGCGGGACGATCCTCGAGCCCAAGCCGATCGCCGACGACGACCGGGCCGACGGCACGCGCTTCATCCTGATCGAGCGCGACCGGTTCGACGCCGCCCGGGCCGATGCGTTCATCGCCGAGGCGCTGGAGGCGTTCGACGACGTGAACGCCCCGAACGACGAGGCGCCCCGCGAGGCGTTCACGGTGCAGACCGTCGGCGGCACGCGGCAGTACCGCTACCTGCGCGCGATCCGCCAGAGCAACCTGGATCGCGCCCGCGGGGGGTTCGCGGCCGAGCTGTCGGCCAGCCAGGTGACCGATCCGCTGCGCGCGGCGCTATTGATCGAGACCGACGCGCCGATGGTCAGCCGGCAGATTTTGCTCAACCGCGTGTACATCCTCATCGCCGGCCTGCTCGCGGGGCTGTTGGCGATCGTGGTGTTCTGGTTCATCACCACCCGGATCATCCTCGGACCGGTCCGCGTGTTGCGCTCGACGGCCGAGCAGGTGGCCGGGGGCGACCTGAACACTCGGGCCGACATCAACACCGGCGACGAGTTCGAGCAACTGTCCGATGCGTTCAATCAGATGCTCGCCAACCTTCGCAAGAGCCAGGAGCAGCTACGCTCGCTCAACAAGCAGCTCGACCTCAAGGTCGGCGAGTTGGCCGAGACCAACGTGTCGCTGTTCGAGGCCAATCGGCTCAAGACCGACTTCCTGGCGAATGTGTCGCACGAGCTGCGCACGCCGCTGAACTCGATCGTGGGCTTCGCGGAGCTGCTCAGCGAGGCGATCCAAGGGGGCAGGCCGCTGGACGAGAAGCGCGGGCGGTACGTGCACAACATCATCTCGTCGAGTCGCGCTTTGCTGGATCTGATCAATGAGCTGTTGGACCTGGCGAAGATCGAGGCCGGGCGGATCGAGCTGCACGTGGCGCCGGCGAGCATCGCCGACGTGGTCGAAGGCCTGGCGAACCTCGTGCGTCCCCAAGCCGAGCAGAAGCAGCTCGAGCTGGCGCTGAACCTCGAGGCCGACGTGCCGGTGATTCACACCGATGCCCCAAAGGTGCAGCAGATCCTGTTCAACTTCCTGAGCAACGCGCTGAAGTTCACCCCGGCCGGCGGGCGGATCACGATGGCCGTCGAACCGACGACCGACGACGAGGGCGAGACCGACGGCGTGCGCATCGGCGTGTCCGATACCGGGCCGGGCATCGCGGCCGAACTGCACGAGGCGATCTTCGAGAAGTTCCGCCAGATCGACCAGGCCCACACCCGCAGCCACACCGGCACGGGCCTGGGCCTGGCGATCAGCCGCGAGCTGGCCCGCCTGCTCGACGGCCGCATCGAACTGCAAAGCGATCCGGGCCAAGGCGCGACATTCTCACTGGTCATCCCCCTCAAGCTCGAATCCAAGACCCAACCACTGATGCCCGACCTGAGCGCATAGGGAACAACCGCTTGCGGCTTCGCGCCCCGCCATCGCGCCTGACTTTACGCCCCGCAGGTCTGTTGAGTCCCCCGAATTCGCAGCCCGACCGGAGACTACAGCCGTCCGGGCAATTCGCTGTCGACCTCGGGGAAGTACCGCCGGATCACGGCGCAATCGAACTTGCTCATGATGGCCGAGGCCGGCTCGTTGTCCAGCAAAAACTCGAACGCGGCTTTCACCACGCGCTCGGGCGCGACGCGACCGTGCGACCACAGGTCGTAATCGGACCAACTGAGCGTCACATCGTACTGGTGGGTCGTGCCGTTGTCGCTCAGCTCGACGGCGAACGCCCAGCCGCGCGGTGATTCGTTCTCGGTTTTGACGTTGATCTGGGTCATGTCGAGGCGGGTGCTACAATCGATCGCGTGAGCTTGAGCATACCACAATCGGCGGCGGTGAACGCGGCGCGCGATGCGGCGGTCGATGCAATCATCGCGGCCACGGCCGGTGGCACGCCGCGCCCCGTGAACGCGAACACGCACGACCTGTCGCCGGCCGATGCGCGGCTGGCCGAGGCGATTCATCGCACCTGTATGCAGCGGTGGCTGACCGTCAAGTATCTGTTGGACCGCTGCCTGGAAAAGCCGCGGATCGAGCCGGCGTTGCGCGCGATCCTCGCGGCCGGGGCGACGCAACTGTTGTTCATGGATCGCCTGCCGGCCCACGCGGTGGTGGACACCGCGGTCGAGCAGGCCAAGCGGCGCGTCCGGCGCGGCGCCGCGGGGCTGACCAACGCCGTGCTGCGCAGGGTTGCCGACCTTGTTGCCGAGCGTGTGCCCGACGAGCCGTGGCAGCCGCGCAACAACCGCATCCCGTGGGGCGGCGGTCAGATTCGATTCACCCGCGAGGCGATGCTCAAGCCGCGCCGGCTGACGCGGTACCTTTCGGTGGCGACCAGCCATGCCCAGGCGTTGGTCGATGCGTGGCTGGCGCGTTACGACCAACCGCAGGCGATCGCGCTGCTCACCCATTCGCTCGAACACCCGCCCACGTTCGTGCATTCGCCGGCCGGGGTCGAACGCTGGCGGGGCGATCACGCTCAACTCGCCGAGTTGCTGGCGACGCATCGCGATCACTGGGTACAGGATCCGACCTCGGCCAAGGCCGTGGCGGCCACGGCCAGCCGGTCGCCGACCACGATCGTCGACTTCTGTGCCGGCAAGGGCACCAAGACGCGGCAACTGCTGGCGACGCATCCCCGGGCGAAGGTCATCGCCGGTGATGTGGATGAGCATCGGTTCGACACGCTCCGCCGGGCGTTCGCCGACGAGCCGCGCGTGGTCGTGACGCCGCCGGCGTTGATGACGCGGCTGGCCGGGCAGGTCGATCTGCTCGTACTGGACGTGCCGTGCTCGAACACCGGCGTGCTCGCTCGTCGGCCTGAGGCGAAGTATCGCTACAACGCCGCCACTCTCGCGTCGGTCGTCGCGCTGCAGCGGCAGATCGTCGAGCAGGCCGCGCCGCTGCTGTCACACGACGGCGTGCTGCTCTACGCCACGTGTTCGATCGAGACCCAGGAGAACGATCAACAGGCCAGATGGATCGCCGACACGCTGGGCATGACGATCGACGCCGATGAACTCACGCTCCCCGGCGGCGAGGGCGAGACCTATCACGATGGGGGTTATTGGGCGAAGCTTTGGTCCGCGGCATCGGGCATCGGGTCGCGCATTGCCGTCAGCTCGATGTGACTTTCCATCTGCGACGTCGCCTCGTTGCCGCGGACGCTGCCGGTGACGGGCATGGCATCGGCCGGGTGGCGCGTGGCGGCCAGCGGCAGGTGTTCATCGGCCACGGCCAGGCCGAGCGTCGGGTCGAACCCGCGCCACCCGGCGCCGGGGATGTACGCTTCGGGCCAGGCGTGCAGGTCGCGCTGGTCCTGGTCGGGGTCGCCGGCCTGGTAGCCGCTGACGAACCGCGCGGCGATGCCCACGGCCCGGCACGCATCGCAAAACAGCTCGGTCACATCCCGGCAGGCGCCTTGGCAGGAGTCAAGCGTCCGCAGGGGCGGGTGGGGGGCGCCCTCGCGACGAATCACGATCGCCATCCGCTGGTTGAGCCGGTGGGTCAGCGTCATCAGAAAGGGCAAGGTGCGATGAGCGCTTTCGGCCAGCAGCACGTCGGCGAGTTGGGCGACGCGATCGTCGTCGGCCGCGCCGTCAACGCGCGTCAGGTAAGGGGCCAGCATCGCCGCGGGTGTGGGCGGGTAGTCGAACGGCACGCGCCCGGCCGCGTCGGGCACGTAAAAGTCAAACGGGTTGGTCCGTAGCGCGTCGGCGGTGAGGCGCGTGACGACTTGCAGCGATTCGGTCAGCCCGTCGAACCACGCGACGCGGACGACGTTGCCCTCGGCGTCGAGCCGGTCGGTGAAGCCCGAGGGCGGTGGGGTGATGTGCATCTCGAACGCCCGCGTGAGCACCGAGCCGTCGTGCCGCGGGTGCAGGCGGATCGTGTGCGGCTCCAGAAACACCGGCCGGCTGAACGCATAGCCGGTGGTGTGAACGATCTGGAACCGCATCGTGCCGCTCATCCGGAAATCCGCCCGACCACATCGGCGTCCGGTGGCAGGTGGTGGAGGATGCTCTGGACCCAGTCGTCGGGCAGCTCTTCCACGCCGGTGCGCAGCCGCTCCTGCCAGAACTCCCGCTGGGCGCGCAGGTCGGCCTCGTCGTAGCGGTGCTCGAACATCTCGTAGGTATTTCGGTGGTACACCAGCACGTCGATGGGGTAGTCCACATCGGCGGCGCTGATGCGCGTGGAGTCGAACGCGAGGATGCCCACCTTCAGCGCGTGCTTGAGCGAGTCGGTGTGTTCGAGCGTGCGGCGGATGATCGGCTTGCCGTAGCCCGACTCGCCGATGATGTGGTAGGGCGTGCCGGTGCCGATCTCGATCCAGTTGCCCGCGGGGTAGAGCAGATAGAGCTTGTGCTCGCGGTCGTTTTCGAGCTGCCCGCCGACCAGGCAGTGCAGGTCGAGTTTCAGGCCGGCGTCGGTGAGAGATGCACGGTCTTCCTCGGCGACGCGACGGATCTGCTGGCCGAAGGCGTTGACCGCCTTGTAGAGCTTATCGAACTTTTCGTCGGAGGCCTCGATCACCTCGTCGAAGTAGGTGATGGCCTTGTCGCGCACGCTGCGCAGGCCCGAGGTCATCAGGAACATCGCGTGCCGGTCGTGCTGGTAGATTGTCAGCTTGCGGGCGGTGGTCAGCTCCGTGCCGGAGGTGATGCGCGTGTCCGCGATCGCCACCAGGCCGCCTTCGAGTTTCATGCCCAGGCAGAATGTCATGGCCGACGCCTCCTTGCGTCAATAATAGGTCGCGCCGCTCATCGGACGCATGGCGAAGAAGGTATCAAAGATCGCGTCGTCGATGCGGTTCATGCGGCCCTGGATGTGGTCGACGAACTCGTGCAGCCCGCCGGACATGATCGACTCGATGCTCGAATAGCTCAGGTCGGCCACGACCTGGCCGAGGTTCTGCTCGGCGAGATTGCGGTACATACCGCTCGGCGTGCCGGTGATCGCGTGCAAGGACTCGCGGCCCTTCTGCAGGCAGTAGAGCACCGAGCGCGGGAACTGCCGGTCCAGCAGCAGGAACGTCGCGACCAGTTGCGGCATCGTTCGGCCGTACCTCTTGCGGTACATCTCGAACGCGCTGCTCGACCGCAGCAGCGCCGCCCACTGTCCATCGTCCAGCGGCGTGCCCACGTCGTCGACCGACGGCAGCAGGAAGAAGTACTTCACGTCGATGATGCGCGAGGTCTTGTCCGCCCGTTCGAGCAGGCGGCCGAGGCGGCCGAAGTGCCAGCCCTCGCCGTGGGTCATCGTCGTGTCGGTGACGCCGACGAACTGATGACTGCGCCGGCGCACGTCTTCGCAGAAATCGTGCGGCTCGTGGGCCATGCGGTGGCGCGCGTCCGGCTCGCGGGCCATCAGGTAGAAGGTGTTGATCGCCTCCCACATCTCCGAGCTGATCACCTCGCGGACCGACCGCGCGTTCTCCCGCGCCCGGGCCAGGGCCGAGACGATCGAGTTGGGGTTGGTCGCGTCGAACGCGAGGTACTCGATCACCGAGTCGCGGCTGTATTCATCGTGTCTGGCCGAGTACGGCTCGTGTTCGCCGGTGATCATGATCAGCGGTTGCCACTGTTCGTTGGTCGGCCCGGGCGAGTCGAGGATGAGGTTGGTGTTCACGTCGATCAGGCGCGCGATGTTCTCCGCCCGCTCGACGTAGCGGCTCATCCAGTAGATCGAATCGGCGACTCTGCTCAGCACGGCTTCTCCTGCGCGGCGATCCGCGATCGCCCGCTAAACGTTCGGCTAGCCCTTAAACAAGCGTGATGTTTGCGGTTTGGGGGATCGAAAAACCCCAAAC